>JBDHRV010000175.1:0-6325 GCA_039807745.1 Burkholderiales bacterium
GCGCGCGGCGACTTTGCGTCTCGCCTGCGCGCACTTCTTATTCGAGTGAACTGCCGACCGCCCGCGCCGAACGGCGGACCGTATGTGCCTGACGGCGGTCGCCTACATCTTCTTCTCGATCTTCTTCATCTCGGCCTTGGCGTCCGCCTCGACCTTGGCCCAGGCGGCTTTGAGCTTCTGCCAGAACGAAGCCTGCGGCGCCTTCTGGCACTCGTCGATGATCATCGGCGTGACCTTCTCGGTGCCCTCGACGTCGATCACCGAAGCTTCGGGTTTGCCACCCTTCGCGTAGGCCGTGGCCGCATAGACCACCTTGGGTTTGAATTGGTCGTCGACTCCGATGAATTCCGCGCACGTCCACTGCGCGATGGGCTTCTCCGCGACCGGCTTCTTGGCGTCCGCCGCGAAAGCACTCGCCGCCACGGATGAGATCACGAGGGGTAGAACGAATTGCTCGAGGTTCACTGAGGTTTCTCCATGCGGGGAACGATCGACGGACAAGGCGGGCTCCCCACTTGCGCGCCGCCTCAGCCCAAAAACGTCAGCCCGCCTTCTGCACCGCCGGCGGCTTCCAGGTGTCGTTCAGATCGACGAGCCCTTCTCCTTCGGCCAGTACATGCCATACGCTCCAATATCGCCGATTCTGGAGCATGGGCAATCCGGCAGATCACGAGCCAGCCCGGCGCGAGGAGGGCGAGCGCGGAGAGGCGAACAGAATCCGGATAGCGCTCGCTGTGCTGTCCCCGCGATCGATGAGCGACCCGCTTCGGCAGCAGGGCCGGCGCGTGCTGTCGGCTCGATAGCATGTCCTTGCCCGGCCTCATGCGCAGGGCTGCTTCACGCCCGCCCGGATCAGCCACCAGTTGGCGGGGTAGGAGAAGAAGTGGCCGACGATCATCGCGACCTGCATGTTCCAGTAGACCGACGCCGCGAGCGGCCATCATATAGGGCCCCCGCGAACGACTGCAATGCGTCTTGCGGCGCAGCCTTGGCGTCGGCTTCCACCTTCGCGAACGCGGCCTCGAGCTTCTCCCACAACGATGCCTGCGGCGCCTTCTTGCATTCGCCGCAACGGGGCGGGCCGCGCGCGGGCAGGGGAAGTTCTCATTTCACACGGCCCAGAAAGTCGTCGAGCACGGCGTTGAACTCCCGACTGCGTTCTCGGCGCTCAGCTTCGCCTCGGCCCGGGCCGGGGCAGTGGCGAGCGTGCCGCCGACTCGCGTGGAGCGGGAGTCATTCATTTGCGCTTTCCCTTCCCTTCCACCTGATCGCCAGTCACCTCGCCACCGCGATCGCCGGCGGCTGCCAAGTACCCTCGCCGGGCGGCAGGATCGACGGCGGCTCCGTCTTCGGCCAGTACAGCCGCATGGCCAGGTAGATCGGCCCGTCCGGCGCGGGCAGCCAGTTGGATTCCTTGTCCTTGCCCGGCGACTTGTTCTGGATGTACAGCGTCAGCGAACCATCCGCGTTCTTCTTCAGCTCCCGCAGCATCGGCGAGTTGATCAGGTAGCGGTTGATCGGGTTCTCGATCAGGAGCTGCGTCTTACCGTCGTACATCGTCACCGACCAGAACGCATTCACCGGCGGGTATTGATCCTTGGCGAAGGTGAGCGTGTAGTCGTGCTTGCTGCCGTCGAGCGCTTCGCCGCTGGCCAGGGTTTTGGTCAAGGGGTAAGTTGCCTCAACGGCATCGTTGCCGTAGATGCCGCCCTTGGCCCCGGCGGCGCGCAGCAGCCAGTCGCCGTGGAAGAACTCGCGGTTGCCGAAGGCGTTACTCATCTTCCAGCCGTTCACGACCTTGCCGAGGTTGTCGGCCGCCTTGGTCACCTTGTCTTCGCCCTCCTTCATGCCAAGGCCGACGGCGGCCTTGTGCTCGAGAGACAGGTCCTTGAAGTCGAACTTCTTGCCCGCCCCGATGCCGATGCTGGCGAGCTTCGCCCGAATCTCCTTCTCCTCTGGACCCGGCGGCGCGAATTGCAGCGCGAAGTCCAGGTACTCGAAGAAGTTGGTCTTGACCAGCTCCTTGTCGATCTTCGGCCAGTTGATCGCCGGTGCCGCGGGCGGGGCGGGTTGCTTCAGAAAGGCCGAGAGCGGCTGTGCCTTGTAGCCGGCCTGGACCTTCTCCACTTTGGGCATGTCGTCCGGGCCGAAGAGCTGGGTGCGGAAACCCGCGAGTGCGAACTGCGTCGAGGAGCGGAACACCTTCTTGATGCCGGGCGGGGTTTCGCCCTTCCAGTCGGGGCCGACGACCAGGTAGTCGCCCGCCTCGTTGCCGGTGGCGCGGCTGCCGATGTAGCCGAAATTGAAGGTGTTGCCATCCTCGAGCTGCGCGGCGTAGTAGCGATTCTTCTCCACGGCGGGGACGGAGATCACCATCGGTTCGGCGCGCAGATCCATCCACAGGAACGAGTAGGGCGTGTCGCTGTTCGGCGTGATGATCGCCGTGTCCTTGTACGTGAACACGTGCGGCTCGTTCTTGATCTCGTTGAACGGCGTCTTGAACTGGCCCGAATTGCGGTCGATCGCGTACTCGTACATGACTGCGTAGTTCATCACGATCGGCAGGCCGTAGACGAAGCCTCCTCGGCGATCGCCTTGACCTCGGCGATGCTGGGGACTGGAACGCCCTTGGCGACGTCCTTCTTCTCGGCTTGCGTGATCGCGTCGTCCTGCTTGCCGCAGCCGCCGAGCAAGGTCGCGGCAAGGATGCCGCCAAGCGCCCAACCAACAATGGAAAGTTTGCGTTTCGACATTCTTCGTCTCCCTTCGCAAGCCGTTATGATTGCGGATGGTCGCCAAGTACGGCGATTCTCGCCAGACATTTCGCGACAATCAGGCTGGATTTTGATAATCGATCAATCGGGTGACGACGCGAACTGCCGGTGTCCTTCGGGGCGCCGATCGCTTCAGGGTTGCCGAGGACGGCTTCCTGCGACTCGGACCCATCGGCGCAATGCCCGAGTTGCTGCGGGAGCTCGGCGCGGACCCTGCGCCAATCCTGGCGACCGTCGGGCTCGATGCGGAGCGGTTCCGCGATCCCGATCATCTGATACCGTTCGTCACGATGGGGCGGCTGTTGAACGTGTGCGCGCAGCAGACGCGCTGCCTGCATTTCGGACTCCTGGTCGGCCAGCGGGCGGGTGGCGAGTCACTGGGGCTCGTCGGCCACCTGATGCAGAGCGCGCCGGACGTGGGGTCGGCGCTGCGCAGTCTGATCCTTCACTTTCATCTCCACGATCGGGGCGGAATTCCCGCGCTGACCGTGTGCAACGGCGTGGCGACGTTGGCCTACGGGATCTACCAGCCGGCGGTCGAGGGTATCGGTCAGATCCACGACGGCGCCATCGCCATCGGCTTCAATGTCATGCGATCGCTGTGCGGCGCCGCCTGGGCACCGACCCAAGTGCTCCTTGCCCGCTCGAAGCCGGCCGATGTCACGCCCTACCGCCGCTTCTTCGGCGTCGTGCCACGGTTCGATGCGGAGCAGGCGGCGCTCGTGTTCCCAGCAGCGTGGCTCGAGCGCCGGCTGCACGGCGCCGATTCGCGGTTGTGCCAGATGCTCGAGACGCAGGTCGCGGCCCTCGAGGCGCAGGGACGCGGCGATCTCGTGAACCAACTGCGCCGCGTGCTGCGGTCTCTGCTCACCAGCAGCGGTGGCTCTCTCGATCAGGTGGCGGAGCTTCTGTCGATCCACCGGCGCACGCTGAACCGGCGCCTGAAGGAGCGGGGCACAACCTTCAAGGCGCTGGTGGAGGAAGCGCGCTTCGAGATTGCGCGGCAATTCCTGGAGGAGACGGACATGCCGATTACCGGAATCGCTGCGGCGCTCGACTACGCGGATTCGAGCGCGTTTACCCGGGCGTTCCGGCGCTGGTCGGGGACCACGCCGGCGGAGTGGCGCAGTCGGGGCCGGCCGCGCTGAAGAAACGGGGCCGTGGCGCATCAATTTAAGTTGCGAAGATCTCTGTTCTTGGGTATCTGCGGTCGACCTGACTAACACATGCGCACCGGCCGCGGGTGACAATTGTCACCCGGAAGGGTACGCTCGCAGTCATGAAAACCGTTACCATCCGCGACTTCCGCACCCGGCCAAAACAGGTCCGCGACGCCCTCAGGGGAGAGCGCGAAGCGGTGTTGACCGCAAACGGCGTCCCGGTCGCGGTGATGATCCCGGTGGACGCTGGAACAATCGATGAGACGCTCGAGACGTTGCGTCGCGCGCGCGCGCTGGAGGCATTGCGGGCGATCCGGCAGGCCAGCCGGGCACGCGGCATTACCCGCATGTCGGTCCGGGACATCGACGCGCTGATCGCGAAAACTCGCAGGGCTCGATCCCGCCGCCGAGCGGGATGAGAGTAGTGCTCGATACCAACGTTCTGGTCGCCGGGTTGCTGTCGGCTGCGGGCCCACCTGGCTGGATCGTGGAAGCTGCCCTCGCGGGCGAGTTCGAGCCGGTTTTCGATATGGCAATCCGCCAGGAGTACGATGAGGTCTTGCGGCGTCCTGAATTCAAGTTCCCTCCGACGCACGTCGACGACGTGCTCGCCGCGCTCGATCAGTTTGCGTTCCACGTGGCAGCCCCACCGCCATGGCCCGCCGCCCTCCCCGATCCTGACGACGAGCCATTTCTGGCGGTTGCCGCTGCGACGGGGAGCATTCTAGTGACGGGGAATTTGCGGCACTTTCCCATCGCAAGCAGGCAGGGCGTCCCCGTGCTGACACCACGCCAGTTCGTCGACCGCATCAAGGCCGGGAAGCTGCAGCGATAGCCGTCCAGCATCGCTTGCATGCCGGGCTCTGCCGAGTGCCGAACCTATCGTTATTCCCGAACGCCATGAGCACGACGAGTGCAGCGAGACTGGCCCTGCTTCCTCGGGCTCGCTCCCGTCAGAACGTGAACGTCGCCCCCAACGCCGGGCCGGTCATGTGCAGGTCGAGCTTGTCGTCATCGAAGTAATAGTTGAGGCTGCGCACCACCAGCGACAGTTCGCCCCAGCCGAACCGGTAGCCCACACCGACCCAGGTCTGCCACGTCCAGTTGTCCGAACCGGTACCGATGTCGAAGTAATACGGCAGGGACCAGTTGCTATCGCCGAAGCGCACCCGCCCCCTGAAGCCGACGATCCCGTCCCACTTGTTGAGGGTTTGCGACGTGCTGCCGCCAGGGGGCAAGGTACCGACCGGTGTCGCAAAGTTCCAGCCCACGGTGCTGCTGAAGTTCAGGAAGCGGAATCCTCCGAACACGTCGACGAACGCTCGTTCATCCCGCCATGCGGTGTAGCTGCCAGCGAGCGTCCACACATTCGAGCTAAGGTCTACCGACCCGGCGACGCCGAGAGGAACGCTCACCCCCCCGCTCGGGTCGGTAACGTAGCGGACTGGCGATCGGTCGCCATTGAAGTGAAGGAAGATGTAGTCGGTGAAGACCGACCACTCGCCCTTGCGGGCCTCGCCGATGAGCATGCCCGCGAAGTCTAGGTTCTGCAGGTAACTGCCGGGGTCGACCTGGGCATTGATGCTGCCGCCGCGCCCGACGGAGTAGTTCGCCGTGCCGTCGATGTAAGGCAGCCACAAGTAGGGCGTGACACCGAAGTGCCAGTTGCCGTCGAACATGTCCTGTGCGGCGTGCGACGACAACGAAGCGGCGGACCACAGCGCCGCGAGCAGGGGCGCGACGAGGCGCCCTTTCGCTTTGCTTGCTCGTGTCATCACGTGCGAGGCCCACTCGCGTGAATCGCGCTGCTAGTAGTTGAGCCGCGTGATCTTCGTGCCCTCCAGTCCGGCACCCGCCATCAGGCCCTGCTCGCCGAAGACGAACGCATACACGTCGCTGGTGAGCGTCGTCGAGGTGATCGTCCTGGCCTTCCCCTCGTCCAGGACGACGACGCTCGGACCGACCCCGACCTGCAGACCATCTCTCATGTTGAGCGCCCGCCACGACCACTCGTTCATGAAGAACATGATCAAGCTGTAGGTCTGTGCCCCGGCCTGGAAACCGTACGACACCCCCGCGAGGTTGTAATACCCACTGATGCCGCCACGGCGGAACAGCACGCCGTTGCCGTACTCGCCACCGACGAGGAATCCCGCCTTGGTGATGTCGGGAAAGACCAGCGTCGCATAGGCCCTTTCCTCCAGCATCTTGGCGGTCGGCACCGTCGCCATCAGCCGGTTCAACGCCCACCTGGCTTCGCCTTCCAGCCCGTAGTCCTGTGCAGCGGCCGGTGCCTGGAGAAGTCCGAACAGGCTCGCGGTCGCGACTAGGGAAATCAGTAGTCTGAGGATGGAAAGCCGGGCTCGCCGTGAGGCCGCAGCCATGACGCCT
>JBDHRV010000176.1:0-6281 GCA_039807745.1 Burkholderiales bacterium
TGGCACCTCTTCGATCCGACCGGGCTTGCGGCGCGTTCCGACCAGGTGCGGATCGGCACCGGGCGCGATGCCGCGGATGTCGCGTTCGCGACCATCTTCGGGCCGGTGCGCATGACGTACATGTGCCCCCTGATCGGACCGCACGGCCAGCCGCTCGAGGCACAGCCGATCATGGCCGTCGAACCGCGCGTGGCTTGACTTGGCTCTCGATTGATTTTCTGCCCGCCCCCGGCAGCGCCGTGGGGGCTTCGCGCTGGCGTCAGCGCTCGAGCGGCGCCGAGCTCGTCGCCGATGGCGCCGACATGGTCCGCGAGATCTGTCCCAAGAAGTGCTGCACGCACGCGTCGGTGATCGCGTGCTAGAGTGGGGCTCCCGTGACGGAGGTGCGGGTTCATGCATTCTCATGCATATCGTGGCCCGCCGTGAAGTTCTTCTACAGGCAGCTCTGCGAGCGCGCGGAGTTCTTCATCTGCAAGTCGCCGAGCTGCGGCACGTGCGTCGATTGCGAGCGCTGCTTCGGCGCCGAGGATTCCGATCCAACTTGAGGGAGTACTGTGCATGAAACGCTTCATTCGACTCTGGCAAGCCGCACTGATCACGCTCGTCCTGCTCGCGCCGGTGCACGCCAGCGCCGAGGAACTCGTGGTCTCCGCGGCGGCAAGCCTCACCAACGCCTTCAAGGAAATCGGCGCCGCGTTCGAACAGACGCACCCGGGCGTGAAAGTGGTGTTCAACTTCGCCGCCTCCGGACCGCTGCTGCAGCAGATCGCGCAGGGGGCGCCGGCCGATGTCTACGCCTCCGCCGACCAGGAAAGCATGGACCGCGCACAGCAGCAGAACCTCATCGTCACCGCCACGCGCACCAATTTCGTGGCGAACAAGCTGGTGCTCGTGACCCCGGCCGACTCTCAGGTCGCGGTCAGGTCGCTCGCGGACCTTGCCAAGCCCGAAGTGAAGCGGATCGCGATCGGTAACCCCGCCTCCGTCCCGGCCGGGCGCTATGCCAAAGGCGCGCTCGAGGAGGCGAAGCTGTGGGAGACACTGACGCCCAAGTTCGTCTTCGCGGACTCGGTGCGCCAGGCGCTCGCCTACGTGGCACGCACCGAAGCCGAAGCCGGTTTCGTCTACGCGACCGATGCCGGCATCGAGAAGGACAAGGTGAGGATCGCCGCCGAGGTGCCCGTGGCAACCCCGATCCTCTATCCCATCGCCCAGGTGACGGCGAGCCGCAACCCGGCGCTCGCACGGGAATTCCTCGGCTATGTCCTCTCGCCCGCGGGCCAGAAACAGCTCGCCGGGTTCGGCTTCGCCAGTCCCGATCCGCGTTATGCCGGCGGACGTTGAGCTCGCCCCGCTCTGGCTGACGCTCAAGGTCGCAAGCATCGCGACGCTCATCGCGTTCGTCGTCGGCGTGTCGCTGGCGCTGCTCTTCGCGCGCGTGCGCTTTCCCGGCCGCGACTGGCTCGACGCGGTGCTGACGCTGCCGATGGTGCTGCCGCCGACCGTGCTCGGCTACTACCTCCTCGTGCTCCTCGGGCGGCGCTCGGCGCTCGGGCAGTGGCTGGAGAGCACGTTCGGTTTCACCTTCATCTTCACCTGGCAGGGTGCGGTCATCGCCGCGTCGGTGGTCGCGCTGCCGCTCGTGTTCAAGTCGGCGCGCGCCGCCTTCGAAGATGTCGAGCCCAACCTCGAGAAGGCCGCTCGCGTGCTCGGATCGAGGGAATCGAAGGTGTTCCTGCGCGTGACCCTGCCGCTCGCCATGCGCGGCATCCTGGCCGGGACGATGCTCGCCTTTGCCCGCGCGATGGGCGAGTTCGGCGCAACCTTGATGATCGCCGGTAATATCCCCGGGCGCACGCAGACGCTGTCGATGGCGGTCTACGACGCGGTGCAGGCCGGAAACGACGCGCTTGCCAATGTCCTCGTGATTCTGATCTCGGTAACCTGTATCGTGATCCTGGTCGGTTCGGGGAAGTTGCTCACACCCAGGCACTGAGAACAGTGAAGCTCGCGGTCGACATCGATGTCACGCTCAGATCCGGGCGCCGCAGCTTCCGGCTCAACGTGGCCTTCTCCACGGCAGACGACCGTGTGGTCATCTTCGGTCCTTCGGGCGCTGGCAAGAGCGTCACCATCCAGGCGATCGCGGGGCTCATCCGCCCGACGCGCGGGCGCGTCCAGCTGGGGGAGCGCGTGCTGTTCGACTCGGCGTCAAGGATCGATCTGCCGAGCCGCGAGCGCCGCGTCGGCTACCTCTTCCAGGACTATGCGCTCTTTCCCCACCTCACCGTCGAGGAGAACGTCGCATTTCCGTTGCAGCGGCTCCTGCGGTGGCGGCTCGGTGACGAGGACCACCGCGCGGTGCGCGACATGCTCGACCTCTTCGAGCTCATGCCGCTGGCGCACAGCCTGCCGCGCGATCTCTCCGGCGGCCAGCGTCAGCGCGTGGCGCTCGCGCGCGCACTCATCCGCGAGCCCGAGGTGCTGCTGCTGGACGAGCCGTTTTCCGCGCTCGACATCACGCTGCGCGCCCGTGTGCGGCAGGAGCTCGCGGACCTGCAGACCCGTTTCCGCATTCCCCTCGTGGTCATCACCCACGACGTGGACGACGTGAAGATGTTCGCGGAGACGCTGGTGGTGTATGGCCTGGGACAGGTGAGCCGCGTGCTGCCGTGCAAGACGCTGCGCGAGCAGCACGGCGATGCCCATGCGTGGCGCGAGATGACGGAGGCTTGCGGACTCTGCGCTGCGTGAGAGGCGGCGAGTCTGCCGGATCACCGCATCGCCCAGCACGAGCGTCTGGCACGCCAGGCCCAATCAGGAATTCGCCGCCAAACTGCGCGGGGCATACCGAGCGAGCCATGGAACGCACCGAACGCTTCTACCGCATTCAGCAGCTCCTGCACGACCGTCGCGTCGTGCCCTTCACCGTTTTTCTCGAGACGCTCGAAGTGTCCCGCGCCACGGTGAAGCGCGACCTCGAATATCTGCGCAACCGCATGAATGCACCGATCGCGTGGGACCCGGAGGCGCGGGGCTATCGCTTTGCCGCGCCGGACGCGGGCGGCGGGCAGTACGAGCTGCCGGGTCTCTGGTTCAACGCCTCCGAGATCCACGCGCTGCTGACCATGCAGCATCTGCTCGCGCAGATCGAGCCGGGAATCCTCGCACCCCAGCTCGTGCCGATCGCGGACCGGCTGCGTTTACTCCTGGGCAGCGGGGATCATTCCGTCGAGGAGGTGCAAAAGCGCGTGCGCGTCCTCGGCATGGCGGCACGCCGTTTCGACCGCGCGGACTTCGCGGTGGTGGGCTCCGCGCTCTTGCGGCGCAAGCGGCTGCATCTGCATTACTACGTGCGCTCCCGCGACGAGCTCACCGAGCGCGAGGTATCGCCGCAGCGCCTGGTGTACTACCGCGACAACTGGTACCTCGATGCGTGGTGCCATCGGCGGGACGACCTCAGGAGCTTCGCCGTCGATGCGATACGCGACGCCGAGATCCTCGACAAGAAAGCGCGCGACATCCCGGAGAGCACCCTCAACCGGGTGCTCGGCTCGGGTTACGGGATCTTCTCCGGGCACCGCGTACGGTGGGGGCGGCTGCGCTTTACGCCCGAGCGCGCGCGATGGGTCGCCGCCGAAGAGTGGCATCCGCGCCAACGCGGCCGCGTCGAAGCCGACGGATCCTACGTGCTCGAAGTCCCCTACAGCGACGACCGCGAACTGGTGATGGACATCCTGCGTCACGGTCCCGACGTCGAGGTACTCGGTCCTTCGGCGCTGCGCCGGGTCGTGCGCGAGCGCCTCGCCGCGAGCCTGGAGCGTTACCGACCGCGCCGCGGCAAACGGTCCGGCTGACCCTTGTGCCGGCATGCACCGCGAGATGGCGAATGCTGGACGATATGCCTGGGATCTCGACCGCTGGACCCGGCGGAAGCCACATCTCGTTCCGACGGTGGTCCGAGATTGATCCTGTAACACATTGTTTGTTTGGCACCTTGACCCGCGCGCACGTTCCGCCGGGTAGCGCGTGCGCCGTGGTCCATCGATTGCGATAAAGAGCGGGCGATCGGCGAGGATGATCCGGGATGCCGCTGGGGAAGATCATGCTTCGCGCTGGCTTGTGCGACATCTCGCGCCTCGCCGGTCCACCACGATTCTCCTTGTCCTTCTCCAACCGGCCCGCGTCCAGGGCCGGTTTTTTTTGGGGCGTCCCCGGGCGCGAGTGACCGCCGGGCGTCGTTCGCGCCGATCTCGCTGTGGTATCGTTGCGTCGCCATCGCGAGGAGATGCTCAAATGACTCAGAAAACCGCCTTTTCCCCCGAGGAGTGGACCTTGTTGCGCATCGTGCCTTCGCTCGTGAGCGGAGGTGTCTCAGCCGCCGACCCAGGGGGGCTCATCGGTGCCTTCAAGGAGGCAACAGCGGGCATGCGGGCAATGTACGAGAGCCTGCAGCAATCGAATATCGAGCTCATGAAGTCATTGTTCGAAGATCAAAGCCGTCCCGCTGTCCCCGACCCGAAGGCGCTGCTGGGCGAGGGATCGCGGGAACAGCAGATCGCAAACTTCAAGTCCGCGGTCACGGCCCAGATCGATCGGGCGATGAGCCTTCTCGACCAGAAGGCGTTGCCGGACGAGGTGCTCGCCTACAAGCAGATGCTCATGCAGGTGGCCGAGCGTGCGGCGAATGCGGCCAAGGAGGGGGGATTTCTCGGATTCGGTGGCGTGAAAGTGAGCGAAGCCGAGCAGACGTTTCTGAACGAGCTGTCACGGATGCTCAAGATTCAGGCGTGAGGCGATGCTGAAATCGAAGGCATGGCGGCAGGCGCTGGCGTGGGGTTTGGGGATGTGCGCAATCGCCGCCGTTCAGGCGGCGGAGCCACCGCTGCAGGCGACCACCGAGGACGGACGCAAGGTCATCCTGCATGCCGACGGACGCTGGGAGTTCGGTACCGCGGACGGGGCGAGCGCGCCGTCCGCAGCTCAGGCCGGATCCGCCAAGGCTCAGCCCGCCGCCGCAGCGGCGGCGCGTGCCGATGACCGCTATTGTCAGGGCGGGCTGTTCGGCGTCGGGCGCCGTATCTGTCCGGGTGATCCGGATTACAACCGAGGCTCGCTCAACCCCAAGCTGCGTTGATGGGGCCGGCTCATGCAGCGGGGCTCAGGCTCTCCGCAGCACGCGCCGCGCGCTTGCGCTCGTGCTCCTGCAGAAAGCGCTTCCGGACCCGGATCGACTTCGGCGTGATCTCCACTAACTCGTCGTCCGCGATGAACTCGATCGCCGATTCCAGCGTGAGCTGGATGGGCGGCGTCAGTCGCACCGCCTCGTCCGAGCCCGAGGCGCGGAAGTTCGTGAGCTGCTTGCCCTTGATCGGGTTCACGACGAGATCGTTGTCGCGCGAGTGGATGCCGATGACCATGCCTTCGTACAGCGGCTCACCCGGGCTCACGAGCATGCGTCCGCGCTCCTGCAGCTTCCACAGCGCATAGGCGACAGCTTCACCCTGTTCGGCGGAGACCAGCGCGCCGTTGCGGCGCTCGCCCATCTCACCCGCCAGCGCGCCGTAGTCGTCGAAGACGTGGCTCGCAATGCCGGTGCCGCGCGTAAGGGTGAGGAACTCGCCCTGGAATCCGATCAGGCCGCGCGCCGGGATGCGGTAGTCGAGGCGCACGCGCCCCTTGCCATCGGACTGCATGTCCTGGAGTTCGCCGCGGCGGCGCCCGAGGTCCTCCATGATCGCACCCTGGTGCGCTTCCTCGACGTCCACCGTGAGCAGCTCGTAAGGCTCGCGCTTCGCGCCCTCGATCTCCCGGATCACCACGCGCGGCCGTGACACCGCCAGCTCGTACCCTTCGCGGCGCATGTTCTCGAGCAGGATCGTAAGGTGCAGCTCCCCGCGCCCGGAGACGAGGAAGACATCGGCATCGGCGGTGTCCTGCACCCGCAGCGCGACGTTGCTCATGAGCTCGCGCTGCAAGCGCTCGCGCAGGTTGCGGCTGGTGACGTACTTGCCTTCCCGGCCCGCGAAGGGCGACGTGTTCACCTGGAAGTTCATGGTGAGCGTGGGCTCGTCGACGGCGATCGGGGCGAGTGGCAGGGGCGCGAGCGGGTCGCAGATCGTCACCCCGATGCCGACCTGTTCGATACCGGTCACGAGCACGATGTCGCCGGCTTCGGCTTCGTCGGTCGTCACCCGCTCCAGCCCCTCGAACACCATGAGCTGGCCGACCTTCGCCTTGCCACGCGCCTCCTCGCCGTACATGACGGCGATCTCCTGTCC
>JBDHRV010000177.1:0-6255 GCA_039807745.1 Burkholderiales bacterium
TCGCCGGCGAGCGCCTTGGCGTACGGGTCGATCAGCAGCTTGTGCGGGTTGAAGCGGTGCCCCTGCTCGGGAATGTACGGACCGTGTACGCGGTAGCCGTACAGCGTGCCCGGACGCGCCTGCGGCAGATAGCAATGCCACACGCCGTCGGTCCACCCTGCGACCTCGATACGCTGCACCTCGTGACGACCGGTCGCATCGAAGATGCATAACTCGACCTTCTGCGCGTGCGCCGAGAAGAGCGCGAAGTTGACGCCCGCACCGTCCCAGGTCGCGCCGAGCGGGTGCGGCTCGCCCGGGCAGACAGTGGTGACTGGAGGCTTGTGTGATGAGGATTGAGTTGGCAACACGCGGTATCGGTCGAATGGGAGATGGATGTCGCCCTTCGTTAACGGCAGGAAGGGCGATGTACACGGAGGTTGAACGAGGCGATGTGCCTCGATTACGCGGCGAACGTCGCGCTCGGCTTTTTTTCAAGAGAGAGGATAGCGAAGAAGGGTAGTGCTGGGCAACGGCAAATCGGTGGGTCAGGGACTGTTGCGATCGGTCGCCGAGAGATTTCGGTGCATCATCTCTTGAGGCGCCAGAAACTCGCGCCCTCGTGATGCGCTCGAGCGATCCGCTGCCGCCTCGCCGGTGGCTGCCCGTTACGCATGAGATCGTAGATGTCGTGCAGTAACGCCTCGGCTTGCGCGAAGTACGAGTGACCCAGCAGATCGACATCGAAGTCCGGCACCGCTACGGTATCGACGCCGGGCGCAACGGTATACGGAGTGAAATAGCCGGCGCGCGGTGCGTCGTGCAGTTTGGATGAGACATGTACGGCGAGATCGCCATCGGAGGCATAAAGCGTTGTGCGCTCGGCGTGCTCCGGGTACAGGCGTGCCAGATCGAGAAAGAGGTCGCGGTCCACGTCCGGCGCGGCGAGGAAGATCTGACCGAACTTCACCTTACCGCGCGTCTGCGCGTTCGCCGCGATCCGCTGCAGCGCGCGCAGCAGGCCGCGATTACCCATGCTGTGGGCGATGACGTGAATCTTCTCCGCGCCGCAGTGCGCGGCGAAATCCACGAGAAACTCCGTGATGGCGCCCTCGCTCGCCTCGATGCTGGCCTCATCCGCGGGATAGGCTGCCACGTTACCGCGCGAGGGCCAACTGAAGAACGCCGTCGCGCCCGGTACCTTCAGGTCATAGCCGATCTGCGCAGCGCGGACCGCTGCCTCCTCGAAGCTCACGTTGAACCCGTGCAGGAAGAAAAGCGCGTGCGGGGTGTCTGCGCTCGCGCGGGCATCCTGCATCGCCTGCCGGATTTCCGCGAAGAAAGCATCCCGCTCCAGGCTTGCGATGCGCTGGATGCGGAGCGTGTCATCGCGCAGATCGAAGCGCAGCAGTTTCTTCCAGAACGGTGTGCCCGTCTCCCCGAACCGATGCGCCTCAGGCACCTGCACCTCGACCCGACCGCGCGTGATGCGCTCGAAGCGCTCGCCGGTAAAACCGTTGCCCTGCGGCTTGCGGTTGGTGCCGAACCAGACCGGATAGACCACGCCATCGGCATCCACCGACTCGCTGCCCCGCATCACCCACTTGTGGCCGGCGCTCCTGAAAACGGGTTGCGCATCAGACTGACCCAGCTCCGCCATGAGCTCGCGCACGCGGCGCTCCACGCTCGCGCGGTCCGCCGCTTCGGTGGCAAGGCGCTGCAGGATCGTCCGCTCGATCTGAGTCGCCCGCGAGTCGTTTCCAGCCCGGACGGCGGCCTCGAGCTCGGCAAGCAGTTCCGCTAGCGCAGGTTGCAGGCTTGAGGTGGTTTCCATAGCAGACCCTCCCTTGGCACGAGACCTCATGATAGTCGGGTTACGCGAAGCCTTCCGAGCGCACGTGCGACCCGCTTGCTCTGCTTGCTGCGCCCGAACGGAACGCCTATTCTGAGGGCATGGGTAGAGGCACAAAAGAGGCAGGCTGAAACCAGCCCCGATAAGACGATGGCAGACCGCGAGCAGGACTTCGATCTCCAGATTCTGAAGGCGGGCGATCGTTATCGCGCCAACGTCCTGCAGTCGCCCGCTGGCGAGGCGGACGCCGACTTCGACCTCCCCTTCACCGGGGACGAACTGGACGACCTCTTTCGCGGGCTCGGCCAGGCGCGCAGCAGGACGCGCGGCGCGGCTTCTCCCGAGGTCGCCACGGCGACGGACTTCGGGACGAGACTGTTCGATAAAGTGTTCTCCGGCGACGTGCGCGACTGTCTTAGCAACAGCCGCGGCCGAGCCACATCCTCGGGCGCCAATCTGCGCATCCGACTGCGCCTGACGAAGGTGCCGGAGCTGCTCGACCTGCCGTGGGAACTGCTGTTCGATCGCCTGGCCAGGCGCTTCCTCGCGCTCGACGGCAGCACGACACTCGTGCGCCACCTCCCCGTTGCCGAGCCGGTTGTCCCCATGCGCGTGGATCCGCCATTGCGGGTCCTGGTGGCAATCAGCAACCCGCGTGGCGATCTGGACGTGGATCTGGAGTGGGCGAAGCTGTCTGCTGCCCTCGACGCTCTGACGTCGCGCGGTCTGGTGCAGGTGGAGCGCCTGCAGCCCGCCACCTTCGAGGGGCTGCAGGACAAGCTCGATGCCGGTTCCTTCCAGGTCCTGCACTTCGTCGGGCACGGGCATTTCGACCCGGCGCGCAAGGGTGGATACCTCTCTTTCGAGACCACGGCCTCGGGCGAGAAGCGCGTGGGTGCCACCCGACTCGCCGACCTGCTGCGTCCGCACCGAACCCTTCGTCTGGTGGTGCTCAACGCCTGCGAAGGCGGCCGCACCTCGCGCGAGGACCCGTTCGCCGGCGTGGCCCAGTCCCTCGTGCAGAGCGCCATTCCTGCCGTCGTCGCCATGCAGTTCCCGGTGAGCGACGCGGCGGCCGTCACCTTCGCTGGCGCCTTCTACGGCGGACTGGCCGCCGGCAGACCCGTCGATCTGGCGCTCGCGGCAGCCCGCCGCGAGGTCAACCTGAAGGGCGAGGAAGGCGACATCGAATGGGCGACACCCGTGCTCTACATGCGCGGAGACGGTCGGTTGTTCGATGTCAGTCAGGCGGCGGGTGCGACTGCGACGAAGCAGTTCATCGCGCCTGTTGAGCCGCCGGAAAAGGCGGAGAGCCGATCCAATTTTCGCAAGACATCCGGGCAAGCCAAGGAGGACGAGATCGTGCCTCCCCCGCCGCCCCCTCCGCCGCCGACGAAATGGATCAAGATCCTCGCAGCTGGAGGGGTGGCAGCCTTAATCGTGTGGGGAATCGCGCAGTTTGGGCAAGAGGAAGAGCGGGTTGAGCCCGCGCCGCCACCTGCCACGAAGGCAGAAACCCCTGCCCCCGCACTACCGACTGCACCGCCAAAGGCCGAGCCCAAGGTTGCGCCCGTCCCGGCTCCGGCGCCCAAGGCGCCGGAAGCACTCGATGGGAAATCTAAAGCTGCCGCCGTACTCGCTGCTCTGCCCGGCTCCAAGCCGACGAAGCCTTACAAAACCGGCCAGGTCTTCAAGGAGTGCCCGGAGTGCCCGGAGATGGTGGTAATCGTTCCGGAGGGTGACTTCAAGATCGGTTCGCCGAAAGGCGAATCCGGTCACCAGGACGACGAGCAACAGTCCGACCCGATCCGATTGGCGCCTTACGCCATCGGCCGCTTCGAAGTAACGCGCGCGCAGTTCGAGGCGAGCGGCGGCAAGGCCGGGTCGGGCTGCCATACCTGGACCGGCGCCAAGTTCGAGATGCAGGAGACCCGGAACTGGCGTAATCCCGGTTTCGAGCAGGGGGACGATCATCCGGTCGTTTGTGTGGACCGGAAGGAAGCGCGCAGGTACGCGTATTGGCTCAACGAGAAGCGAGCGGAGGGCGTTGGCGGCGAGTACAGCCTGCCGAGCGAGGCGCAGTGGGAGTACGCAGCCCGGGGCGACACGTCGACCGCCCGCTTCTGGGGCGAGGACCCGTTACGCGCGTGTGGCTTTGCCAACGTCGCAGACCGAACGGCACTGCAACAGTTCAGCGACTGGACCGTTCACGAGTGTACCGACGGCCACGTGTTTACCGCACCAGGCGGTGGCGGCAAGAGTGCGAAGGGCAAGCTCAAATTCGCGCCGAACCCGTTCGGTCTGCACGACATGCTCGGAAACGTTTGGGAATGGGTACAAGACTGCTACAAGGAACGCTATGATCCGCTGATCAAGGACGGGCGAGCCTATGAAGCGCAAGAGGGGTGCGAAAAGCGCGTCGTTCGCGGCGGGAGTTGGGGCAGCAGACCCGAGAGCGTGCGCTCGGCGAACCGCGACGGGAACGTACCTGCGAACCGCGTCAACCTCCTGGGGTTTCGTGTCGCCAGAACGCTGCCGTGAAGCGGCGGCTTACTCCTTGATCCTTTACCGCTTTACCCCTTGAGTCGCTCGTTCAACGGGAGGGACCATGACAGAGAAGAAAGCGCGCGCCGAAGGCGCGCGCCGCCACGGGCCGGCGCTGGAGCGCGCCTATCAGTTCGTGCTCTGGCTCGTGCCGACGCTGGACAAGTTCCCCCGCAGTCAGCGCTTCCTGCTGGGCGATCGCATCGAGGCGGCGGCGCTCGACGTGCTCGAAGGGCTGATCGAGGCGACCTACGCGCGGGCGGTGACGGCGATACTCGGGCGCGTGAACCTGCTGCTCGAGAAGCTGCGGTTTCTCGTCCGGATCGCGAAGGATCTGCGCTACCTCGACCCGCGCCGGTACGAGCACGCCGCCCGCGCGATCGACGAGATCGGACGGCTGGTCGGGGGCTGGATACGTGGAGCCGAGCGTGGCGCACCGGCATGACAGCTTGTTTGACGGCATCGTGAACTTTCGCGCGCTGTGCGAGGCCGCGCACCGGGCTGCACTGGGCAAGCGGCGCAAGCCGGGCGTCGCGGCCTTTCTCGCCGGACTGGAGCGCAACGTGCTGCGGCTCGAACGCACCCTGCAGGACGGCACTTGGCGGCCCGGCGGCTACACGGTGATCGAGGTGCGTGACCCGAAGCCGCGGAGAGTGTCCGCGGCGCCGTTTCGCGATCGGGTCGTACACCATGCTCTGTGCACGGTCGTCGAGCCCATCTTCGAGCGCGGCTTCATCGCCGACAGCTATGCGAATCGGGCAGGCAGGGGCACGCACCGGGCGATCGCGCGCTACGAGCACTACCGCGACCGGTACCGGCACGTGTTGCGGTGTGACATCTTCCGCTTCTTCCCCGCGATCGATCACCGGATACTCAAGCGCGACCTGCGCCGGCGCATCGCCTGTTCGCGCACGCTCGATCTCCTGGACCGCATCATCGACGGCTCGAACCCGCAGGAACCCGTGCACGCATACTTTCCGGGCGACGACCTGTTCACGCCCCACCAGCGGCGGCGCGGGTTGCCGATCGGCAATCTCACGAGCCAGTTCTTTGCGAATGTCTATCTGGACGGCTTCGACCACTGGGCAAAGGAAGTGCTGCGCGCGCCCGGCTATGTGCGCTACGTCGACGATTTCGCGCTGTTTCACGATGATCCCCGCGTCCTCGAAGGTTGGCGGCAGCGCATTTCCGAGTATCTGGTGGGCCGGCGCCTGCTACTGCATCCGCGCAAGACAACGATCGTTCCGACCGCGCAGCCAGCGACCTTCCTCGGCATGGAACTCGTACGCCCGAACCACCGCCGCCTGCCAGCAGAGAACGTCGCGCGGTTTCGCAATCGGCTGCGCGGCCTGCGCGATCGCTGGCGGGCCGGGACAGTGACGGAAGAGGAGGTGAGACAGCGTGTCCAGTCGTGGATCGCGCACGCTGCGCATGCGAATACGTGGCGACTCCGCCACGCGATCTTTCGCGCGGGCTGGTTCGATCCGGTGTTTGTGGATCTGCCCGCCCGTGCGTGAAGCTTGACCGGCGTTCAGTCCGGCGCGTCGTTCGCGGCGGGAGTTGGAACAACAAACCCGAGAACGTGCGCTCGGCGAACCGCAACAGGAACGAACCTGCGAACCGCAACAACAACCTGGGGTTTCGTGTCGCCAGCACGCTGTCTCGCCGGAGTCGCCGGGTTCACGGACCCGCCGAGTGTGCACGGCAGCGTTCAACGCCGGTCATGGTGAGCGCAGGACCCGGCGGCCGTTCTGGCCTCGATGGTGGGGCGACGGCCGCCGAGCGTTTCCGAGAAGGGCGGAACATCCACTGGCCGCAGGTCGACGAAGACATCGAAGTCGCGAGCCTGCTGGCGACTTGACATGTCTTTGCCGCGTCAG
>JBDHRV010000178.1:0-6185 GCA_039807745.1 Burkholderiales bacterium
ATCGGAATTGCGCCGACGAGGGCAAGCGTGGCTCCCCAGAGCAGCACCTCGGCCAGGTGCGTGACCAGGATCAGGAGCACGATGCTGGCGAAAAAAAACTGCCGCTGCAGGCGCTGATTCCGATAGCGCGGCCAGTGGCGGTCGAATCGATCATGCACGAGATACATCCCGAGGCCGTGCAGCGACGTGGAAGCGATGAGCAGCAACGCCCCCATCGCAACCTCCTCCCACAGCGACCAGTCAGGGTGAATCGGATGCACGGCGTGTTCCCCGCCGACGACGAACGGTTGGCGGATTGTGCCACGGCCAGCGAGGATGCCCTACCAGGGGGGCGCCCGGAAAACAAAAGCCCCGGGGCGCGAACCCCGGGGCTTCGTTCAAGCCAGAGCGAAATCAGGCAGAAGTGATGTTCGACGCCTGCTTGCCCTTCGGTCCCTCGACCACCGTGAACTGAACCTTCTGACCTTCCTTCAAGGTCTTGAAGCCGTTCATGCTGATGGCTGAGAAGTGCGCGAAGAGATCGGATCCGCCGTCATCCGGCGTGATGAAGCCGAAGCCCTTGGAGTCGTTGAACCACTTTACGGTACCAGTTGCCATTTACAGTCCTTTGAGAAATTACGCGGGCGACGCCGCAAACAAGTGCCTGAATCGCAAGACTGCAACTGCCAAGCTGGTAGTAGACAATGCCTTGAATCAAACACCTGGCGCCGTTATACGCCCGTATTCCACGACGGTCAATCGCCGTCATGGCCGGCGGTAAGCCCACTCGCACTGCCGCGACCGACGACGAACGGAAGCCAGAAAAGCGACGGCCCCGGGAGGGTTACTCCCGAGGCCGTTGCTGCGATGCGGATGGAATTCAGGCGGTGGTGATATTCGACGCCTGTTTCCCTTTCGGCCCCTCGACGATGTCGAACCGCACTTTCTGACCTTCCTTGAGGGTCTTGAAGCCCTTCATGTTGATGGCCGAGAAATGTGCAAACACGTCTGCCCCGCCGTCGTCCGGCGTAATGAAACCGAATCCCTTCGATTCGTTGAACCACTTCACGATACCCGTTGCCATTTACAGTCCCCTGGAAAGAACGCGGGCTATGCCGCAATAAAAATGCCTGAAGCGCAAGACTGCAGCTGCCGGAACGGTAGTGGACGCGAGACTTGGTTCAAACATCGGAGGGGATTTTTACGCTCAAGGCGTGACGGCGTCAACGCCGATTTGTGGTGCGCAGCCAGGCGGCGCACGGCACGATTCCTGGCGTTTCCTGCGCGCCGAGGACACCGTCCGGTCCCGCCCGCAAGAGGCGTGGGGACGTCAGTAAATGACGCGCACGTTATCCGGCTGAAACCAGGCGTACAAACCCTCCATGAGCCCGTCCTGCAAGCTCACGCGCCAGTCCTCCCCCAGTTCGATCTCGCACGTGGCGGTGCCGTTCGAGTAGGCAACCGAGACCGGACAGCCGCGGTTCCCGACGCTGCGATAGGGGCCGAGCAGCTCCTTAAGCTTGGGTCCGCTGGAGCCGCCGTTGCAGGTGATACGCATCCCGCGTGCGAACCTGTCGCGGGCTGCGGCCAGGTCCCACACCGCATCGACCGTGATCCGCAGACCGCCGGTGAAGTCGTCCTGGAGCACCTTGCCCTCCGCCACCAGAGGCTGATCCTCCTTGAGCATGCCGCGGCTCGCCTCGAAGAGCTCGTTGAACAGCGTGAGCTCGACCCGCCCGGTGCCATCGTCCAGGGCCACGATTCCCATGCGTCCGCGGCGCGACTGCTGCACGCGCATGCCGTGCACGATGCCGGCAATGCGACGCGGTTCGTTGCCGGGCTGCAGCTCGCGCAGCGGTGTCGGCGCGATGGGGCGGATGTCCTGCGCATAGCCGTCGAACGGGTGACCGGAGAGATAGAAGCCGAGCGCAGCTTTCTCGTGGAGGAGTTGCTCCCGCTCGGTCCAGCGCGCGACGTCGCGATGCGCGCGCGGGCCGCGGTCCCCGGTTTCGAGCGCTTCGAAGAGGCTCACCTGATTCGCGGCGCGCTCGGTCTGCTCCGCGCTTTCCATCGCCAGGCCGACCGTGGCGAGCAGGCTCGCGCGGTGATCGGTGATCGAATCGAAGGCGCCGGCGCGTACCAGCGCTTCGATCACACGCCGGTTGACGAGCCGCTTGTCGACCCGCTCGCAGAAATCGAACAGATCCCGAAACGCTCCGCCCCGCACCCGCGCAGCGACGACGCTCGCGATCGCCGATGCGCCGGTGCCCTTGATGGCGCCGAGACCGTAACGGACGGTCTTCGCGTCCACCGGCTTGAAGCGGTGGTCCGAGACGTTCACGTCGGGCGGCAGGATGGCAAGCTCGTTGGCGATAGCATCTTCGTGGAAGAGCCGCACCTTGTCGGTATCGTCCATTACCGCCGACAAGTTGGCGGCCATGAAGGCGGCGGGATGATGCGCCTTCAGGTAGGCGGTCTGATAGGCGAGCAGCGCGTAGGCCGCCGCGTGCGATTTGTTGAAACCGTAGCCCGCGAACTTTTCCATCAGGTCGAAGAGCTGCGACGCCTTGCTCTTCGAAAGACCGTTGCGCTCCGCGCCCGCGACGAAGATGTCGCGGTGCTTCGCCATTTCCTCCGGCTTCTTCTTGCCCATCGCCCGCCGCAGCAGATCGGCACCGCCCAGGGTGTAGCCGCCGATGACCTGGGCGATCTGCATCACCTGCTCCTGGTAGACCATGATTCCGTACGTCGGTCCGAGGATCTGCTCGAGCCGCGGATCGAGGTACTCCACCTGCTGCCGCCCGTGCTTGCGGTCGGTGAAGTCCGGGATCAGATCCATCGGACCCGGACGGTAGAGTGCGACCAGCGCGATCACGTCCTCGAAGCGGTCGGGCTTCGCGCGCTTGATCATGTCCTTCATGCCGCGGGATTCGAGCTGGAACACGGCGGTGGTATTGCCCGCAGCCAGCAGATCGAACGTGGCACGGTCGTCGAGCGGAACGCGCTCGAGCGAGAAACCGGGATCGACCGCGGCGCGCACGAGCTTCTCGGTCCAGTCGAGGATGGTAAGCGTGGTCAGCCCGAGGAAGTCGAACTTCACCAGACCGACTGCCTCCACGTCGTCCTTGTCGAACTGCGACACCACGCTGTCCGCACCCTGGGCGGCATACAGCGGACAGAAGTCGACGAGCCTGCCGGGCGCGATCAGGACACCGCCCGCGTGCATGCCGACGTTGCGCGTCAAGCCCTCCAGGCGGCGCCCGAGTTCCAGCAGCTCGCGCACCTCCTCCTCGTTGCGTTCCCGTTCCGCGAGCGCGGGCTCCATCTCGCGCGCCTGGTCGAGCGTGATCTGCTTGCCAGGCTGCACCGGGATCAGCTTCGCGATCTGATCGCAGAAGTTGTAGCCCAGATCGAGCACGCGGCCGACATCGCGCACCACCGCGCGGGCGGCCATGGTGCCGAAGGTCGCGATCTGCGACACGCTGTCCGCACCGTAGCGGCCCCGCACATACTCGATGACGCGATCGCGCCCGTCCTGGCAGAAGTCGATGTCGAAGTCCGGCATCGAGACCCGCTCGGGGTTGAGGAAGCGCTCGAACAGGAGTTCGTAGCGCAGCGGATCGAGGTCGGTGATGCCGAGGCTGTATGCCACCAGCGAACCCGCGCCGGAGCCCCGTCCCGGGCCCACCGGCACGCCGTTGCGCTTGGCCCAGGTGATGAAGTCCGCGACGATCAGGAAGTAGCCGGGGAATCCCATCTGGATGATGGTCTTGAGCTCGAACTCGAGACGCGCGGCGTAGCGCGGGCGCTGCGCCGCGCGCTCGTCCAGCGCAGGAAAGAGCGCGGCCAGACGCTGCTCGAGCCCCGCCGCAGCCTGGCTCTTGAGGTACGCGTCGAGACTCTCGCCGGCGGGGGTGGGATAGTCCGGCAGCCGGCTCTTGCCGAGCGTCAACGACAGGCTGCAGCGGCGTGCGATCTCGACCGAGTTGGCGAGCGCCTCCGGGAGATCGGCGAACAAGCTCGCCATCTCGGCCTGGCTCTTGAAGTACTGCTCGGGCGTGAATCGCTTGGGCCGCCGCTGGTCGGCCAGGATATAGCCGTCGGCGATGCACACGCGCGCCTCGTGCGCCTTGAACTCGTCCGGCTCGACAAACTGCACGGGATGCGTGGCGACCACTGGCAGCGTGCAGCGCTCGGCGAGCCGCACCGCCTGGCGCACGTGCGACTCCGCTTCGGTGGGGCCGTAGCGCTGAACCTCGAGATAGAAACGCCGCGGGAACAGGTTTGCCCATTCACGGGCGAGGGATTCGGCGGCGGGGAGATTCCCCGCGAGCAGTGCATGGCCGACATCGCCCAGATGCGCTCCGGAGAGTGCGATCAGCCCCTCGGTGCCGAGTTCGACGAACCAGGGTTTGGCGATCTCGGCGCGGCCGCGATGCTGGTTCGTACGGTACGCCCGCGAGAGGAACTCGCACAGGCGCAGATAGCCGGTGCGGTTCTGGGCGAGCAGCAGGATGCGAAAGGGCTTGTCGCGCTCGGATGGGTTCGTGAGCCAGGCGTCGCACCCCATGATCGGCTTCACCCCGGCACCCCGCGCTGCCTGGTAGAACTTGACCAGGCCAAAGACGTTGGCGAGGTCGGTCAGCGCCAGCGCCGGCATGGCATCCGCCGCTGCCCGTTTCACCGCGTCGTCGATGCGAACGATGCCGTCCTGGATCGAATACTCGCTGTGGACGCGGAGATGGACGAACGCGGGCTGCTTCATGGCACCGAACGGGGTCGAGGCAAAATTTTATCACCCGTATCGACTTCGTCCCCGTGGCAGCGCACCCCGCCTCCGGCGCGGAACTTGCGAGACGGCCTGCGCCCGCAGTGCGGAAGCACGGTCGTGCACGACGCCGGTCCCAGCACCGTTGCGGGCTTGAAGCCGAGAGCAAACCCTCACCCGATGCGCACACGCACTCTTACCACGGTCGCCGTCCTGGCCATGGCAGCGGCATGCGCAGTGCCGAGCGCGCAGGCCCAGACCGTCTACAAGTCAACCTTGCCCGACGGCCATGTCGTCTACGGCCACAAGCCCGCGAAAGGTGCGGCCAAGGTGCAGAAGCTGGAGCCGGCACTGCCCGTCGTCGAGGTGGAGCCGGAGGCAGCCGCGGCGCTGCGTGAGCGCGAGCAGGCTCAAGTATCCGAGATCGACAAGCGCCTGGCTGCGCGCCGGTCGACACGCGAGAAGGCAGATGCCGAGGTCGTGACCGCGCAGGAGGCTCTCCGCGCTGCCGAGAAGGCGCTCGCGGCGGGTCGCGAGCCGCTGCCGGGCGAACGCATCGCAACCGCCGACGGTGGCTCGCGTCTGTCGCAGGATCATTTCGACCGCATCAAGATCCTCGAGGACGACGTCAAGGCGGCGCGAGAGCGGCTCGACCGGGCGCGGCGCGAACGCAACGTGCTCGAATGAAGATACCCGGAGAACCAGGATGAACCTACGCACCGCCATATTCCTGCTGCTCGCGTGCGCCGCTGCCCCGGCCGCCGCCCAGGCCGTCTACAAGTCCGTCATGCCGGATGGCAGCATCGTCTACGGCAATGGACCGGCGAAGGGCGCCACCAAGGTCGAACCGATCAAGGTCGAGCCCCCCGTCGTCATGGATTCACCGCCCGCCGCGCCGAGTCCTGAATCCGCCAGGCGCGTGCGCGAGGAACTCAGGGGCGACAACGCCGCCTGGACGAAGGCCGCCGAGGAAGTGCGCAGCGCCGAGGAAGCCCTGAGCGCGGCCAAGCTCGCGCAGCAGGCCGGTGTCGCGCCCGTGCCCGGCGAGATGATCGGCAACGCTGGCAACAGCTTCGTGCGCCCGTCCGAAGCTTACTTCGCCCGGCAGCAACAGCTCGCGGACGACGTGAAGAAGGCGCAGGCCCGCGTCGATGCTGCGATCGCTGGGCGTAACGCGCTGCGCTGAACACGCCTCTCAGTACACCCGACTGATCCGATAGCCCTGCTGCTTGAGCAGGGACAGGATGCCGCGCTCGCCGTAGAGGTGCAGCGCGCCCACGGCGACGAACGCACCCCCCGCTTCGAGCCGAGGTTGAATCGAGCGGATCATGCGTTGATTGCGGGCGTACAGCACGCGCTCGAGGAAGACTTCGTTCGCCGCCCCGGTCCCGGGGTCGAGTCCCGTGAAGCGGGCGTTGATGTCCCACATACGTTTCAA
>JBDHRV010000018.1:0-34006 GCA_039807745.1 Burkholderiales bacterium
CTACCGGCCGCGACCTCGCGGCGGCATGCGCCATCTGCCATGGCACCAACGGCTGGAGCGCCGGCGGGCGCCTTCCCAATCTCGCTGGCCAGCCCGAGGAGTATCTCATCAAGCAGATGCGCGATTTTCGCGACGGCAGTCGTCCGGCCACGATCATGACGCAGATCGCGCGCGGCTATACCGAAGAGCAGTATCAATCGATGGCGGCTTTCTTCGCCGCCCAGAAGGTGCGGTGAGGCGCGCCATGACCGGGATCCTGTCACGCCGGGATTTCATGAAGTTTGCCGGTGCCGCCGCCGCAGGAGCCGGCCTGCCCCGATTCCTGGGTGGCTGCGCGACCACTGCCGCATCGGAGCAGCCCGTGGGTCGCGTCGTCGTCGTCGGGGGTGGGTACGGCGGCGCCACGGCTGCCAAGTACATCCGCATGTGGAGCGGGAAGCGCATCGACGTGGTGCTCGTCGAGCGGAACGCCGACTTCATTTCTTGCCCGCTGTCGAATCTGGTGCTGGGCGGATCGCGGACCATCGAGTCTCTCACCCTGAGCCGCGACAAGCTGCGCGATCACGGCGTGCGATTGGTGCGCGACGAAGTGACCGCCATCGAGGTCGAGAAGAAGCGCGTGCGACTGAAGGGGGGCGAGGTCCTGCCTTACGACCGGGTGGTGGTGGCACCCGGCATCGATTTTCTCTACGACCAGATACCCGGTCTCAACAACGAGCAAGCCCGGAAAGTGGTCCTGCACGCCTGGAAGGCGGGACCGCAGACCGTTGCGCTGCGCAAGCAACTGGAGGCCATGCCCGACGGCGGGACGTACATCCTTTCGATCCCGAAAGCGCCGTTCCGCTGCCCGCCCGGTCCCTATGAGCGTGCGTGTCAGGTTGCCTACTACTTCAAGCAGGCGAAGCCGAATTCGAAGGTGCTGGTCCTCGACGCCAATCCGGATCTCGTCTCCAAGAAGGGTCTGTTCATCGCCGCGTGGAACGAACTGTATCCGGGCATCGTCGACTACCGCCCGAATCAGGAAGCGAAGGACGTCGATGTCAGGACGTTGACCGTTCACACCGAGTTCGATTCGTTCCGCGGCAACGTGCTGAACGTCGTGCCCCCGCATCGCGCGGGGGACATCGCGGCCGCGACCGGGCTCATCACGGCGAACAACCTCTGGTGCGGGGTCGACTGGCGCACGATGGAGTCGGTGGCGGTGGCCGGGGTGCATGTGCTGGGCGATGCGACGCTGGCTGCGCAGGCGATGCCCAAGTCGGCGAGCATTGCGAACAACCATGCCAAGGTCGCTGCGAGCGCCATCGTGGCCGTCCTCACCGACCAGCCGATCAATCCGCTGCCGGTGATCGGGAACACGTGCTACAGCTACCTGAGCGCCACCGAAGCTGCCCATGTGAACAGCGTCTACCGCTACGACCCGGAGAAGAAGACGCTGCTTCCGGTGGAGGGGGCGGGCGGCTTGTCGGCCAAGCGCAACGCGCAGGAAAAAGCCTACGCGGACGACTGGGCCATCAACATCTGGGCCGATACGCTGGCCTGAGCGCGCGGTACCTCAGCCCGTGGCGACCGGCCGCCGCGGGTCGCTGCACCACTCGCTCCACGACCCCGGGTAGAGCCGCGCGCCGGGAAGGCCTGCGATCTCCATCGCGAGCAGGTTATGGCAGGCGGTGACGCCGCTCCCGCACTGGCTGACGATCTCGGACGCGGGCCGGCCGGCCGCGATGAAGTCGAATGCCTCGCGCAGTTCCGCCGCCGGCTTGAAGCGCCCCTCGGCGTCGAGGTTGTCCTTGAAGAAGCGGTTCACCGCGCCGGGGATGTGGCCCGCGACCGGGTCGATGGTCTCGTTCTCGCCGCGATAGCGGTCCGGGCTGCGTGCATCGACGAGGCGCAAGCCGGGTTGGCCGAGGTGGGCTTCGAGCCAAGCGGCATCGACGATCATCGATGGATCTGGTCGGCCCTCGAAGTGGGTCGGCACAACGGGCAGGGGTCGGTCGGTGGTCGGCTGTCCCCCTGCCAGCCATGCGCCGAAGCCCCCGTCCAGTATCGCCACGGACCGGTGCCCCACCCAGCGCATGAGCCACCAGAGGCGCGCGGCGAACGCACCGCCAGCATCGTCGTAGGCAACGACCTGTTTCCCGCCGTTCATGCCGGCGCGTCCCAGCCAGTCTGCGAACGCGCGCGCGTCCGGCAGCGGGTGGCGTCCGTTGCGCCCGGTCTTAGCGCCCGCCAGATCGCGGTCCAGATGCGCGAAGCGCGCGTTGGGGATGTGCGACGTACGATAGGCACGCTCGCCCCTGTCGGGATCCGCGAGGTCGTGACGGCAGTCGAAGACGCACCACTCGGGGTCGTCCACGTGAGCGGCGAGCTCGTCGACAGTGACGAGGGTGGTGTAGGAGGGCATGGCGTTGCTCCGAAAAGTCAGGGTTGGTAAGCGAGCCGCTCCATGAAGTAGCACAGGCAGTCCTGACGGATCACCCGGGCGTCCTTCGTCAGCATGGCCGGCGTCACGGCGCGCTTCAACGCGAGCACGTCTCCCTTGAGTTCGAGGAAAGCCGCACTCACGTCGCGCCCATGGTGATCCGAGACGTGCAGCTTCAGGCCCGGACCGCGCACGCGTGCGAGCGGCCAGCCGGCCGGGAGATCACGGAAGTTGAGCGTTTCGAGATCGTCGCCGAAGGAGACCTCGGCTTCCCCCGCGCCGACGCAGAAGTCGATCGCGTCGGGCACACTCACGGTCGCGACCGTATGGTAGAGGTCGAGGTCGTGCTTCGGCACGGGATGGTCCGGGAAGTGGGAGAGGTGCAGGCACGCCTCGACGAAATCCGCCGCGCGGTCCGCGTTCTCGCGGATCCCGGGTTTGCCGCATTCGGCCGTCACGGCGGGGCAGAGCGCCCCGAACGCGGTCGATTGCACGCCGACCGGTCGCTCGAAGTGCACCACGGTGCGGCTGAACAACCGTGCGAGGTGCAGAAACGGCACCGCGAGGCGGTTGACGCAGGCATAGTGCGGATTGAGCCCGGTGTTGTTGTGGATGTCGATGCTGGCGAAGACGTGCCGTGCCCGCATCTGATCCACCACCGACGCCATCACGGCATGCAGCGGATGCTCCGGCTGCTCGCTTCCAGGCCAGACCCTGTTGTAGTCGGGCTCGTGGTCCAGGCGTCGCAGGTTGTGCCGGGCGGCCCCGACGTTGCCGACGAAGACCGAGAGCGCCCGCGGCAGCGGCCGGCCGGCGTGGCGCTGGAACACCTGTTGGATCGCCTGGAGACCAGTGGTTTCGTTGCCGTGGAGGAGCACCGTGACGAGGAGCGGCTCGGCGCGCTGGCCGGGAAGATGGATGAGCGTCGGCCCCCGCAGCACCGTGTGCAGATCGGTGGCGGAAACGGCGAGCAATCCGGCGGGTACGCGATCCAGGACGTCGAGGCGTGGGGTGATCGGCAAATCCATGAGCGTTGCGGAGCGTCGGCTCACTCGGGCCATTGATGGACAGGGTCGCCGCTGCGCTGCCGGGCCAGGTAGGCGGCCGTCAGCTCGGAGAGGTCTCGACCGTTCGCGATGAAGTGCGTGCGCAACCACGTGCTGCCCGTTCTGGCGGACATCACACGGTGCGCGATGATCGCGAGATAGCGGTCGATCTCCCCGGCTTCGAGGCCGAGCCCGGCGAGGCCGTGGCGCGCCGCCGGCAGCAACTCGTCGCGCAGCAGCGTACGGGCGTCGGTGGTCGCGCCGCTCAACCACGTGAGCCGTGCCGCCAGCCCTTCGCGCGCGGCGCGATAGAAGTTCTCGCGCGCGCTCTCGAACGGCAGCTGTGTTTCGGGCGCCACGTCGCGGCCCGCGAAGTGGTGCGCAAGCCCGAAGTACAGCGCCGCATTCGCGATCATGTCGATCACGCTCGGGCCGGCGGGCAGCACGCGGTGCTCGATGCGAAAGTGCGGGGTTCCCATTTCGTCGAATCCTATCAGGGGCCGATTCCAGCGCCAGATCGTGCCGTTATGCAACCGCAGGTGTTCGAGTCTGGTGATGCCATCGTCCAGGCTCACCGGCAGCAGGTACGGATAGAACGCCTCGTTCTCGGCGAAACATTCGAGCAGCGAGGCGCGCACGTAGCCGCCGCCGAAGGTCACGCGCTGGGCCGGATCGTGGGCGGCGCCTTTTCTGCCGCCGAGCGCCACGGCCTGTTCGAAGAGCGGGATCCGCGTCTCGTCCCAGAGGTCGCGGCCGAACAGCAGCGGCGAGTTGCCGCAGGCGGCGACGATCGGCGCAGAGAGCACGAGCGAGGCGTTGTAGTAACGGGCAGCGCAGCTCGCCGGCACCTGCAGGTGCACCTGGAACGACGTGGTGGCGGCCTCCAGCATGACGTCGTGGTGCTTCGTCAGAAGATGCTCGCGACCGCCGATGTCGACCGTGATGGCACGGCCGCGGCGGGCCCGCATGATCTGGCGATTGAGCGCGTGGTAGCGGTTCAGCGGCGACATGTTGGCGAGGCACAGGTCCGCCTTTGTGACGGTGGGCAGAATGCCGATCATGACGAGCGCAGCGTCGAGGTCGGACGCCACCGCCAGACAGCGGCGCCACGTCGCCTCGAGCTCCGATTCGAGGCGGGTCAGCGCGCCGGGACCCAGCACCTGCGGGGTGCCGTTCAATTCCACGTTGAACTTCGAGAGCTCCGGCACCACCAGAGCGCTGGCGAGCGCCGCGAGATAAGCCTCGTTGATCGGCGCCGGGGCGAGCGAGCGGTTGACCAGCCAGGCTTCGAGTTCGAATCCCGCGACATAGGGGCCCTCGGCCATCACGCCGCGGCGCACCCACTCCTCGAGCCGGGCGGTTTCACGCGCGACGGACTCGCCGAAGCGCTCGAAGGCTGCCGCGTCGAATTGGACATCGTCGATCTCCCTGCCCATGCCGGTTGCGGCCGCGCTTGCACGCCGGGCGCGAGGCGCGCCGCCTCAACAACCTGTCAAGCGTTCCCGGTGGGGGGGCTGCCCGTTTCCACCGCAGCGGCCTTGACCCACCCGAGCGCCTCGTCGTAGTTCGCGAAGACCTCGATCTCGGCGTCCGTGAAGAGGCTCTCCAGCCAGGCGATCCACGCGATCCACTGATCGTCGGTCACCACCGCCACGCGGCCGAATTCGCGCGCGTGGCTGCGCGTGAACTTGAGCTCTTCCCAGGCCACATCGAGGGTGTACCCCAGCATGTCCCGCAAATCGAGGAGCAGATTCGCATTGCCGTGCATCCTGATCTGATACAGGGCGTGCTCCTCCAGTTCCCTCATGTCGGTCAGGGTGAATTCTCCGAGCACCGCCACGTTCGTGTAAGCGTCTTCGATCTGGATCGAAATCATCGCGGACTCCCGGCGTTGTCCCTCGATTATAAGACACCGACGCGATCAGTCCGACGCGAGTGGGGCGCGGGGCGCGGCGAAGGTGGCGACGACCCCGCTCGCCACGATGATCGCGATGGCAAGCCAGCTCGACGCGGCCAAGGCTTCGCCGCTCACCACGACCCCGAGTAGGCTCGCGAACACGACCGTGCTGTAGGCGAGACTCCCGACCACCAGGGTCTGTCCTTCCTGGTAGGCGCGCGTCATGGCGAGCTGGGCCAGTGTCGCGCTGGTGCCGAGGCCGGTGATGATGCCTGCCCCTTCCCAGCTCACAGTGTGAAAGGTGTTGACCGACATCCAGGCCGCGGCGCCGAGGGTCGAGATCAGCGTGAAGTAGAAGACGACCCGCCAGTCCGGCTCACCGAGCTGTCCGAGCTGCTTCACGTTCAGGTAGGCAACGCTGGCAAAGGCGCCGGAGGCGAGGCCCAGGAAGCCCGCCAGGATTTGGTCCGAGTGGAACGAAGGCCGCAGCAGCAGAGCGACGCCAACGAAACCGGCGACCACGGCCACCATCACCCACGGCGAGACCCGCTCCTTGAGCACCCACGTGGCAAGCGCCGCCAGGAAGAGCGGCGAGGTGTAATTGAGGGTGACCGCCGCCGCGAGCGGCAGGCGGGCGATTGCGTAGAAATAGAACATCAATGCCACGAAACCCGAGACACTCCGGTAAAGATGGCTGCGGAAGTACCGGGTGCGCAGTTCCAGGCGCTGTTGCCACACGATCGCGTAGATCACCACGAGGCCGATGAAGGAGCGGTAGAAGACGAGCTCCGCGCTGGAAAAGCCGTGCTCGGCGCCCAGCTTGACGAAAAGGCCCATGAGGGCGAACAGCAGCCCGGCGACGAGCATCCACTGGCTGCGCAGGCGGGGGAGGGTGAATGGCATCGTCAGGCGAAAAAATTGGGTGCGGTGCCCGCACCCAAGCGCAAGGGGTCGGAAACGCGGAAGAGCCTCAGGGGCGTGCGCCGAGCGCGGGCTCCACGTGACGGCGCAGAAACTCGTGGAAGTGCCAGACACCGTCTTCCATCGGCGACTGATACGGTCCGGCCTCGCTCACGCCCTGCGCCCGCAGCGCGCGGCGGCCATCGTGCATGCGCTGGCAGATCTCCGCATCCTCGATCGCGGTCTCGTTGTACGCCGCGCGCTCGGCCTCGATCAGCTCCGGCTCGAAGAGCGCGATCTCTTCCGGATAGTAGTACTCGACGACGTTGCTGCACGCCTGCGGCCCGCGCGGGATCACGTGGCTCACGATGAGCACCTGCGGATACCACTCGATCATGATGTTCGGGTAGTAGGCAAACCAGAGCGCGCCGTAAGGCGGCGCTTCCCCGCCGCCATACGCCATCAGCTTCTCCTGCCAGCGCTGGTAGGTCGGGGTGCCGGCGCGGCCGAGCTCGCGGCTGATGCCGCACACCTGGGCGCTGTACCACTCGCCGAGCTCCCAGCGCAGCAGGCGGTCGCAATCGACGAAGCGCCCCAGACCGGGGTGGAACGGCACCACGTGGTAGAGCTCGAGGTAGACCTCCATGAAAACCTTCCAGTTGTACTGGTACTCGGTGACCTCGGCGCAGTGGAAGAGATAGCCGTCGAAGGACAGGTCGCCGGCGATGGCGAGCCCGGCCAGGTCACTGGCGGGGTCGCGCGGCCCCTGAAACAGCATGCCGTTCCAGCTCTTGAGCGGCGTGCGTTCGAGATCGAGGCAGGGCTTGTCGGGAAAATGCGGCGCGCCGAGGAGCGTACCGGAGGTATCGTAGGTCCAGCGGTGAACCGGGCACACCAGGTTCTGCGCATGGCCGCGGCCCTGGAGGATGACGGCCTGCCGGTGGCGGCAGACGTTGGACAGGAGATCGACGCCGTGCGTGTTGCGGATCAGGGTCTTGCCGTTTCCCATCCACTCCAGCACGTGATAGTCGCCGGGGCGGAGGAGCATGAGCTCGTGGCCGACATAACCGGGTCCCTGTGCGAACACGGTCGCCATTTCAGCTTCGTGGACATCCTGATCGAGGTACCAGTCGATGGAGAGGGGTTGGGGGGTGGAGGTCAGGGCAGCAGTGGCCAGATCAGTCATAAGGCAATTTTTCACCTCGATCGCGGTAAGGGGTTGGAAAAGCGCTTCTCCGCAAGCCGGGAAAGCGCGCGACCGGCACGTGGAAAAACCGAAAAAGGCTACCAGAAGCGGGGTCGAAATCAATTGCTTTCCGCGTCCGCCAGAACGCTGCAACGACCCCGCGCGTTGACCCGGGAGCCCCGGCTGCGATACCTTACGCCGTTTTGGTGTTTTCTGGCCCGAATTCAACCGATGAACTCCGCCCAGCAAGACCAGCCGGAGAGCTTCGAGGCGGCGATCGTGGAGCTCGAGGGATTGGTGGCGCGCATGGAGTCCGGCCAGCTGCCGCTCGAGCAGTCGCTGGCGGCCTACAAGCGCGGCGCGCAGCTGCTGCAATACTGCCAGACCACCCTGCAGGCTGCCGAGCAGCAGGTGAAGATCCTCGAAGAAAACACCCTGAAGCCGTTCTCCACGCCAGAAGCGTGACGTGCTGGACGCGGTTGCCTAGAGACCCTACGGATCCGATTCCGACTTGAACGCCTCGCGCGCCTCCACGGACGGGCCGCGGCTCGACCCGGCGAGCGCGGACGCACCGGCCGCGACCCCCTTCGATGACTGGGTCGCCGTACGCCAGGACCACATGGAGCATCTTCTCGCGCACCTGTTGCCATCGCCCCAGGTGGCGCCGGGCCGACTGCACGAGGCGATGCGTTACGCCGTCCTGGGCGGTGGCAAGCGGGTACGGCCGCTGCTCGCGTTCGCGGCCGGCGAGCTGGCGCGGGCGCCGGTCGAGCGGGTGGCCGTGGCGGCCGCGGCGGTCGAGCTGATCCACGCCTATTCGCTGGTTCACGACGACCTGCCCTGCATGGACGACGACGTGTTGCGGCGGGGCAAGCCCACCTGTCACGTCGAGTTCGACGAGGCCACGGCACTATTGGTCGGCGACGCACTGCAAAGCCTTGCTTTCGATCTGCTGTCCGGGCGCGAGCTCGCTTCGCACCCTGCGATCCAGCTCGAGATGGTGTCGATCCTGGCGGCCGCGGCCGGATCGCGCGGCATGGCGGGCGGCCAGGCGATAGACCTCGATGCCGTCGGCAGGAGCCTTACCCTGCCCGAGCTTGAATTCATGCACGTCCACAAGACCGGCGCTCTGATCCGCGCCGCGGCGCTCCTGGGGGCGCGCTGCGGGACCGCTCTGGACGCCGATGGACTTGCGCGTCTGGACCGCTTCGCGAAATATATCGGACTCGCGTTCCAGGTCGTCGACGACGTGCTCGACGCCGACTCCAACACGGCGACGCTGGGCAAGACTGCCGGCAAGGACGCCGACCACCACAAGCCGACCTACGTCCAGGTGCTCGGCGTGTCGGATGCGCGGCAGCTCGCCCTGGAGATGCGCGCGACCGCGATCGGCGCGCTGGCACCCTTCGGCGCGCGCGCGCGCCGGCTGGAGGAGCTCTCGGATTTCATCGTGATGAGAAAATTCTGATGAACGCACCAGAAGTGCGCTACGAACTGCTCGAGTCGATTCGCGACCCGGCGGACCTGCGGCGGCTGCCGCGGGCGGACCTGCACAAGCTCGCGGAGGAACTGCGGCGTTTCCTCATCGAATCCGTGAGCAAGACCGGCGGCCATCTCTCGTCCAACCTCGGCACGGTCGAGCTCACGATCGCCCTGCACTATGTCCTGAAAACTCCGCACGATCGCCTGGTGTGGGACGTCGGCCACCAGACCTACGCGCACAAGGTCCTGACCGGCCGCCTCGAAAAGATGTCGAAGCTCAGGATGTGGGGCGGCATCTCCGGCTTTCCCCGCCGCAGCGAGAGCGAGTACGACACCTTCGGCACCGCCCACGCCAGCACCTCGATCAGCGCGGCGCTCGGGATGGCGGTCGCGGCCAAGCGCCGCGGAGAGAGCAGGCGCTGTGTGGCGGTGATCGGCGACGGCGCGATGACCGGCGGCATGGCCTTCGAGGCGCTCAACAACGCCGGCGCGATGGACGCGAACCTGCTCGTCGTGCTCAACGACAACGACATGTCGATCTCGCACAACGTCGGTGCGCTCAACAACTACCTGGCACGGCTGCTCTCGGGACGCTTCTACTCGGCCGCCCGGCGCGGCGCGGAGAAGGTGCTGGGCGCGCTGCCCTCGCCGGTGCTCGAGCTCGCGAAGAAGGCCGAGGAGCACGTGAAGGGCATGGTCACGCCGGGCACGCTGTTCGAGGAGTTCGGCTTCAACTACATCGGCCCGATCGACGGGCACGACATCGACGTGCTGGTGGACACGCTCGCGAACGTGGCCGAGCTCGAAGGGCCGCAGTTCCTCCACGTCGTCACGCGCAAGGGCAAGGGCTACAAGCTCGCCGAAGAGGACTGCATCCTCTACCACGGCGTATCGCGCTTCGATCCGGAGCACGGCATCGTCTCGAAGTCCGGCGCCCGGCCCACCTACACGGAGGTTTTCGGCGACTGGCTGTGCGACATGGCCGAGCGCGACCCGCGGCTGATAGGCATCACCCCGGCGATGCGCGAAGGCTCGGGTCTGGTCAAGTTCGCCGAGCGCTTTGCCGATCGCTATTTCGATGTGGGCATCGCGGAGCAGCACTGTGTGACCTTCGCCGGCGGGATCGCCTGTGAGGGCATGAAGCCGGTGGTCGCGATCTATTCGACCTTCCTGCAGCGCGCCTACGATCAGCTGATCCACGACGTGGCGATCCAGAACCTGCCGGTCGTGTTCGCGATCGACCGCGGCGGTGTGGTGGGCGCCGACGGCGCCACCCACAACGGCAGCTTCGACCTCTCCTATATGCGCTGCATTCCCAATCTCACCGTGATGGTGCCCGCCGACGAGAACGAATGCCGCCAGATGCTCTACACCGCCTTTCAGATGAATGCGCCGGCCGCCGTGCGCTATCCGCGCGGTGTCGGCGTCGGGGTACCGGTGCAAAAGCAGATGACCCAGCTGCCCATCGGGCGCGGGGAGATCCGGCGCGAAGGGCGGGGCGTCGCGATCCTGGCTTTCGGTCCGATGGTGACGCCCGCGCTCGCGGCCGGCGCCGAGCTCGACGCGACCGTCGCGAACATGCGCTTCGTGAAGCCGCTCGACCAGGGGATGATCCTCGACCTGGCCGGCCGCCATGACCTGCTCGTCACCGTCGAGGAAAACACCGCCCAGGGCGGGGCCGGCAGCGCCGTGGCAGAGCTGCTGGAAGCGCACGGCGTCACGGTGCCGCTGCTCATCGTGGGTCTGCCCGACGCTTTCCTGGAACAGGGTGATCCGGCGATCCTGCTGAAGGAATGCGGCCTCACCAAGGACGGCATCCTCGAGCGCATCCGTGCGCGCCTTGCCGCTGGCGCGCGGCAGTGAACCCCGGCGTGTCGCCGTCGTCTCATCTGGCGTGAGCGGAGGATTGCAATGAGTGCGAAGCCCCAGATCGTCGAAGAGAACGAGCTCAACGGCGGTGCGCAGATCCGGGAATACGATCCCAACGTCACTGCGCGCATCGCTGGCGGCTACCAGTCGATTCTGCATGCCCTGGGCGAGGATCCGGCGCGCGAGGGTCTCGCCAAGACGCCCGAGCGGGTGGCGAAGGCGCTGCAGTTTCTCACCCACGGCTACGGCCTCGATCCGGCCGCGATTCTGAATTCCGCCAAGTTCCGCGAGGACTACCAGCAGATGGTGCTGGTGCGCGACATCGAGGTCTATTCCCTGTGCGAGCATCATCTCCTGCCGTTCTTCGGCAAGGCGCACGTGGCCTACATCCCGAAGGAGCACATCGTGGGGCTGTCCAAGATCCCGCGCGTGGTCGACGCCTTCGCGCGCCGGCTGCAGGTGCAGGAGCGCCTCACCACACAGATCCGCGACTGCATCCAGGAGACGCTCGATCCCGCCGGGGTTGCGGTCGTGATCGAAGCCCAGCACATGTGCATGACCATGCGCGGCATCCAGAAACAGCACTCGGTGGCGACCACATCGGCCTTCACAGGCGAGTTCTTCACCGAGAAGACGCGCGCCGAGTTCATGCGGCTCATTTCCTGACGGGCAGCGCTCCGGCGGGCCGCCTCTTGCCATGGCCGACATCCGCAAGACCAGCGAATTGATCGTCGAGCAGATCCTGCCCGACGTGCGCAAGGGGCGCATGCTGATCCTGGTCGACGACGAGGACCGCGAGAACGAGGGCGACCTTTTCGTCGCGGCGGAGCGCGCCACGCCGGAGGCGATCAATTTCATGGCGTCGCGCGCCCGCGGGCTGGTGTCCCTCGCGCTCACCGAGGAGCGCATGCGCGAGCTGGGGCTCGCGCTGATCGAGAGCGACGAGGGCAACACGACCAGGTTCCAGACCGCCTTCGCGACGCCGATCGATGCCCGCAACGGCGTGAGCTCCGGCATGTCGGCACACGATCGCGCGCGCACCATCGCGGTGGCGATTGCGGACGATGCACGTCCGACCGACCTGATCCGCCCAGGGCGGCTGCTGACCTTGCGCGCCCAGACCGGTGGTGTTCTGGTGCGGGCGGGCCACACCGAAGCGGCGGTCGACCTGGCGCGCATGGCGGGTCTCAAGCCGGCCGGCGTGATCTGCGAGATCATGAGTGCCGACGGCACGATGGCCCGAATGCCCGAGCTCGAGCGCTTCGCCGCCAAGCACGACGTGCGCATCCTGCGCATCGCCGACCTGGTCGAGTACCGGCGCCACGAGCGGCTCCTCCGGCGCAAGGCGACAACGCGCCTGCCCACGCGGCACGCCGGACAGTTCGAGCTGATGGTCTATACCGACGACCTCGAGTCGACCCTGTACGTCGCGCTGGTCAAGGGGGAGGTGGCGGGACCGGAGCCGGTGCTGGTGCGATTGCATTCGCAGTGCCTCACGGGCGACGTATTCGGGAGCGAGCGCTGCGATTGCGGCGAGCAGCTCGAGGCGGCGATGCGGCGGGTGCAGGAGGCCGGGCGCGGCGTGATCGTGTACATGTTCGACGAGGGCCGCGGCATCGGGCTGCTCAACAAGGTGCGCGCCTACGCCTTGCAGGATCAGGGGCACGACACCCTGGATGCGAACCACGAGCTCGGTTTCGCGGCCGACATGCGCGACTACCGGATCGGCGCGCACATCCTGTTCGATCTCGGCGTGCGCAACGTGCGCCTGATGACGAACAACCCGGACAAGGTGCGGGCGCTCGAGGAGTATGGGCTGGTGGTTTCCGAGCGGGTGCCGGTGGAGGTGCCGCCGCGGCACGCGAACCTGCACTATCTGCAGACCAAGCGGAACCGTTTCGGACACCTGCTCTCGCTGGTGGAAACGGGCAAGGACGACGGGGAGAAACCTTCCTGACTTCGGGCTGAGGCTGCGCTCTCTTGCTAGTAGCGCTTGATGAGCGTCATCGTCGGCCCGTCGTGGCGCATCTCCACCCGGTTCAGGAAGCTCATGCCGAGCAGCACCAGCGGCAGGGCGTTGCCGTCGTGGACCAGCGCATCGACTTCGCTCACGCTGATCTCGCCCACCCGCACGCTGTCGAGCCGAACTCTGTACACCGTTGCCGGACCGTTGGCAGTCTGGGCATAGCCGCGCTCGCCCTTCAGATAGTTCACGCCGAGGCGCTTCGCCTCCGACGCGTTCATCGAAATCATCGAGGCACCGGTATCGACGAGAAAGTGCACACTCTGGCCGTTGATCTGGCCCGTCGCCATGAAGTGCCCGCGTGCATCGGCCGCGAGCGTCGCTTGCGCGCGGCCGCCGGTGCTTGGTGCGGCAACCGAGATCGACTGACCCATGCCGAGGCTGCGGCGCTTGCCGTCGATCTCCAGAACCGCCTGTTCCGTGTCCACCGACACGAGCTTCACACCTTCGGGGGTCGATTCGCCCACGTTCAGCGTGCGCGGCTTCGCCCCGTTCACGACCACCACTGCCTTGCCGCGGAAGAGGCCGACGACGTTCACGTCGGTCGCTGCCGCTGCCCCCGCGATCAGGGCGAGCGCCAAGCCGGTTAGAATGCGGTACGTGTCGATCATTCGAGGAATCCCATGAGGCCGATTGCGATCTTTCGCCATGCCCGCACCGAGGGACCCGGCTACCTGGCGGAGTATCTCGACCGCCGGTCGATCCCTTGGCAGCTCGTGCGGATCGACGAGGGCGAAGAGGTGCCGGTCGCTGCGAATGCCTTTTCCGGTCTGGTCTTCATGGGCGGGCCGATGAGCGTGAACGACGATCTGCCCTGGATTCCGCCCGCGCTGGAGCTGATCCGGGCCGCGGTCGATTCGCAAGTTCCGGTCCTGGGGCATTGCCTCGGCAGTCAGCTCATGTCCAAGGCTCTGGGCGGTGTGGTGGGCAGGAACCCCGTGAAGGAGATCGGCTGGGGGCGCTGCGACGTTCTGGATACGCCGGCCGCCCGCGAGTGGTTCGGGGATGACCTTGAGTTCTTCGACGCCTTTCACTGGCACGGCGAGACGTTCAACGTGCCCGAAGGTGCGGCACGCATCCTGTCGAGCCCGTGGTGCGACAACCAGGCGTTCGCGCGGGGGCCTCACCTCGCCCTGCAGTGCCACGTCGAGATGACGGAAGACCTCATCAAGAGTTGGTGCCGGGGCGGCGCGAAGGAGATCGCCGAGAGCCGCGAGAGCCCCGGGGTGCAGCCGCCGCACGAGATCGAGCGGCAGCTTCCGACGCGGCTGGCGGCTCTGCACCGGGTCGCCGACCGGCTCTACGCGCGCTGGACCGCCGGGCTCAGGATCTGACCAGCGCCCGTCTGCGGCTCGAGCACCACCTCCGGCAGCACGAACTCCCAGCGGTCGACCACCGCGCGGTCGCGCCATCCGTCGTTACCGTCCGCGCGCCGCCAGACGCCGATGGCGGCCACGCGTGCGCCGACGATCCGCCCGGCAGGCGGCCGGTAACTGCTCGAACTGCGACCGACGATTTCGCCCGCTGCGGTCCTGAACAGCCAGCGTCCGGCCTCGGCGACGACCGTGAGCGGATCGCCTGCACGTAGCGTGGCGAGCGCCTCGCGCACGGCATCGGAGCGACTGCGCCCGGCGAAGCCGAGATCGACATCCTTGAGCCCGAGCAGCTCGTAGCGACGGTCCAACCCGTCCGGCAAAGGCGTCGCGAGCGGCGCCGCGCGCGCGAGAACGGCCGGCTGATTCGCCAGCTCCCCGGCGAATCCGTTGCGGCCGATCCGGCACAGGGTCAGGGTCTGGCGCGCTCGCGTCATGGCGACGTAGTAGAGCCGGCGCTCTGCTGCAGCGGAGGGTTCCCAGTTGCCGTCGAGCACCACCACGTGGTCGAACTCGAGCCCCTTGGCGCCGTGGGCGGTGGTGAGGGTGAGCCCGGTCCCGGGCTCGCGACCGGCATCCGCCAGGAGCTCGAACGCATCCTCAAGCAGGGCATCCGCCGGGCGCGGGAAGGCGCCGGCACCGGCGTAGGCGTCGTCGATCAGGGTCTCGACCAGCGCGTGCCCCGGCGTGGCGGGATCCGATCCGCGCAGCGCGGCTGCCATCGCGCGCACCTCCGCTTCCGGCAGCAACGCGCCGCGATGCGCCTTGAGCGCTTCGATGAAATGCCACACCTCCCGCCAGCGCGCCGGGGCGAGCGCCTTCTGCCGTCCGCCCGAGAAGCGGCAGGGAATCGCGGCGATCTCGCAGGCGGCGCGCACGGGATGGAGCGTGTCCCATCTGCGGGCGATGATCGCGACCCGCGACCAGTCCCAGGTGCCGTCGAGGGCCGCCAGCCGCTTAAGCTCCTGCAGCGCGCGCCATCCCTGTTCCAGCGGGTCCGCGCCGGCGGGCAGGCGTTGCACCCGCCCCGCGCTCAGGGCAGCGTCGCGCCGTGCCCACTGCCCACCGGGGGGCTCGTTCCGGCGCGCGCCGTCGATGACGATCGGGTGCGCTGTCTTGAGCCTTCCGGGATGGCGTGCGATCAGCGCGTTGGCGGCATCGATGATGTGGCGCGAGGAACGGAAATTCTCGACGAGATAGTCGGTCTTCGTGTCGTAATCCGCTTCGAAGCGCCGGATGAATGCCACCTCGGCGCCGCCGAACTCATAGATGTTCTGATCGTCGTCGCCGACCGCCAGCACCGTCAGCTTGCGTGCCTTGTCGGCCAGGGTCCGTCCCGCGAGGGCCGACAGAAACGCGTATTGCGCGGCGTCGATGTCCTGATACTCGTCCACCAGCAGCCAGCGGAAGCCGGCGAGCAGGCGCTCGCGCAGGGTGTCGGGCTCGTCGCCACCGATGGCCGGGCTCCCCTCCTGAAGCAAGCGCGTGGCGTCCCGCAGCAAGGCGTCGAAGTCGATCGGCACGTCCGGGTCATGCGCGGCGAGCGATGCGCCGGTCAGTCGCAGCGCCAGTCCGTGATAGGTGTACGCGGCAACGCCGGTGGCATCGTCGTCGATCAGCTCGCGCAGGCGGCGGCGCACCTCCTGCGCCGCGTGGCGATTGAAGGTGACGACGAGGATGCTCCGCGGCGGCTCGCGCAGCACGCGCACGAGGAACGCGACCCGATGCACGACGAGCCGCGTCTTGCCCGATCCGGGTCCCGCGAGCACCAGGCGGTTGGTCGGCCGCCGCTCGGTGACGAGCTTCGCCTGCAGGGGCGACAGCCCGTCGCGGATGCGGTGCCACGAGGCTTCCGTCGTCGCGCGATCCAGCATCTCCTTGCGGTTGGCGAAGTAGCGGCGCAGGAAGTCGCTCCAGCCGAGCGTGAAGTAATCGGCCACCAGGCGCAGCGCGTCGGCGACCTTGGCGAGTCCCAGCTCGGCGTAGCGGATCATGACGTGGATCTGGCCGATGCGCTGGGCGTAATGGTCGGCGAGCGGCTGGTAGTCGTGGGCCTCGAAGCGGCGGCCCCGTTCCTGGGCGGCGAGGCGGATGGTCATGGCATTGCGGAACACGGCGAGCCCCTGCGACAGCGTGAGCGCCTTCTGGTCGTGCAGATACATGAGGGCGGCGTGCGCCGCCGCGGGCACGTCGCGAACTTCGGCGGCGAGCGCGAGATCGGAGCGGATGGCGCCGTTGATCCGGCCCAGCGTCAGGGCGGCGAGCAGATCCTTGCCGCGACTGCCCGCCGGCACCGTGTCGAGGAAGGCGCGCAGGACGACCTGGGCCGCACCCCGGCGCCGTTGCGACAGCGCCACCACCTCGGGCCACTCGCGCAGCACGGCCACGCGCCACGTTTCGCGATCGAGCGCGCGAAAGGCGAGGCTGCCGCGCCCGCCGGGCAGCTCGCGCCCGTCCAGCGCCAGACTGCGCAGCAGGCGCACGACTTCTTCGGTCAGTACGTCGGGGAAACCGCTGTCCTTGAGCTTCTGGGTGAGCATGCGCAAGTTGAGGTGCAGCGGGTCCGCGTCCGGTCCGGCATCCGGCGCCGCTTCGCGCAGCACGTCGAGGAGCGCGCCTTCGAGGCGGCTTGCTGCCGCGAGCGTCGTCTCCGATGCGCCCGGCACGCCGACCCGCACGTAAGCCGTGATGCGGCTGTCGTTCTCCAGGAGGCCGAGCTGCTCCAGATCGTCCAGCGCTTTGCGCACGCCCCGCGAATCGAGGCCGGTGGCGAGCGACAGCTCGTCCGTGGACAGGCCGCGATCCGCCTCGGCCTGGACGATGGTCTGCAGGAGTGCCGCGAGCTGCCGCTGCCGCTCCGCCGACAACCCGGAATCCGCGAGGCGCCGGCGTGCTTCCGCGAGCTCCCGGAAGCGCAGGCTCGCCGGGAAGACCTGGCTGCGGTTTTCGTTCCGCTCCAGCAGAGCGGCGTTCTCGAGCCACGCGAGCGCGGTCTTCACGCGCGTGTCGCGGTCGCGGCTTTCGAGATCGAAATCGAGCATGAGCCCTTCGGTCGCGAGGAGCTCGCCGACCGTGACGACGACGTTGCCCTCGGCGTCCGGTTTGCCACGCCGCAGTGCGCGCAGGAGCTCCTCGATGTCACGGCGTGTGAGGCGGCTCTTCGCGCTCATGCCGAACTGCCGTTCGGCGTCGCGCTCGTCGTAGAGCAGGACGCAGCATGCCCGCGCCTGATCGCGACCGGCGCGGCCGGCTTCCTGGACGTAGTTCTCCAGAGAGCCCGGAACGTCGGCGTGGATCACGAGGCGCACGTCGGGCTTGTCGATGCCCATCCCGAAGGCATTGGTGGCGACGATCACGCGCAGCGTGCCGTCGATGAAGCTCTGCTGGCGCTCCTTCTTGAGATCCGGCGGCATGCCGCCGTGGAACGCCGCCGCCGGCCAGCCCATCGACCGCGCCAGGAACTCGGCGAGCTCCTCGGTGTGGCGTTGCGTGGCGCAATAGACGATGGCACCCCCGGGCGGCATTTCCTTCTCGCCCGGCTCGCCGAAATAGTCGGCCAGCACCTGATGCACCTGTGCGAACTTGGCTTCCTCGCGCGTCGGCACGACGGCAAAGTCCAGGTTCTCCCGCGCGGTGCTACCGAGATGACGGGCGAGCTCGATGCGAAGCCGCTTGCGGAAATGCGCGCAGATGTCCTCGATCACGTCCTGCTTCGCGGTGGCGGTGAGGCAGATCACGGGCGGTGGGTCCTCGCCGTGCCGCTCGCGGATGAAGCGCGCGACGTAGAGGTAATCGGGGCGGAAATCGTGCCCCCATTTCGAGAGACAGTGCGCTTCGTCGAACACCCACGCGGCGATCTCCCGGTGCGCGATCGCCTCGCGGAAGCCGCGGTTGCGCACCTGCTCGGGGGACACCAGCAGGATGCCGACATCGCCCAGCCGGATCCCGTCCAGCACCTGTTTGCGCTCCGGCAGCGACAAGAGGCCGTTCAGCGCGGCGGCCGAGGTCACCCCGCGCCGCGCGAGCGTGTCCACCTGATCCTTCATCAGCGCCTGCAGCGGCGAGATGACGAGGGTGAGGGCGCCGGTCTGCTGATAGCGCATCAGCGCGGGGAGCTGGTAGCAGAGCGATTTCCCGCCGCCCGTGGGCAGGATGCCGAGGAGCGAGTGATCGGCAAGGTTGTCGTCCACGATGTCTTCCTGCAGCGAGCCGCCGTCGGGATCGCGGCGAAAGTCGTCGTAACCGAACCAGCGCTTTAGCCAGCGTCGCGCGTCGTGGGTCTCGCGGCAATACCCGCACGCCGGATCGGTGCAGGGTGTGGCCCGCAGCTCCCGCGCGAGGCGTGCGGTGGCGGGATGCTCGATGCGCACCCACGGCGGCATCACCGAATTCTCTCCGGCCACCCGCAGCCAGGCGAGCACGTAGGCGATGGCGGGGCGCAGCGCGGCGTCGCCGATCTCCTCCAGCAGGCGCGCGAGACGGGTGCCACAGACTTTGCCGGGCAGTATTCCGGCGAGGATCTCCCGCACCTCGGCCACCGTCGGACGCGGCCTGTGCGTGAGCGCGAGGAAGAAGCGATTGAGGCCCGACGCCGCGCCTTCCGGCACCAGCAGATGGTGGTACGCGCGCACCACCTCGATGGGCTCGCCCCCGAGCGCGCGCCGCTGATCGTCGAACAGTCCCACCGCCCGCTGCGCATCGGCGAGCGGATCGTTCACCGCGAGCTTGAGCAGTTTGTAGTCCTTGACCAGGTGGTGGTACGGGTTGCGAGGAAAGGCGAGCGGGGAGAGCTCCAGGGTATCCACCACCGGCAGCCGGAAGAGGTCGAGACCGGGTGCTGCCGCACGGAGCAGATTCAAATCGTGGCGGACGACGTTGTGGCCGAGGATGAACGCCGCGCCGGCTGCGAGCGCATCGACGTCGGCGAGCGCCGCCGCGAGATCGAAGCGGCCCTTGAAGTGCAGGAACTTGCCAGTGTCGGGGCGCAGGGCCCCGATCTTCAGGATCCGTCCGTCCCGCGGGTCGGCCTCCAGATCCAGGCTGAGGCAGCGGGGCGCGAACGGTGCCCCCGGTGAAAATCCAGACATAACATCGGATTATGCACCGAGCGTGCCGAACGACGGGTCAGTCGCGGAAGTTCTGGTACTGCAGCGGGAAATCGGTGATGGATTTCTTCACCAGCGCGATGGCGTCCTGCAGGGTGTCCTTCTTCGCGCCCGACACCCGCACCGCATCGCCCTGGATGCTCGCCTGCACCTTGAGCTTGCTGTCCTTGATGAGCCGCACGATCTTCCTGGCCAGCTCGGATTCCACGCCGACGCGGATCTTCACGATCTGCTTGACCTTGTTGCCGGAGATCTTCTCGACCTTGCCACGCTCCAGACAGCGCACGTCGACGCCGCGCTTGGCGAGCTTCTGCGCGAGGATGTCCTGCACCTGGCCGAGCTTGAACTCGTCGTCACCGAAGACCGTGAGCTCATAGTCGCTCTGCTCGACCCGGGCGTCGGAGCCCTTGAAGTCGAAGCGGGTCGAGACCTCCTTATTGGTCTGGTCGACCGCGTTGCGGACTTCCTGCTTGTCCACCTCGGAGACGATGTCGAACGTCGGCATGGCGTGGTTGATCCGATCAGGCGATGAGCGCGGCGGAAAAGTAGCAAATCGCTGCGCGCGAATCCAGTGCGAGCAGGCGCTAGCCCCTCGACGACTCGCCAGACCCCCGCTGACCGGGTTTGTCCTGGGAGTCTGCCTTGCCTTCGCTCGCCAGCCGCAGAAGTTCGCGGCTGTGCGTGAGATGCATGCGCATGGCGGAGCGTGCCCCTTCCGCGTCCTTCAGCGTGATGGCAGCGAGAATGTACTCGTGCTCGCGGTTGACCCGGTGCAGATAGTCCCGGGTCGGCTCCACCGATAGCTCCGAAGTCGCCACGCGGGTGCGCGGTATCGTGCTCGTGCCGTTGTGCCTGTGAAACTCTTCGAAGTACTTGTTCTGAGTCGCCAGCGCGATCTGCAGGTGGAAGTCGAAGTCTTCGTCGATGGCGTTGTGCCCGGCAGCAACGCTCTCATCGAATGCGTCGACCGCGCGCCGCATCGCTGCCAATTGCGCGTCCGTGCGCCGCTGCGCGGCCAGGGCGGCGGCCTCCGTCTCGACGCTGATGCGCACTTCCAGCATCGCCAGAACGTCACGAATGGTGCGCACGGTGGCCAGGTCCAGCGCCGGCGCCTCCGCCTGCGCGGGTGGCAGCACGAACGTTCCCACCCCGTGGCGCGTCTCGACGAGCCCGGCGGCCTGCAGACGCGACATCGCCTCGCGCACGACGGTGCGGCTCACCCCCTGCTGCGCCATCAGTTCCGGTTCCGTGGGAAGCCGCTCACCCGGCGCGTAGGTCCCGCCTCGAATCTGCGCGGTCAAGTCTTCCATGACCTCCTGGGCGAGGCTACGGCTGCGCCTGCGAGTGAGTGGGAGCTGTTTCGGATCGTTCATGACTCTCAGGACGGTCATCTCATTTCAAATCGTATCTTAGTACGTCTGATGCCGATAGGATGTATTTGGTTCCGGGCCGGGGCTGCAGCCCGTTGCCGACGTATATGACCTGGTAGGCAGGGCCAAAGAAAGAATTGGCAAGCCCCCTCTTGCGATTCGGATCGCGACAGCCTTAAACTCTCTCATAAGTCGTCAGACGTCGTATTACATATGGTAACGAGACGATGAAACCGCAAAGGAGGAGTTTCGAACATGCGTGAAAACCGACTTCGTTCCATCTGGAAAGCGGGCGGTGTCGTGGTCAACGGCTGGCTGGCCGTACCCAGCACATTCTCGGCGGAAGTCATGGCCTACCAGGGCTGGGACTCGCTGACGGTGGATCTGCAGCACGGGCTGGTCGACTACCAGAAGGCGGTGGACATGTTCACCGCCATTTCGACGACGGACACGGTGCCGATGGCGCGCGTGCCATGGAACGAGCCGGGCATTCTGATGAAGGTTCTGGACGGCGGCGCCTACGCCGTGATCTGCCCGATGGTCAACACCCGGGCGGACGCCGAGCGCCTGGTGGCCGCCACCCACTATCCGCCGCACGGCACCCGCAGCTTCGGGCCGATACGCGGCCTGCTGTACGGCGGCCCCGACTATCCCGCGCACGCCAACGACACGGTCGTCGTGTTCGCGATGATCGAGACGCGCGAGGCGCTCGACAACGTGGACGACATCCTGTCGGTGCCGGGGCTGGACGCGATCTACATCGGCCCGTCCGACCTTTCCCTGGCACTGGGCTGCACGCCGACCTTCGACGACGTCGACCCGCCGGCGGCCGTGGCGATCGACCACATCCTGGCGCGCGCCAAGGCGCACGGGATCGTCGCCGGCATTCACAACGGCACGCCGGAGAAGGCACGCGAGCGCATCGCGAAGGGCTTCCAGTTCGTCACCGTGAGCTCGGACGCACGGCTGATGGCGGCGGGCTCGCAGCAGATCCTGAGCGTTATGCGCGCCGGCGCCTCCCCGACCGCTGCCGGCGGCGGTTACTGATTTGCAGCATGCCATCATCCAACAGGAGCAAGGACATGAAACTGGGCTTCATCGGACTCGGCATCATGGGCGGTCCCATGGCGGGCCACCTCATCAAGGCCGGCCACGAGGTCTTCCTCTTCAGCCTGCCGAGCGTGCCGGACGCACTCGTCGCGGCGGGCGGCAAGGCGTGCGCGAACGGCAAGGAAGTGGCGCAGAAGGCGGAAGTCGTCATCACCATGGTGCCGGACACGCCGCACGTCGAGGCCGCGCTCTTCGGCGCGGACGGCGTCGCGAGCGGGCTTGCCGCCGGCAAGACCGTCGTCGACATGAGCTCGATCTCGCCCATCGCGACCAAGGAGTTCGCGAAGAAGATCAACGCGCTCGGCTGCGACTACCTGGATGCTCCCGTGTCCGGCGGCGAAGTCGGAGCGAAGAACGCGACGCTGTCGATCATGGTCGGCGGTCCTGACTCGGCGTTCGAGAAGGTCAAGCCGCTCTTCGATCTCCTCGGCAAGAACATCACCCTGGTCGGCGGCAATGGCGACGGGCAGACGGCCAAGGTCGCCAACCAGATAATCGTTGCGCTCAACATCGAGGCCGTCGGGGAAGCGCTCGTGTTCGCGGCCAAGGCCGGCGCCGATCCGGCCAAGGTGCGGCAGGCTCTGATGGGCGGCTTCGCATCGTCGCGCATCCTCGAGGTGCATGGCGAACGCATGGTGAAGCGCACCTTCGATCCGGGCTTCCGCATCGAACTGCACCAGAAGGATCTCAACCTCGCACTGTCCAGTGCGCGCACGCTGGGTGTCGCTCTCCCCAACACTGCTACCGCACAGGAGTTGTTCAACGCCTGCGCGGCCCACGGCGGCAAGGCGTGGGACCACTCGGCCATGGTGAAAGCACTGGAAGTGCTGGCCAACTTCGAGATCGGGCAGCAGACCTGAAGAAGCAGCCCAGCGAGAAATCTTGAGGCGAGCGGAACTTGCTCGCCGGACACACAAACGATCAACCTCGGAGGAGTGATCCGTGGAAACCAAGCAAACAAAGACCGCTGATGCGGCGCGCACACGAGCACGGTGGGGCATCCTGGCGATGCTCTTCATTATCACCACACTCAACTACGCCGATCGCGCCACGATCTCCATCGCAGGTCCGGAAATCAAGAAGGCGTTCGAGATGTCGCCGGTGGCGATGGGTTACATCTTCTCGGCTTTTGCCTGGTCCTACGTCATCTTCCAGGTTCCCGGCGGGTGGCTGCTGGACCGCTTCGGCTCGAAGATGACCTATTTCTTCAGCATTTTTCTGTGGTCAGTCTTTACTGTGATGCAGGGCGCGGTCGGATTCCTCGCCGGCGGCGTCGCCGTGGCGACGCTGTTCGTGCTGCGGTTTCTGGTCGGCACTGCGGAATCACCTTCCTTCCCTGGCAACAGCCGCCTCACCGCCGCATGGTTTCCCAGCAACGAACGCGGCTTCGCCGCAGCCATCTTCAACTCGGCGCAATATTTCGCGACCGTGCTCTTCGCGCCGATCATGGGCTGGCTCGTGCACACCTACGGCTGGCCGAGTGTTTTCTACGTCATGGGTGCCCTCGGGATCGTGCTTGCGTTCGTATGGCTGAAGACGATCTACAGCCCGAGAACCCACCCGCGCATCAACAAGGCCGAACTCGATTACATCTCGGCCGGCGGTGCGCTGGTCGACATGGATCAGGCGAAGGATGACGCCAAGGCCAAGCAGGTGGACACGTGGGCGTGCATCAAGGAAATGCTGTCCAACCGCATGCTGCTCGGCATCTACCTCGGGCAGTATTGCCTGACCACGCTGACCTACTTCTTTCTGACCTGGTTCCCGGTCTACCTCGTCAGCGAGCGCGGTATGACGATTCTGAAGGCGGGTTTCGTCGCCTCCCTGCCCGCGGTCTGCGGCTTCATCGGCGGCGTGCTCGGCGGTTTCATCTCCGACAGGCTCATCAAGGCGGGACATTCGCTCTCGGTCGCGCGCAAGTCGGTGATCGTCGTCGGCATGCTGATCTCGATGAGCATGATCCTCTGCAACTACACCGACAACGACACGCTCGTGATCGTGCTCATGTCGCTCGCCTTCTTCGGCAAGGGTATCGGTGCGCTGGGCTGGGCCGTCGTGTCGGACACGTCACCCAAGGAAGCGGCGGGTCTGAGCGGCGGGCTCTTCAACACGTTCGGCAACGTCGCGGGGATCACCACGCCGATCGTCATCGGCTACATCCTGCAGGCGACCGGTTCATTCGCATGGGCGCTGGTCTACGTGGGTGCGAACGCGGCCATGATGATCGTGATGTACCTGGTGGTAGTCGGTGAGATTCGCCGGGTCGAGCTCAAGAAGTCACTGGTCACGACCGTTCCGGCGACCGGAGCGCAGACGGCGTGAGGCACAGGTAACGGCTTGGGCCGGCGTACCCGGCGCCGGCCCCGCCGAAAGACCATACGAGGAGGGATACACATGTCACAGCATCAAGTCGCATCGCGGGACGCCACGGTCCTCATTCGCATGCACGAGCGCGACAACGTGGCGATCGTCGCCAACACCGGCGGCCTGCCGGCCGGCACCGCGCTCCCTGACGGACTCGTGCTGCGCGAGAAGGTGCCGCAGGGACACAAGGTCGCGCTGGTCGACATCGCCAAGGGCGACACGGTGCGGCGCTACAACGTCGCCATCGGTTACGCGCTGGAGGATCTTCCCGCCGGCAGCTGGGTGTACGAGGCGCGGCTCAAAATGCCGGAGGCACGCGAGCTCACCGACCTGCCGATCGCGACCGTGAAGCCGGCCGCGCAGCCGGCACTCGAAGGCTATACCTTCCAGGGCTATCGCAACCCCGATGGCTCCGTCGGCACGCGCAACATCCTCGCCATCACCACCACCGTGCAGTGCGTGTCGGGTGTGGTCGACTATGCGGTACAGCGCATCAAGGCCGAACTGCTGCCGCATTACCCGAACGTCGACGACGTCGTCGGCCTGGAGCACACCTACGGCTGCGGGGTGGCCATCGATGCGCCGGACGCGGTCGTCCCCATCCGCACGCTGCGCAACATCACGCTCAATCCCAACTTCGGTGGCGAGGTGATGGTCGTGAGTCTGGGCTGCGAGAAGCTGCAGCCCGAGCGGCTGCTGCCGCCCGGTGCGATCCCGCTGAGCGCACGGCCCGCAAGCGCGGAGGGCCAGGCCGAAGAACGCGACGTCGTCTGCCTGCAGGACGAGGCGCACATCGGCTTCATGTCGATGATCGATTCCATCATGGGCTCGGCGAAGCCGCATCTGGAGCGCCTCAACGCGCGCCGGCGCGAGACCTGCCCGGCGTCCGACCTGGTGGTCGGCGTGCAGTGCGGCGGCAGCGATGCGTTCTCGGGCGTGACGGCGAACCCCGCCGTGGGCTTCGCCACCGATCTGCTGGTGCGCGCCGGCGCCACCGTGATGTTCTCCGAGGTGACAGAGGTGCGCGACGGCGTCGATCAGCTCACCTCGCGCGCCGTGAATGCGGAGGTGGCCGATGCCATCATCCGCGAAATGGCCTGGTACGACGCCTATCTCAAGCGCGGCAGCGTCGATCGCAGCGCGAACACCACACCCGGCAACAAGAAGGGCGGGCTCTCGAACATCGTCGAGAAGGCGATGGGATCGATCGTGAAGTCGGGCTCGTCGCCCATCTCCGGCGTCCTGCAGCCGGGCGAGAAGGTGAGGCAGAAGGGACTCATCTACGCCGCCACGCCGGCGAGCGATTTCATCTGTGGCACGCTGCAGCTTGCCGCCGGCATGAACGTGCACGTCTTCACGACCGGTCGCGGCACGCCCTACGGGCTCGCGCAATGTCCGGTGATCAAGGTCGCAACGCGCAGCGACCTGGCGCGTCGCTGGCACGACCTGATGGACGTCAACGCGGGTCGCATCGCCGATGGCGCGGCGAGCATCGAAGACGTGGGCTGGGAACTGTTTCGCCTCATGCTCGACGTGGCGAGCGGCAAGCAAACCTGGGCCGAGAAATGGCGGCTCCACAATTCACTGGCGCTGTTCAACCCGGCGCCGGTGACCTGAGCCGCCGGCACGTTATCGGTCTGACGAATATTCCATCGACACAAAAGTAGGAGGATCTCATGTCTCGAGCTCAATCCAGCACGCCGCGCGTGACCGAGATGCGCGTCGTCCCGGTCGCCGGCCACGACAGCATGCTCATGAACCTGTCCGGCGCGCACGGCCCGTACTTCACCCGCAACCTCGTCATCCTCACCGATAGCGCCGGCAACACGGGCGTGGGTGAAGTGCCCGGCGGCGAGAAGATCCGGCAGACGCTGGAAGATGCGCGAGCGCTCGTCGTCGGTCAGTCGATCGGCAACTGGCTCGCGATCCTGAACGCCATGCGGCGCCAGTTCGCCGACCGCGACGCCGGCGGTCGCGGGCTGCAGACGTTCGATTTGCGCATCACCATTCACGCCGTGACGGCGGTGGAGGCTTCTCTGCTCGATCTGCTCGGCCAGTTCCTGGGCGTCCCCCTCGCCGCCTTGCTCGGCGAGGGGCAGCAGCGCGATGCCGTGGAGATGCTGGGCTACCTGTTCTACGTCGGCGATCGCCAACGCACCAACCTGCCGTATCGGACCGAGCCGGACGCCGACAACGAGTGGTTCCGTCTGCGCAACGAGGTCGCGATGACGGCGGAAGGCGTGGTGCGTCTGGCGGAAGCGGCGCACGCGCGCTACGGCTTCCGCGACTTCAAGCTGAAGGGCGGCGTGTTGCGCGGCGAGGACGAAGTCGAGGCGATCCGCGCGCTGCACGAGCGGTTTCCCCAGGCGCGCTGCACGCTCGATCCGAACGGCGCGTGGCCGCTCAAGGATGCCGTGCGGCTCACGCGCGACCTGCACGGCGTGCTGGCTTACGCCGAGGATCCGTGCGGCGCCGAGGGTGTCTATTCGGGCCGCGAGGTCATGGCCGAATTCCGGCGCGCGACCGGGCTGCCGACCGCCACCAACATGATCGCCACCGACTGGCGCGAGATGGGTCACGCCATCCAGTTGCAGTCCGTCAGCATCCCGCTCGCCGACCCGCACTTCTGGACCATGCAGGGGTCGATCCGCGTCGCCCAGATGTGCCACGAATGGGGACTCACCTGGGGTTCGCACTCGAACAACCACTTCGACGTTTCGCTGGCGATGTTCACGCACGTCGCCGCCGCGGCGCCCGGCAAGATCACTGCGATCGACACGCACTGGATCTGGCAGGATGGCGAGCGGCTGACCCGCGAACCCTTCAAGATCGAGGGCGGGCTGGTGAAGGTGCCGGAGAAGCCGGGACTCGGCGTCGAACTCGACATGGAGCACGTGGAAGCCGCCCATGTCCTTTACAAGGAAAAGGCGCTCGGCGCGCGCGACGATGCCGTCTCGATGCAGTTCCTGATTCCGGGCTGGAAGTTCGACAACAAACGCCCGTGCATGGTGCGCTGATGGGCACTGGACCCAAGGACAGCCTTGCGGTCACGGAATCGTCGAGGCGCTCGGCGCCTCGGTGGTCCCCGGGCCGGCACGCGAATGTGCATTTTCCACGATGGAGGGACCTCATCATGATGAGCTCGCTAGGTTGTCGAGGCGCGGTACTCGCGGTGCTGGGAGCCATTGCAGGCGCGATGACGCCATCCGCGGTGGCGCAGACCTATCCGACCAAGCCCGTGCAGTTGGTGGTCGCATTCCCGCAGGGAGGTGTCGGCGACATCGTTGCGCGAACGATCTCGGAGAAGCTGGGCAGTACCCTCGGGCAGCCGGTGAATGTCGAGAACCGGCCCGGCTCGGCGGGTTTGGTCGGCACCCGGAGCGTGATGCGGGCGGCGCCCGACGGCTACACCCTTCTGGCCGGTCAAACGACGGAAATCGTCGTCAACAGGATCCTTGGGGCTTACCTGCGCGAAAAGCCAGAGAGACAACTCAAGCCCGTCGCGCTCGTCGCCGTCGTGCCACTGGTGCTCGCCGTTCCGGCAGCGGCGCCGTATTCGGGCGTCGATGATCTGGTGAAGGCGGCCGGCGCATCGCGGCGTGGCTTGACCTTCGGGTCGGGCGGACCTGGAACGCCGGGGCATCTTGCAGCCGAAACATTGCGCGTGAGGACGAAGAGCAGACTGAACCACGTGCCGTTCGATGGGGGCGGCGCTGCTCTCGAAGGCCTTCTCCAGGAGCGTGTCGACTTCTACTTTCCAGCGCTGGTCACCGCTATGCCGCAGATCAAATCCGGCAAGCTCAAGGCTCTCGCCATTTCGTCACCGAAGCGCTCGCCGGTGCTGCCGAACGTGCCGACTTTCGCGGAGTCCGGGATCGGGGATGTGCATGTCACGCATTGGGTTGGCATCTTCGCGCCGGGCGGAACACCGAAGCAAATCGTGGATAAGCTGAACCACGCCGTCAATCAAGTGCTCGCCGATGCCGGAGTGAAGGAACGTCTGGAAAGCAGTGGCGCCGAGGTCACGCCTATGTCGGCCGAGCAATTCGCCAACTTCCTGAAGTCGGAAACCGACGAGTACACGGCCCTGCTCGAGACTGAATTCTGCTCGAACTTGTGGTTTGGAGGGTGTGGTGGGTTCGGATGGATGTAACCCGACGCCGTGGGAACCCGGCGGGCCGGACCGGATCCGTACGGCGGACGTGATGGTCCCCAGGCGGTCCGGCTAACGGGACGAGCCCCGCGTTGAATGTTGGAGGACGCATCCCGCGGCCCCGCGGGGTTCTTCAGAAGCCTGCTTGGACGGAAATCCTCCACGGCAAAGCCCCTCGACGCTGCTAGACTTGGCCGACGCAGCGGCGATAGACCGCGAGCTTGAGCCACAACGGAGGAGTTCGACATGCTGGCGCTGACCGAGCAGGGCAGGACCGAGCATATGGCGGCCGTGAGCGCGCTCGTGCGCGCGAAGGTCCCGGCGGACGAGCAGGGGGCGATCGAGCGCTTCCTGGCCGAGTACTACCGCCAGGTGGATCCAGACGACCTCGCCGAGATCGAGCCTGCGGACATCTACGGCGCCGCGCTCTCGCACCTCGCCTTCGCCCGGCGCCGCGATCCTGGCCAAGCCAAGGTGCGCGTCTTCAATCCGAGCATCGAAGAGCACGGCTGGCAGTCGACGCACACCGTGGTCGAGATCGTCAACGACGACATGCCGTTTCTGGTCGATTCGGTGACGATGGAGGTGAACCGTCACGGACTCGCCCTGCATCTCATCGTCCACCCGGTGCTGCTCGACCGCCGTGACCTGGCGGGGCAGCTCGTGGAAGCGGCCGTGACGGGCGAGGGTGCGTTGCGCGAATCGTTCATGCACGTCGAGATCGATCGCATCCCCGACGCGGCCGCCATGGAAGCGCTGGTGGGAGACCTGGTGGGCGTGCTGAACGACGTGCGGCTCGCCGTCGCCGACTGGCGCGCGATGCGGGAGCGGTTGGAAGGCGTTCTCGGCGACCTCGAACGGCGACCACCTCCCATCGCTGCGGAAGAGGTCGAGGAGGGGAAGGCCTTCCTGCGCTGGCTCGAGGCCGATCACTTCACTTTTCTCGGCTACCGCTGCAGCGACCTCGTCCGGGCGAACGGCGCCGACGCGCTGCACGTCGTGGCCGGCTCCGGGCTCGGCATCCTGCGGGGGCGCGACGACGAGCGCCCGTCGGCGAGCTTCGCGGCGCTGCCGCCGGAGGCACGCGCCTACGCGCGCGTGAAGGACCTGCTGCTGGTGACGAAATCGAACTCGCGCTCGACGGTGCACCGCCCGGGCTACCTGGACTACATCGGCATCAAGCGCTACGACGAGCAGGGCGAAGTGTGCGGCGAGCACCGCTTCCTCGGCCTCTACACGCACACCACCTACAGTGTCAGCCCGGCCGACACACCGCTGCTCCGGCGCAAGGTCGGGAACGTGGTGGCGCGCGCGGGCTTCGCGCCCGGCGGGCACGGGGCGAAGGCGCTGGAGCACGTGCTCGAGACCTATCCGCGCGACGAGTTGTTCCAGATCAGCGAGGACGAGCTCCTGCACAATGCGCTCGGCATCCTGCACCTGGGCGAGCGCCAGCGCCTGCGCCTGCACGTGCGCCGGGATGCGTTCGAGCGATACTGCGTCTGCCTGATCCACGCGCCGCGCGAGCACTACACCACCGACCTGCGGCGTCGATGGCAGGCAATGCTCGTGCAGGCCTTCAACGGCGTGAGCTCGGAGTTCAACGTGTTCCTCTCCGAGTCGGTGCTGGCGCGCATCCTCATCACCGTGCGCACGAAGCCCGGGAGCATTCCGCCCTACCACGTGCCGGAGCTGGAGGCGCGGCTCGTTGCCGCATCGCGCAGGTGGGGCGACGATCTGCGACAGGCGCTGCTCGACACCCTCGGCGAGGCGCGCGGCAACCAGGCGTGCCGGCGATTCGGCGCGGCTTTCCCCGCGGCTTACCGCGAGGACTACCCGGCGCGCAATGCCGTGCCCGACATCGAGACGATGGAGCAGGCGCTCGCGAGCGGCGCGCTCGGAATGAACCTCTATCGTCCGGTGGAGGCCGCGCCCGGCACGCTGCGCTTCAAGCTCTTCCACCCCGGCCGTCCGGCCGTGCTCTCCGACAGCCTGCCCATGCTCGAGCGCATGGGGCTGCGGGTGCTGGAGCAGCGCCCTTACCGGATCACGCCCGAGGGCGCGCCGCCGATCTGGATCGAGGACCTCGGGCTCGTCACCCGCGACGGTGTGGAGATCGAGATCGACGCGCTGCGCGAGAGCTTCGAGGACACGTTCGGACGCGTGTTCGAGGGCGTGGTCGAGAACGACGGATTCAACCGGCTGGTGCTGGCGGCGCGCCTCGGTGCCGACGAGATCGTGGTGCTGCGCGCCTATGCGAAGTATCTGCACCAGATCGCGTTCCCGCTGTCGCAGTCGTTCATCGAGGCAACTCTCGCCGCCAACCCCAAGATCGCGCGCATGCTGGTGAACCTGTTCCGGCTGCGTCTCGATCCCGGGCACGAGGACGCCGGAGCGGTCACCTCCCAGGTGCGGGCACTGGAAGCGGCGCTCGACCGCGTCGAGAATCTCAATGAAGACCGCGTGCTGCGCCAGTACCTCGCGCTCGTGCTCGCGACATTGCGCACCAACCACTGGCGCCGTGACGAGAAGGGCGCGCGGCGGGCGTTCCTCTCCTTCAAGCTCGATCCCTCGAAGGTGCCGGGGCTGCCCGAGCCGAAGCCCATGTTCGAGATCTTCGTCTACTCGCCGCGCTTCGAGGGCGTGCACCTGCGCGGCGGCAAGGTCGCCCGCGGCGGGCTGCGCTGGTCCGACCGCCCGGAGGATTTTCGCACCGAGGTGCTGGGGCTCGTGAAGGCGCAGATGGTCAAGAACACGGTCATCGTGCCCGTCGGTTCCAAAGGCGGTTTCGTCCTGAAGAAGGCACCGCCCGCCTCCGATCGCGAAGCCTTCATGAAGGAAGGGGTCGCGTGCTACCAGAACTACCTGCGCGGTCTGCTCGATCTCACCGACAATCTGGTCGGCGGTCAGGTGATCCCGCCGCCGCAGGTGCGCCGGCACGATGCGGACGACCCGTATTTGGTGGTCGCGGCGGACAAGGGCACCGCGACCTTCTCCGATTACGCCAATGCCATCAGCCAGGAGTACGGGTTCTGGCTGGCGGATGCGTTCGCGTCCGGCGGTTCCGTCGGCTACGACCACAAGGCGATGGGCATCACGGCGCGCGGCGCGTGGGAGTCGGTGAAGCGTCACTTTCGCGAGATGGGCATCGACACGCAGAGCACCGACTTCACCGCGGCCGGCATCGGCGACATGTCGGGCGACGTGTTCGGCAACGGCATGCTGCTGTCACGGCACATCCGGCTGGTGGCGGCGTTCGACCACCGCCATATCTTTCTCGATCCCGACCCGGATGCCGAGGCGAGCTTCGTCGAGCGCGAGCGGCTCTTCCGCCTGCCGCGCTCGTCGTGGGCGGACTACGATGCCGAGTGCATTTCGATGGGCGGGGGTGTCTGGCCGCGCGGCGTGAAGTCGGTGCCCCTGTCGCCGGAGGTGCGGCGGGTGCTCGACATCGAGGCCGAGGCGCTGAGCCCGAACGAGCTCATCTCCGCCATCCTGAAGGCGCCCGTGGATCTCCTCTACAACGGCGGCATCGGCACCTATGTGAAGAACTCGGAGGAGAGCCATACCGAGGCCGGCGACCGCACCAACGATCCGGTGCGCGTCGATGGCGGGCAGCTGCGCTGCAAGGTGGTGGGCGAGGGCGGCAATCTCGGTTTCACCCAGCTCGGCCGGGTGGAGTACGCGCTGGCGGGCGGGCGCATCTTCACCGACGCCATCGACAACTCGGCCGGTGTGGATACGTCCGACCACGAAGTCAATCTCAAGATCCTGCTCGGGCTCGTCGTGGCGGAGGGCGAGCTCACCGAGAAGCAGCGCAATGCCCTGCTCGCTTCGATGACGAACGAAGTGGGTCAGCTCGTGCTGCGCGACAACTACTTCCAGACCCAGGCACTCTCCGTGGCCGGCCGTCTCGCGCCACGATTGCTGGACGGCGAGCAGCGCTTCATCCAGTTCCTCGAGAAGGCCGGGCGGTTGAAGCGCGCGCTGGAATTCCTGCCGGACGACGAGGAGATCGCCACGCGGCGGGCGCGGGGACTTGGACTCGTGAATCCCGAGCGGGCGGTGCTGCTCGCGTACAGCAAGATCTGGCTGTACGACGAATTGCTCGCCTCCAGCGTTCCCGACGACCCGTGGTGCGCGACCGCGCTCGAGCGGTACTTTCCGACCGCCGTGCGCAAGACCCACGCGTCGTACATGCCGCGCCATCCGCTCCGGCGCGAGATCATCGCCACCCATCTCCTGAACAGCATGGTGAATCGCGTCGGCGCGACGTTCGTGCACCGCATCGCCGAGGCGAGCGGCGAGCGGCCACCGGCCATCGTGCGTGCGTACCTGCTCACGCGCGAGGTGTTCGGCCTGGTGCCGCTGTGGCAATCGATCGAGGCGCTCGACAACAAGGTGCCGGATAGCGTGCAGTCGGAGATGCTGATCGAGTCCGATCGTCTCATCTCGCGCGCGACCTTGTGGTTCCTGCGCGCACGCCGCCTGCACGACGAGATGGGGGCGACGATCGAGCACTTCGCGCCGGCCGTGGAATCGGTCTACCGCTGCCTCGACCCGATTCTCGCCGAAGGTGGACCGGCAGCGCGTGTCGGGCGTTTTGCGGAGCGGGGGGTGCCGGAAGACATCGCGCGGCGCGTGGTGGCGGGTGACACTTTGTACGCTGCCCTCGACATGGCGGAGGTGGCGAGCGCCACCGGGCGGCCGGTGGAGACGGTGGCGCGCGCGTACTTCGCGGTGGCGAGCGAGCTGAACGTCCCCTGGCTGCAGGATCGCATCGCCGCGCTGCCGGCCGAGAGCTACTGGCAGACGCTCGCGAAAGGGGCCATGCGCGACGACCTGTCGGGACTGCAGAAGAGCGTCACGGCGAATGTGCTCGCGGCGGGCGCGGACGGCGAGGCGCCGGAGTTGGTCGCGCGCTGGAAGAAGGCAAACAGCGGTGCGGTGGAGCGAGCGACTCGGCTGCTCGCGGAGCTGCGTGCGATGGCGACGACCGACGCGGCGATGCTGTCGGTGGCGTTGCGGGAGCTGCGGAATCTGGCGTAGCCCTGGAGCACAGCATGGCTGCCGTGAATCTGGTCGAAGCCAGAGCACGTTTGAGCGAACTCGTGAGCAAGGCCGAAAGCGGCACCGAGACCATCATCACCCGCCGCGGGAAGCCGGTCGCCAAGCTGGTGCCCGTGGCTGCCCGCAAGAAGCCGCTCCGATCGCTCTCCGACTTCCGAGCCAGGCTGCCGACGGCGCGGACCTCCAGTGTCGAGCTGATTCGCCAGGTGCGCGATGAAGGCTATTGATGCTCTACCTTGAAACGAGCTTCATTGCGCCCCTCGTCATCGCGGAGGACACGAGCAATGCGGTGGAAGCTTTCGTCCTGAAGCTCAGACCCGGGGAACTGGCCACGAGTCTGTGGACGCACGTGGAACTGGCCAGTCTGGTGTCGTGCAAGGTCCGAATCGGGGAGCTGTCGCCCGCCGAGGCGGAAGCCGTCCGGCGCGAGCTCGACCGTATGCTGAGCGAATCCTTCGAGGTGTTCTCCCCAACCGCAGCGGACTTCGCGGCAGCGGCCAAGTACCTGGAAGTACCGAAGATCGGCTTGAGCGCGGGGGATGCGCTTCACCTGGCGATCGCGGCAAACCATGGCGCCAAGAAGATCCTGAGCTTGGACTCGGCATTCATCGGTGCGGGCAAGCTGCTCAAGCTGCCGGT
>JBDHRV010000019.1:0-33599 GCA_039807745.1 Burkholderiales bacterium
TCGTGCGGGGCGAGTTGTTCCAGCCACTGGCGGTAGTCGTGGTGCAGACCGGGCTCGTCGTCGTTGATGAACACGGAAGCGGTGATGTGCATCGCGTTCACCAGCGCGAGCCCCTCGCGCACCCCGCTCGCCTGCAGGCACTCCCGGACCTCGCCCGTGATGTTGACGAAAGCGACCCGGGTCGGAGCGTTGAACCAGAGTTCCTTGCGATAGCTCTTCATGGCGGTCCTCCTTGCGTTGCGTTCACTCGCCGAGGTAGGCGGCCTGCACCTGCGGGTTGGCGAGCAGACAGTCGCAGCGATCGGCAAGCGCGATGGCGCCGCTTTCCATCACGTAGCCGCGATCGCTCACCTGCAGGGCGAGCTTGGCATTCTGCTCGACCAGCATCAGCGTCACGCCCTCGCGGGCGATCGACCGGATCACCTCGAAAATCTTCTGCACCATGATCGGCGCCAGACCCATGCTCGGCTCGTCGAGTAGCAGAAGCTTAGGCCGGCTCATGAGCGCGCGGCCGATCGCGAGCATCTGCTGCTCGCCGCCGGAAAGGGTGCCGGCCAGTTGCCGGCGCCGCTCGGCCAGGCGCGGAAAGAGGCCGTAGATCCGCTCGCGGTCCGCGCCGATGGCGGCGTCCGTCCGGCAATAGGCGCCGATGTCTAGATTCTCCTCGACCTTGAGGCGGCCGAAGATGCCTCGTCCTTCGGGCACCATCGCAACGCCCTGCCGGACCAGTTCGTGCGCCGCGCGCCCGGTGATGGGCTTGCCTTCGTAGTGCACGTAGCCGCCGGCGGCGTGGACGAGTCCGGTGATAGCCTTCAGGGTCGTGGTCTTCCCCGCGCCGTTGGCGCCGATGAGCGCCACCACTTCGCCGGCGTTCACGTCGAGGTCCACGCCTTTCACGGCGTTGATGCCGCCGTAGGCGACCCGCAGGTGACGTACCTCGAGCATGGGCTTCAAGCGATCTCGCCCCCCAGATAGGCTTCGACGACTGCCGGATCGCGCTGCACCTGGGCGGGCGCGCCTTCCGCGATCTTCTTGCCGTAGTCGAGCACCGCCACCCGGTCGCACAGACCCATGACCAGCTTCACGTCGTGCTCGATCAGCAGGATGGTCGTGCCATCGCTGCGGATGCGCTCCATCAGGCCGCGCAGCGCCGCGGTCTCGGTTGCATTCATCCCGGCGGCAGGCTCGTCGAGGGCCAACAGGCGCGGCTCGGTGGCGAGCGCTCGCGCGATCTCGAGGCGGCGCTGATCGCCGTAGGAGAGATTCTTCGCGAGGGCGTGAGCGTGCCGTCCGATGCCGACGTAGTCGAGCAGTTCCTTGGCGCGTCGGGCGATCGCCGACTCCTCGGCGCGGGTGGCCGCGTTACGGGTGACTGCGCCCCACACGCCGGCGCGCGTGCGCACGTGTCGGCCTACCATCGCGTTCTCGATGGCGGTCATGTTGGCGAACAGCCGGATGTTCTGGAACGTGCGCGCGATACCGGCGGTGGCGACGGCGTGCGGCTCCAAGCCGGCGATCGGCACACCGTCGAACACGATCTCGCCGTCATTGGGCGCGTACAGCCCCGTGAGCACGTTGAAGAAGGTGGTCTTGCCGGCCCCGTTGGGCCCGATGAGACCGTAGATCGAATGCCGATCGATCGCGATCGAGACATCGGAGAGGGCCTGCAGGCCCCCGAAGCGCTTGCCGACGCCCCGGGCCTCGAGCAGCGCGCTCACTCGGCGAACTCGCGCTTGCGCACGCGCGACGGCCACAGCCCGGCCGGCCGAAAGAGCATCATCAGGACCAGCGCCAGTCCGAACAGCAGCATGCGCAGATCCGAAGGGTCGATCAGGACCCGCCCGAACCATGCCTGCTGCAGCGGGCCGACATAGCGCAGCGCCTCCGGCAGCGCCGTGAGCAGGATCGCGCCGAGCACGACGCCGGGCACGTGACCCATGCCGCCCAGCACGACCATGCACAGGATCATGATGGAATCGAGCAGCGCGAAGCTCTCGGGGCTGACGAATCCCTGGAAGGCCGCGAACAGCCCGCCGGAGACGCCGCCGAAGCTCGCACCCATGGCGAAGGCGAGCAGCTTCACATTGCGCGTGTGGATGCCCATCGCCTTGGCGGCGATCTCGTCCTCGCGGATCGCGATCCAGGCGCGCCCGATGCGGGAATCCTCGAGGCGCAGCGAGACGACGATCGCGAGCACCACGCAGGCGAGGAACACGTAGTAGTAGCTGTGCACGGGCGCGAACGTCAGGCCCGCAAGCGTGTGCTGCTGGCTCAAGGAAAAGTCACCGAACCGGATCGGCTCGATCAGCGTGATGCCGAGCGGTCCGTTGGTGATGTTCACGGGGCGGTTCAGGTTGTTCAGGAAGATGCGGATGATCTCGCCGAAGCCTAGCGTCACGATGGCGAGGTAGTCGCCGCGCAGTCGCAGCGTCGGCGCACCGAGCAGGACCCCGAACAGGCAGGCGAGCGCGGCGCCCATCGGCAGCAGCAGGAAGAACGGCCAGTGGATGCCGAAATGGGGCGAGGCGAGCAGCGCGTAGAGATAGGCGCCGACCGCGAAGAACGCGACATAACCCAGATCGAGCAAACCCGCGAAGCCGACCACGATGTTAAGACCGAGTGCGAGCAGGACGAAGAGCAGGGCGATGTCGATGATGCGCACCCAGGCGCGGCCGAGCAGCGGCTCGACCACGAACGGCAGCACCAGCAGGACGACCGCGAGCGCGGCGTAGCCGAAGAGGCGTGCGGCGAGGGAAGCGTTCTTGAGTCCGGACACAACACTTCCGCCCGGGTCAGGCCCGTTCCGCCGAGGGTTGGCCCATGAGGCCGGACGGCCGGAAGATCAGGACCAGGACCAGCACCAGGAAGGCGAAGACATCGCGATAGTTGCTGCCGAATACACCCCCGGTGAGATCCCCGATGTAGCCGGAGGCCAGGCTCTCGATCACGCCGAGCAGCAGTCCACCGAGCATGGCGCCGGTGACGTTGCCGATACCTCCCAGGACAGCCGCGGTGAACGCCTTCAATCCCAGGATGAAGCCCATGTAGTAATGGCCGATGCCGTAGTAGAGCACCACCATCAGGCCGGCCACCGCAGCCAGCCCGGAGCCGATAACGAAGGTGAGCGAGATGATGAAGTTGATGTTGATACCCATCAGACCGGCGACGTCGGGATTCTGCTCGGTCGCGCGCATGGCCGCGCCCATGCGGGTGCGCGTGACGAACCAGTAGAGACCGCCCATCACGGTACAAGCGAGGAGGAAGATCACGGCCTGCAGGTCGGTCAGGTGGGCCCCGCCGATGGTAAGTTGCGTGGTCTTGAAGAGCGGCGGCAGGGAGATGTACTGCTTGCCCCAGATCAGCGCGGCCGTGTACTGGATCAGGATCGACACGCCGATCGCGGTGATCAGGGGCGCGAGTCGCGGCGCTCGCCGCAGGGGTCGATAGGCGATGCGCTCGATCGACATCCCGAGCGTGACGCAGATCGCGATCGAGGCGGTCAGCGCCAGCAGCAGGATCACGGGCGCCGGGATGCCGCTCGCCGCCAGCGGATGGAAGATGGCGAGCGCCACCATCGCGCCGATCATGACGATGTCGCCGTGCGCGAAGTTGATGAGGCCGAGGATGCCGTACACCATCGTGTACCCGAGAGCGACCAGGGCGTAGATGCTGCCCAGCACCAGCCCGTTGATGATCTGCTGCAGGAAGATGTCCAAAAGGGGCTCAAAGTGCGTGCGGCACCCTCGGGTGCCGCACGTGTTCGGGTAGACGCAGGCGGGTTACTTGTAGCCGGCGTCGGTGGCGCCCAGGGGCTGCTCGGCGGGCGCGGCGGCGACCTTCGGCGGACCGCCAGGGATCACCGTCTCCAGTGGCGCCCAGGTGCCGTCCTTCACCACGTAGACCGTGATCGGACCGTTCTTGAGATCGCCCTTGTCGTCGAACTCGATCGGGCCGATCACGCCTTCGAGCTTGGTCTTGCCGACTTCGGGCAGGTACTTCGCGGGATCGGCCGAGCCGGCACGCTTCATGGAGTCGACGAACACGAACACCGCGTCATAGCCCATCGGCGCGAAGAGCTCCACGTTCTGACCGAACTTCGCCTTGTACTTCTCCATGAACTTCTCGCCGCCCGGCATCTTTTCCTTGGGCAGGCCCGGCATCGAGGCCATCTGACCTTCGGCGGCATCGCCGGCGAGCTTGACGAAGTTCGGGGTCTGGATGCCGTCGCCGCCAATCAGCTTCGCGCTGATGCCGAGCGAGGCCATTTGCTTCGCCATCGGCCCGGCCTGCGGATCGATGCCGCCGAACATGATGAGATCCGGCTTGGTGCCCTTGATCTTGGTCAGGATCGCCGTGAAATCCGTGTCCTTGTCGGTGGTGTGCTCGCGCGCGACCACATTCGCACCGAGGGACTTGGCGGTCTTCTCGAAGGCGTCGGCGAGGCCTTGGCCGTAGGCAGTGCTGTCGTCGATCACCGCGATGTTCTTCGCGCCGAGTTTCTCGACCGCGAACCGGGCCAGCGTGGGGCCTTGCTGATCGTCGTGCGCCACCACGCGGAAGGTGGTCTTGAAACCCTGCTGCGTGTACTTGGGATTGGTCGATGACGGCGAGATCTGGGGAATGCCGGCATCCGAGTAGATCTTCGAGGCGGGAATGGACGCACCCGAATTGAAGTGCCCGACCACACCCGCGACCTTCGCGTCGGCGAGTTTCTGGGCCACCGTGGTGGCCTTCGTCGGGTTCGCTTCGTCGTCCTCCGCGACGAGCACGAACTCGATCTTGTTGCCGCCGATGACGATGCCTTGCGCGTTCAAATCTTCGACCGCGAGTTGCACCCCGTTCTTGATGTCGTTGCCGATATGGGCCTGCGGTCCGGTCAACGGCGAGGCCACGCCGATCTTCACGACCGTGGCGGCAGCTGCTGATTTGGCGGCATCCGCCTTGGGCGCCGGTGCCTCTTCCTTCTTGCCGCAAGCGGCAACAGCGATGCAAAGAGCGAGGCCGAAACCGGCCGCGATGTGTTTCGTGATCATGAATGCTCCGAAGGTGACGGGGGGAAAGCCGGGTGCGCGCGAATGAAACGAGCGCAGACTTTAGCCCCAGATTTCAACGCGTGTCAATTTGACACAAGATTCAGCGGCTTAAGTAGAAGGAGGGGAGCCTGCCCAGGGGTGCCGGAAGAGCGGGCGGGGAGAAAAAAACGGCGCCCGGGAGAGGCGCCGAATATCACGAGAGGGAGACTCCTGTAACCCCGCACACCAAGCCCTCCGGGCGGCATCGACCGGACTGCGAGCCGCGCCAGCAACCTGGAGTGCGGTATACCCACAATACCCAAACAGGTAAGGTTGCTCCAATCACCGTTCATGATCATTGTCATAAGCTTCTACTGATGTGGGAACGGGTTCCGGTACGAATGAGCTCGTCAAACCCAGTCGCGCGCCACGAGGAAGTCGGTGTAGAGGCTCGCCTCCGGCGTGCCGGGCTGCGGACGCCAGTCGTAGCGCCACTTCACCAGCGGCGGTAGCGACAGCAGAATGGATTCCGTGCGCCCGCCGGACTGCAGCCCGAAGAGCGTACCGCGGTCATAGACGAGATTGAACTCGACATAGCGTCCGCGCCGGTACGCCTGGAAGTCGCGCTCGCGCTCGCCGTAGGGGAGGTGCCGGCGGCGCTCCACGATCGGCAGATAGGCGGAGAGAAAATGATCGCCGACGCTGCGGGTGAGCGCGAAGCAGGTGTCGAAGTCGGGCGTGGCGAGATCGTCGTAGAAGATGCCGCCGATGCCGCGCGGCTCGCCGCGGTGCCGCAGATAGAAGTACTCGTCGCACCATTTCTTGAAGCGCGGGTGGACCTCGGGGCCGAATGGCGCGAGCGCGTCGCGGCAGGTGCGGTGGAAATGGATCGCGTCGTCCTCGAACGGATAGTAGGGTGTCAAGTCCATGCCGCCGCCGAACCACCACAGCGGGGCCGCATCCGGGCGCAGCGCCGAGAACATGCGCACGTTGAGGTGCACGGTCGGGACGTAGGGGTTGCGCGGATGCAGCACCAGCGAGACACCCATCGCCTGGTAGGAGCGCCCCGCGAGCTCCGGGCGCGCCGCACTGGCCGATGGCGGCAGCCGGTCGCCGTGCACGTGGGAGTACAGCACGCCGGCGCGCTCGAAGAGATGCCCCTCTTCCACCGTCGCGCTCACGCCGCCTCCGCCTTCCGGCCGCTGCCAGCGGTCGTGACGGAACGCGCTGCCGTCGGCTTGCGACAGCGCCGACACGATCCGCTCCTGCAGTCCGGTGAGGAACTCCTTGACGGCCCGTGTATCCACGTCCCGGCGCCCGCGCTCCCGCGTCAGGCGGTGCGCTTCAACGCGCGATGGCCGATGTCGCGGCGCATCTGACAGCCATCGAACGCGATCTGCTGCGCGACTTGATAGGCCCGGCGCTGCGCCATGCGCACGCTGTCGCCGAGCGCGGTGACGGTGAGCACGCGCCCGCCGGTCGTCACCACCGTGTCGTCGCGCAAGGCGGTCGCCGCGTGGAAGACGTGGAAATCTTCCTCCGCCTTCGGCAGGCCGTCGATGACATCGCCCGTCCGTGGCGCGTCCGGATAGCCCGCCGCCGCGAGCACGACGCCCAGCGCGGTGCGCCGATCCCATTCCGCGTCGACCCGGTCCAGTGTGCCGTTGACGCCGTGCTCGAGCAGGCTGAAGAAGTCGCCCTTCAAGCGCATCAAGATGGGCTGGGTCTCCGGATCGCCGAGCCGGCAGTTGAACTCCAGGACCTTGACGCCGCCGTCGGCACCGATCATGAGGCCGGCGTAGAGGAACCCGGTGTAGGGAGTCCCGTCGCGCTCGAGTCCGGCCACGGCTGGATGGATCACGTCGCGCATGATGCGCGCGTACACCGTCGGCGTCACGACCGGCGCCGGAGAGTACGCGCCCATGCCGCCGGTGTTGGGTCCGTGATCGTCGTCCAGCAGGCGCTTGTGGTCCTGGCTGGTCGCAAGTGGCAGCACGTTCCTGCCGTCCACCATCACGATGAAACTCGCCTCGTCGCCTGCCAGGCACTCTTCGATTACGATGCGCCGGCCGGCTTCCCCGAGCTTGCTCTGCACCAGCATCTGCTCGACCGCGGTGTGCGCTTCGGGCAGGCCGGTCGCGACCACCACGCCCTTGCCTGCCGCCAGACCGTCGGCCTTGATCACGATCGGAGCGCCGCAGCGGTCGACGTAGGCGTGGGCCGCGGCAGCATCCGTGAAGCTTTCGTAGGCGGCCGTCGGCAGGCCGTGGCGCTGCATGAACGCCTTCGCGTATTGCTTGGAGGTCTCCAGCTGCGCGGCCGCCTGGGTCGGTCCGAAGATGCGCAGATCCGCAGCCCGGAACGCATCGACGATGCCCTCCGCGAGCGGCACCTCCGGTCCGACCACCGTGACCGCAATCCGCTCGCGCCGCGCGAACTTCACGAGCAGCGGAATCGAGGCGAGTGGAACGTTGTCGACGCCTTTCTCGAGGGCCGTCCCGGCGTTGCCGGGCGCCACGAAGACGCGTGATACCCGCGGCGAGGCGGCCAGTTTCCAGGCGATCGCGTGCTCGCGACCGCCGCCACCGATGACAAGGGCCTTCACGATCAGTGACGGAAGTGGCGCAAGCCGGTGAATACCATCGCCATACCGTGCTCGTCGGCGGCGGCGATCACCTCCTCGTCGCGCAGGCTCCCGCCCGGCTGGATGATGGCGGTCGCGCCGGACTCGGCGATCACATCGATGCCGTCGCGGAACGGAAAGAACGCATCCGAGGCGACGACCGACCCGGTCAGCGAGAGACCGGCGTTGCGCGCCTTGATCGAGGCGATACGCGCGCTGTCGACCCGGCTCATCTGCCCGGCACCGACGCCGACGGTCTGGCCGTCGAGGGCGAAGAGGATCGCGTTCGATTTCACGAACTTCGCCACGCGCCAGGCGAAGCACAGGTCGGAGAGCTGCGCGTCGCTCGGCGTCTTGCGCGAGACCACCTTCAGGTCGCCGCTGGAGACGTTCGCCGCATCCGGCGTCTGCACCAGCAGTCCGCCGCCGACGCGCTTGAAGTCGTAACGATTTCCGCCGCCGCCGAGCGGCAGTTCCAGGACACGGATGTTGGTCTTCGCGGCCAGCACCGCACGTGCCGCCGTCTCCACCTGGGGTGCGATCACCACCTCCACGAACTGCTGCGCGACGGCCTTGGCCGTGGCGGTGTCGAGCGCGCGGTTGAAGGCGATGATGCCGCCGAACGCGGAAGTCGGATCGGTGCTGAAAGCGCGGCGGTAGGCGGTGAGCAGGTGCTCGCCGATCGCGGCGCCGCAGGGATTGGCGTGCTTGACGATGACGCAGGCCGGCTCGTCGAAGGTCTTCACGCACTCCCACGCCGCGTCGGCATCCGCGATGTTGTTGTAAGAGAGCTCCTTGCCCTGGATCTGCGTGTAGCCCGCGAGCGCGCCCGCCACCGGCAGGAGGTCGCGGTAGAACGCCGCGTCCTGATGCGGGTTCTCGCCGTAACGCAGGTCCTGCACTTTCTCGAACTGCAGGTTGAGCCGGCTCGGGAAGCGCGCACGGTGGCCGTCCGGTTCGAGCGCGGTGAGGTAGTTGCTGATCGCCCCATCGTACGCGGCAGTGTGCGAGAAGGCCTTCCTGGCGAGTCCGAACCGCGTGGCGTGGCTCAACGTGCCACCGCTCGCGGTGAGCTCGGCCGCCAGCGCGGCATAGTCGCCCGGGTCCGTCACGACCGCCACGTGCGCGTGGTTCTTGGCCGCGGAGCGCACCATCGCGGGACCGCCGATATCGATGTTCTCGATCGCCTCGTCGAGCGTGCAGCCCTCGTTCGCCACGGTGGCGCCGAAGGGATACAGATTGACGACCACGAGATCGATCGGCGGTATGTCGTGCGCATTCAGCGACTCGACGTGGGCGGGCAGGTCGCGGCGCGCGAGAATGCCGCCGTGGACGCGCGGGTGCAGGGTCTTGACGCGTCCGTCGAGCATTTCGGGAAAGCCGGTGTAGTCCGACACCTCGGTCACCGGAACGCCGCCCTCGCGCAGCCGCACGGCGGTGCCGCCGGTGGACAGCAGGGTGATGCCGAGGCCGTGCAGGACCTTGGCGAAATCGACCAGCCCGGTCTTGTCGGAGACGCTTAAGAGCGCTTGCTTGATGGTGTTCATGGTTGGTTGATGCAATGCGTTGAGCGCACCGGTGCGCCGCGTGATGGCGGCGCCGGCTACTTGAATCCGTGCTGCTTCATCTTCTTGCGCAGCGTGTTGCGGTTAAGACCGAGCATTTCCGCGGCGCGCGTCTGGTTGCCTTCGGCCTTGTCCAGCACCACTTCGAGCAGCGGCCTTTCCACGCAGCCGATCACCATTTCGTAGATCGCGCTCGGCTCTTCGCCGTCCAGATCGCGGAAGTAACCGTCGATGGCGCGCCGGATGCAGCGCTCGATATCGTTCTCTTTCATCATGCCGCCAGCGCTTCGGGACCGCGGTGCCAGGCGCCACGGTCGGCAAGTCGGGCGAGGAAGTCGTCGATCCCCGCCAACTGCGCGGCGGCGGTTTCGAGTGCGTTGAACCGCGCGCGGAAGCCTTCCGCTCCAGCCAGCGTTCGGGTGTACCAGCCGACGTGCTTGCGGGCGATGCGAACGCCCGGGCCTTCGCCATACATGCCGTAGAGTTCGCCGAGATGGCCACGCAGCACATCGCGAATTTCGCGCGGCGCGGGTGGCGGCGCCCGGTGGCCATGGTCCAGAAAGTGGAGAATCTCGCGGAAGATCCAGGGCCGCCCCTGGGCCGCGCGCCCGATCATCACGGCGTCGGCCTGCGTGCGGTCGAGCACGGCCTTCGCGGCTTCCGGAGAGTCGATGTCGCCGTTCGCAATGACCGGAATGCGGACCGCCGCCTTGACCGCCGCAATCGTGTCGTACTCGGCGCCGCCGGCGAAGCCGCAGGCGCGGGTACGACCGTGCAGCGCGAGCGCCTGCACACCGGCGTCCTCGGCGATCCTTGCCACGCGCACGGCGTTGCGGTTCGCGGGATCGGGTCCGGTGCGAAACTTGAGCGTAACCGGCACGTCCACTGCGCCGACCACGTGCGCGAGGATGCGGGCCACCAGTTGTTCGTCATCGAGCAGAGCCGAACCCGCCCGCACGTTGCAGACCTTCTTCGCCGGACAGCCCATGTTGATGTCGATGATCTGCGCACCGGCCTCGACGTTCGAGCGGGCGGCCGCCGCGAGATCCTGCGGCTCGCCGCCGACGATCTGCACCGAAATCGGGCCCGGTTCTCCGGCGTGGTCCAGCCGCCGGCGTGTCTTCGCGGAGCCCTGCAACCCGGGCTTCGCGCTCACCATCTCCGAGACGGCGAGACCGGCGCCGAAGGCACGGCACAGGCGCCGGAACGCGCGATCCGTGACACCCGCCATGGGCGCGACCACGAGCCCGCCAGGAACGGCATAGCGGCCAATCTGCATACCGGCTCTGAAGTGTTTGGAAGTTTGCGGAAGAGACGCAAATTGTAATCACATTGCGCGGCGAAAACATAGCGCGCTGCTGAAAGTTCCAGCAAGACAGCGGCGTCGAGAAGAAAAGAGGGGATGTGTTCCGACGCCGCGCGGCGTTACGCACCGAACATCATGCGCCGCATGAGAAAGCGCTTTGGCGCTCCTGATAAATCGAGCATCGTCAGGCCGAGCCCGCGTGCCGTGCGCAGCCAGTGGCGGTCGTTCGAGAAAAGACGCACGAGCGCGTCCGTGAACAGGATGCCCGAGGCACGATCGCGGGCGCGTTCGCGACGATAGCGCGCAAGCATGCCGCGGCTGCCGAGGTCGGTGCGCGGCGTCTCGCGCGCGATGCGCGCGAGCGTCCACGCATCGCGCAGTCCGAGATTGAACCCCTGACCTGCCACGGGATGCAGCGTCTGGGCCGCGTTCCCGATCAGTGCAAGGCGCTCACCCGCAACCGACTCGGCGTAGCGCAGCGCAAGCGGAAAACGCTCGCGCGCAGTGCAATCGGCGAGCCTCGCCGCGCGCTCGCCGAAGGTCCTTGCCAAGTGCGCGAGGAATGCCGCGTCCGATGCGAGGCACAGCGTCTCGGCTTCCGTCTGCGACAGCGTGAGCACGATGGAGTACCCGTCGTCGGCCGGCAGCAATGCCGCGGGTCCGGACGGCGTGAAGCGTTCGTACGCACGCCGGCCATGGCCGTTCGCGGCACGCGCCCAGGCCACGACTGCCCACTGACGATAGTCGCGCACGAGCGGGGCGAAGGGCGCGCCTTTCGCGGCGAGTGAACGCCCGCCGTCGGCGAGCGCGACGAGCGGCGTCGAGGTCAGGTGTGACCCATCGCCGCACTCGCAGGTGACCACGGCGAACTCGCGCAGGGATTTCACGTCGGTGACGCTGACGCCATGCGCGCACGATGCGCAAGCGCGGGCGGCTTCGGCAAGCACTCGCGAGAGGTCTCGATAGCGCACCACATGGCCGAGCGCCGGCAGACCGACCTCCGTTGCGTCGAGTTCGGTGCAGCCGAAGCCTGAGCGCTGGCTCACCTCGATCGACTCGATCGGTGTGGCGCAGGGCTCGATCTGTGCCCATACGCCGAGCCGCTCGAGGATCAGGCGGCTGCCGAACGACAAGGCGATGAAGCGCACATCGTCCGATGGTCCGGGCGCCGCTCCCGCTTCCAGCAGCACCGGCTGAATGCCGCTGTCGCGTAGGCCGACCGCGAGGGCGGCCCCGACCGGGCCGCCACCCACGATCACGAGCGGAGCGTGCTCAGGCAGTGCTTGCACTGGTGCGGGCATCGGCCATGAGCGCTTCGATCTCTTCGGCGCGCTTCGGCGCGCCGCCGGTCAGGATCCCGCAGCCTGCTTCCGTGACCACGACATCGTCCTCGATGCGCACCCCGATGTTCCAGAAGCGCTCCGGGACATCGTCCGCCGGACGGATATAACAACCCGGTTCCACGGTCAGCGCCATGCCGGGTTCCAGCGCACGCCACACGCCCGACCGCTTGTAGTCGCCCGCGTCGTGCACGTCGAGGCCAAGCCAGTGGCCGGTTCGGTGCATGTAGAAGCGCTTGTAGTCGCCCGCTTCGAGCACCCGGTCGAGATCGCCGCGGACGAGACCGAGATCGATGAAGCCCTGCGCGAGGACTCGCACTGCCGCCTCGTGCGGCTCGTCCCACGCCGCGCCCGGGCGCACGGCATCGAGCGCGGCGTGCTGCGCTGCCAGGACCAGGTCATAGACCTCGCGCTGCGCCGGACTGAAGCGTCCGTTCACGGGGAACGTGCGGGTGATGTCAGATGCGTAGCCTTCGACCTCGCAGCCGGCGTCGATCAGCAGCAGATCGCCGTCGTGCATGGGCGCGTCGTTTTGCACGTAATGCAGCACGCAGGCATTCGCGCCGGCCGCCACGATCGGGGTATAGGACGGCGACTGTGCGCCCTGGCGCCGGAACTCGTGCAGGAGTTCCGCCTCGACCTCGTTCTCGCGCATCCCGGGCCGGACGTGTCGCATTGCCCGTACGTGCGCGGCACCGGCGATGTCGGCGGCGCGCCGCATCAGGGCGATCTCCTCCGCACCCTTGCGCAGCCGCATCTCGTCCAGGAGGCTGCGTACGTCGTGAATCCCGGTCGGGGCCGAGATGCCCGCGCGCGTGCGCTCGCGCACCTGGTTCAGCCAGCCGGCGATGCGGGCGTCCCACGCCGGGTCCGCACCGAAGGCGCAAAAAATGGACGGTTGATTCTCGAACAGCGTCGGCGCGATCTCGTCGAGCTTCGCGATGGGGTGCGTCTCGTCCACGCCGAAGCGCTCGCGCGCCGCCTCGGGCCCATGGCGGAACCCATCCCAGATCTCGCGCTCCGCATCCTTCGCGCGGCAAAAGAGCAGCGAGCGGGGCGAGTGCCCGGCGACGACGACGAGCACCGCTTCCGGTTCGGGAAAGCCGGTCAGGTAGTGGAAGTAGCTGTCGAAACGGAACGGGTAGTACGAGTCGCGGTTGCGGATGCGCTCGGGCGCCGTGGGAATCACGGCCACACCCTGCTGCATGCCGCGGGCAAGCTGCGCACGACGGGCTTGGAAGACGGCGACGTGTGGCATGGTGATCGGCTCCAGACGGCGGTGCGGTGCGGGACGCGCCGCTACCTCACCCGCGCGCATCGACGGCAGACCGCGGCATGGTGAGCGAACGGTCGAGCGCGGCGAGCCGTTCCGGGGTGCCGACGTCCTCCCAGCGCCCGGGGTAATGCTCACCCGTCACCGCGTCGGCGTCCACTGCCTGTCGCAGCAGTGGTCCCAGCGCTGTCTTCGCGCCGGGGGTGACGGCTGCGAAGAGCCGCGGGCAGTAGAGTCCAATGCCGGTATAGGTGAATCGGCACGCGCCTTCGTTGCGCAAGCGCCCATCGACAACGGCGAAGTCCCCGCGCGGATGGTGCGGAGGATTGTCGACGAGGACGAGATGAGCGACCGAACCGCTCGAGCGCATGGCGGCGACTTGCCGCGTCAGGGCGGCGAAATCGAACTCGCAGTAGATATCGCCGTTCACGACGAGAAACGGGTCGCTCCCCAGCAGCGGCAGCGCGAGCGCAATGCCGCCCGCCGTCTCCAGGGCAACGCCTTCGCGCGAGTAGTGGATCGCAACGCCGAACGCACTGCCGTCACCCAGACTTGCCTCGATCATGGCGCCGAGGTGGGCATGATTGATGACGATGTCGCGCACGCCGGCCGCCGCGAGATTCTCGACGTGGCGCGCGATGAGCGATCTGCCGCCGACCGTGAGCAGCGGTTTCGGCACGGTATCAGTCAGGGGCCGCATGCGCTCGCCGCGTCCAGCCGCCAGGATCATGGCGCGCATCGTCAGAACGTGTAGCCGACGCCCGCGGACCGGCCCGCGAGCTCGTCGAAAAGCAGGAGCAGCGGGTGCAGCGCGGTGTAGCGGGCGGCCACCGCACGCACGTACGCGACGAAGCGCGGCGTGTCCTCGAGGTAGCCGCTCTTGCCGTCGCGGTACTCGAGCCGGGCAAAGATGCCGAGCACCTTCAGGTGCCGCTGCAGCCCCATCCATTCGAAATCGCGATAGAACGCGGCGAAATCCTCGGCCACGGGCAACCCCGCCTTGCGCGCCTTTTCCCAGTAGCGCACCGTCCAGTCGAGAACGTTCTCTTCGTCCCAGCTCACGAAGGCGTCGCGAAAGAGCGAAGCAACGTCGTAGGTGATCGGTCCATACACCGCGTCCTGAAAATCGAGGATGCCGGGGTTCGGGTCGCACACCATGAGGTTGCGCGGCATGTAGTCGCGGTGGACGAACACCTTCGGCTGTGCGAGGTTGGCGGCGATGACGAGCGCAAACGTGCGCTCGAGCACCGCCTTCTGCGCCGGCGTGAGCACGATGCCGAGGTGCCGGGCCACGTACCAGTCCGGGAACAGATCGAGCTCGCGCCGCAGCAGCGCCGCATCGTAGGGCGGCAGCACATCGGGGCGGCTCGCCGCCTGCCAGCGCACCAGCGCAGTGGTCGCGTCGTCGAAGAGCTCGTGGGCGACGCCGGCATCGGCGCCCATCGCGGCGAGGAACGTCGTGTTGCCGAGATCGGTGAGCAGCAAGAAACCCTGCGCGAGATCCTGCGCCTCGACGCGGGGGGCGTTGAGGCCCGCCGCGGCGAGCAGTCCGGCCACATGCATAAAGGGACGGCAGTCTTCGTGCGCGGGCGGTGCGTCCATGGCGATCAGGCTCGCGCCGTCGGCATAGCGCACGCGGAAATAGCGGCGAAAGCTCGCGTCCGCCGAGGCGGGTTCGAGATCGAAGGCAGCGCCGGGACGACGCCCCTCGATCCAGGCGCGCAACTGTTCGAGTCGTTCCAAGTGTTCGTCGCAACCGGGTTGGCGCACGCGAGTGGATCGGCGCTTCGGTTGCCGTGGCAAGTGAATTGTGCGATTTTATCACCCGCTTCACCCCGCCTCCCAAGATGTGTGTCCCCCGCTTAAGGCTACTCGGCCTCGCCGCGCTTGCTGCCTTCGCGCCCATCGCGCAGGCGCAGGAGCCATCTGGCACGCTGATCGGACTCAAGCTGCGGCCCGAGGCAACGCTGCGACCCTACACGCCGCCGGGCGACCTGCCGATCCCCGTGTACGTCGAGGCCGACCGCATCGAAGGCAACACGGAGCAGGCGATCGAGTTCACGGGCGATGTCGAGCTGCGCCGGCGCGGGCAGGCCGTGTTCGCGGACTGGATGCTGTACGACGTGCCGGACGAGGAGGTCTATGCCATCGGCAACGTCAGGCTGTTCCAGCGCGGCAGCGTGCTGCAGGGGACCAAGGCGCGCCTCAACATGCAGTCGGAGACCGGCTTCGTCGACGATCCGCGCTATCGCATCGAACAGACCGGCGGTTACGGCGAGGGCACCCGGCTCGACCTCGAGGGTCCCGGCCAGTTCAGGTTCGAGAACGCGAACTACACGACGTGCGGACCGGCCGATCAGGACTGGGTGTTCGAGAGCGGCGCCCTTTCGCTTGATCGCGATGCGGAGACCGGTGTGGCGCGCAACGCCACCTTCTACTTCAAGGGCACGCCTCTCGCCTACACGCCGTACATCGAGTTTCCGCTGACGGGCGAGCGCAAGACCGGGTTCCTGACGCCGATCTGGGGCACCAGCCAGAGCAGCGGCTTCGAAGTGACGACTCCCTTCTACTGGAACATCGCGCCGAACATGGACTACACGTTCTCACCGCGCTACATGTCGGAGCGCGGGATCCTGCTCGGCAACGAGTTCCGCTATCTGGATCCCAAGTTTCAAGGTACCGCACGCGGCGAGTACCTGCCCCACGACCAGAAGCTCGGGACCGATCGCTGGGCATATTCCTGGCGGCACAGTCAGACGTTCTCGCCGGAATGGACAGGCTTCATGCTCCTGCAACGCGTCTCGGACAACACCTATTTCCGGGATCTGTCGAACCGCGTTGGTCTCACATCCCTGGTCAACCTTCCCTCCGAGGGGTGGCTGCGCTATGCCTCGGGCTGGTGGAACGTGCTCGGGCGGGTGCAGACGTGGGAGACCTTGCAGGACCCCGGCGCGCCCGTGATACCGCCGTATCGCCAGCTGCCGCAGATCGTCTTCAGCGGCACGGAGCTGGACGCGGTGGCGGGCGCCGACGTGAACGTCGTCGGCAGCTTCAACTACTTCGCGACGAATCTGAACCAGCAGATCGAGGGCTCGCGGTTCATCATCTATCCCAGCGTGTCGCTGCCGCTGCAGAATTCCTACTCCTTCCTCAGGCCGAAGGTGGGTGTGAACTTCACGCAGTATTCGTTGAACCAGCCCGGGACCAACCTCAATCCGGACCTCACCGAAGCGTCGTCGGTGAACCGCACGCTACCGATCGCCAGCGTGGACAGCGGTCTCATCTTCGAGCGCGACACCGTGATGCCGTTTCAGGGCCGCCCGGTGGTGCAGACGCTCGAGCCGCGCCTCTATTACCTCTACATCCCTTCCAACACGGAACAGAACCAGTTTCCCGTGTTCGACACGGCCCTCGCGACCTACAACTTCCCGCAGCTCTTTTCGGAGAATCAGTTCGTGGGCGGGGACCGGATCAACAACGCGAACCAGCTGACGACCGCGGTCAGCTCGCGCTTGCTCGACCCGCAGGACGGCGGCGAGATCGTTCGGGCGGCGGTCGGCAACCGCTATTACTTCTCGCGACAGGAGGTGACGCTGCCGGGTGTGCCCGCCAGCAGCACCAACGCCTCCAACTTCCTGGCGCTGTTGTCAGGACGCGTGAACCCGTACTGGAGCGGAGATGTGTCCTGGGAATACAGTTCGAATTCTTCCTCCACGGCGCGCCTCTATGGCAACGTCCGCTATCAGCCCGGGCCTGGACGTGTCGTCAACCTGGGCTATCGCTTCATCGAGGCGCAACCCGGACTGAACACGGTGTCCAATGAGGAAACCCGCCAGATCGAGTTCTCGGCGCAGTGGCCCTTCACCTCGAACCTGACGGCGCTGACCCGCGTCAACTACTCGCTTGCCGGTGGCGGGCTTCTGGAAGGGATTGCCGGCTTTGAGTACACTACCGCCTGCTGGGCTTTCCGTGCGGTGGCGCAGAGGTTCGTCACCAGTGCGACGACTTCCAACACGCTCTTTTTCGCTCAGTTCGAGCTCACGGGCATCTCCAGCATCGGCTCCTCGTTCTTCAATATCCTGAATCGGTACATCCCGGGGTACTCCCGCGGCAGCCAGGTGACCGGGTTTCAGGACCAGTACTACCTCGCGCAATGAGATCATGATCCACCGACCTCGCGGCGGCGCCGTGCGCCGCCATCCGTACGGCATCCTGCTGCTGCTGTGGGCGCTGCTGGCAGCGACTGCTGCTGCCGCCGCGACGGAGGCAACACCCGGCCGCCGGGTGCTGAGCCTCGATCGCATCGTCGCGGTCGTGAACGACGAAGTGATCACCGAGTACGAGCTGGAGGCGCGTTACGACCTCGTCAGCCGGCAGCTCGGACAGCAGGGCACGCCGTTGCCGCCGAAGGACGTGCTCGCCAAGCAGTTGCTCGAGCGGATGATCAACGACCGGGTCCAGTTGCAGTACGCCAGGGAAACCGGCATCCGCGTCGACGACGTCCAGCTGGAGCGCACCCTGTCGCGCATCGCGCAGGACAGCGGCCTCACCTTGCAGCAGTTTCGCGAGACGCTGGAGCGGGAAGGCATCGGCTTCAACCAGTTCCGGGAGGAGATCCGCAGCGAGATCCTCCTCGCCCGCCTGAAGGAGCGCGAGATCGACGCGAAGCTCGTGGTGAGCGACAGCGAGATAGACAACTTCCTGAGCACGAGCGAAGCGCAGCTCGGCAAGGGCGATGAATACAACATCTCCCATGTGCTCGTGCTGGTGCCGGAGCAGGCGAGTCCGGAGCAGTTGCAAAAGCAGCGGGCGCGGGCCGAGGAAGCGCTCCAGCAGTTGCGTGCCGGCGCCCCCTTCGCGCAGGTGGCGGCGAGCTTTTCCGACGCGCCGGACGCCCTGCAGGGCGGTTCGCTCGGCTGGCGGGCCCCGGCGCGGCTGCCCGCGATTTTCGTCGAGGCGCTGCAGTCGATGAATCCCGGCGACCTGAGTCCCGTGCTGCGCAGCCCGAATGGCTTTCACATCGTGAAGCTCGTCGATCGCCGCGGCGCCGGGGGGCCGGTCATGATTCAGCAGACCCGCGCCCGGCACATCCTGGTAAAGACGAGCGAGCTCGTGTCGCAGCGCGAGGCCCGCGATCGACTGCTCAAGCTCAAGGAGCGCATCGACAACGGCGCCGATTTCGCCGAGATGGCGCGTCTGCACTCCGAGGACGGCAGCGCATCGCGCGGCGGCGAGCTGGGCTGGATCTCGCCGGGAGACACGGTGCCCGATTTCGAGCGCGCGATGAACGCGCTGCAGATCGGCCAGGTCAGCGAACCGATCCAGAGTCCGTTCGGCTTCCACCTGATTCAGGTGGAGGAACGCCGCACCGAGGACATGTCGAAGGAGCGCCAGCGCCTCGTCGCGAAGCAGGCGCTGCGTCAGCGCAAAGGCGAGGAAGCCTATCAGGAGTGGGTGCGTCAGCTGCGTGACCGCGCCTACGTCGAGTATCGCCTGGAAGATCGGTGAGCAGGCAGAACGTCGCGGATTCGAGCACGGGAGAGCACGGGAAGGGATCGTATTGCGTCACGTCGCACGAAAGCGCTTCGGCCAGCACTTTCTGGTCGATCGGCACTATGTTCGTCGCATTGTCGAAGCCGTCGATCCGCAGCCGGACGACCGCTTGGTCGAGATCGGTCCGGGACTCGGTGCGCTGACGCGACCGCTGCTCGATCGGGTGCGCCACCTGACCGCGGTGGAGATCGATCGCGACCTCGCCGCCGCGCTGCGGCGGGAGTTCACGCCACAGCGGCTGACGGTGTGCGAGCAGGACGCGCTCGTCTTCGACTTTGCTGCGCTCGGTGACCGATTGCGGGTGATAGGCAATCTGCCCTACAACATATCCTCACCGCTTCTGTTTCGTCTGGCCGCGGCGCGCGGGGCCCTGCGAGACCTTCATCTGATGTTGCAGAAGGAGGTTGTCGAGCGGATGGCAGCGGCGCCGGCAACCCCCGCCTACGGGCGACTTTCGGTGATGCTGCAGTACCGATTCGAGGTCGAGCCGCTGTTCGGCGTACCGGCGGGCGCCTTCCGGCCGCCGCCCAAGGTCGAGTCCACCGTGGTGCGACTGCGACCGGTTCACACGCCGGCGGTGGCCGCAGTCGACGAGTCGATTTTCGCGGAGGTGGTCACGCGAGCTTTCGGGCAGCGTCGCAAGACGGTGCGCAATGCACTCAAGGGATTCGTGTCCGAGGACATCCTGAGGGCGCTCGGCATCGCTGGCGGCGCGCGCGGCGAGGTGCTGTCGCTCGCGGCATTCGTGGCGATCGCGAACGCGACCGCCGAGGCCGGCCGGCGCCTCAGGTCGTCTTCTTCTGAATGAACTCGATCTTGTAGCCATCGGGATCCTCGACGAAGGCGATGACGGTAGTGCCGTGCTTCATCGGTCCGGCTTCGCGCGTCACCTTGCCGCCGCGTTTCTTCACCTCCTCGCACGCGGCGTAGGCATCGTCGACCTCGAGCGCGACATGGCCGTAGCCGGTGCCGAGGTCGTAGGCCTTGGTGTCCCAGTTATGCGTGAGCTCGAGCACGGTGCACTCGGACTCGGGACCGTAACCGACGAAGGCAAGCGTGAACTTGCCGTCGGGATAGTCGTTCCTGCGCAGCACTCGCATGCCGAGCACGTTGGTGTAGAAGTCGATGGATCGGTCGAGATCGCCGACCCGCAGCATGGTATGAAGGATTCGCATGGTTCGCTCCATCAGATCTCCACCATCTCGAACTCGTTCTTGCGGGCGCCGCAGTCGGGGCAGGTCCAGTTGATGGGCACGTCCTCCCACCGCGTTCCGACCGCGATCCCGTGGTCGGGCAGGCCGTTCTCCTCGTCGTAGATGAATCCGCAGATGAGGCACATGTAGGTGCGGTAGACCGCGACTTCCGTGGGGGGCATGGGGTTTTCCGTTTTCGGCTAAAATGCCATTTTACCAAATCGTCCCGTCGGTACCCCGTCGCGGGGCATCATGGTCCCCTCCCCCACCCCCCCGACCGTCCTCGTCTTCGCCGCGACCGACCCCACTGGCGGCGCCGGACTGCAGGCCGACATTCTCACCCTTGCCAGCATGGGTTGCCACCCGCTGTCGGTCGTCACCGCGATCACCGTGCAGGACACGACAGGTGTCGACCAGATGCACGCGCTCGATCCGGAGTGGGTGGTCGAGCAGGCGCGCAACGTGTTGGAAGACATGCCGGTCGCCGCCTTCAAGATCGGCGTGCTGGGCAGCGTCGAGATCGTCGGCGCCGTTGCGGAGGTGGTCTCGGACTATCCCCACATACCCTTGATCCTCGACCCCGTGCTCGCCTCGGGCAGAGGCGATGAGCTCGCGACGGAAGAGATGGTGGAGGCGATGCGCGATCTGATCATCCCGCAGACCACGCTCATCACGCCGAACAGCATCGAAGCGCGGCGCTTGGCCAGCGCGGACGACGAGAGCGATTACCCGGCCCTGCCCGAGTGCGCGCGGCGGCTCATCGAGCTGGGTTGCGAGTACGTGCTCATCACAGGCACCCACGAGAACACGGCGGAGGTTCTGAACGTTCTCTATGGCGCGGAGGGTGTCGTACGCAGCGACGCCTGGCAGCGCCTGGCCGGGAGCTTTCACGGCACGGGCTGCACGCTCGCGGCGGCCATCGCCGCGACCATCGCGAACGGCCTCACGATCCCGGAGGCGATACGGGATGCACAGGAGTTTACGTGGCAGGCGCTCAGGGCCGCGTTTCGACCCGGCATGGGCCAGCAGATCCCGGACCGTCTTTTCTGGGCACGCGCGGCCGACGGCGAAGCGGAAACCGGCGTGGCGCACTGACGGAGCCATGTTGCGGGGACTTTACGCGGTCACGCCGGAGTGTCCGGATGCGGCGATCCTGGTGAGCGCGGTCGAGGCGGCACTGGCTGGCGGCGTGCGCCTGGTGCAGTATCGCAGCAAGTCTCCGGATGCAACGTTGCGGCTCGAACAGGCGATGACCTTGCGTCGCTTATGTCGCAGGTATGCGGTGCCGCTGATCGTGAACGACGACCTGGAGCTCGCCGCACGCTGCGAGGCGGAGGGGGTGCACCTCGGGCGCGACGACACGCCGCTGGCGCAGGCGCGGCGCGTCCTCGGCCCAGGTCGGATCATCGGCGTGTCGTGCTACGACAGCCTCGACCTGGCACGGGGTGCAGCAGCGGGCGGCGCGGACTACGTGGCGTTCGGCAGCTTTTTCCCGTCGCGCATCAAGCCGCACGCCCCGCGCCCGTCAGTCGATCTGATCGCACGCGCTCGTCGCGAACTCTCGGTGCCGATCGTCGCCATCGGTGGTATCACGCGTGACAATGCGGCACTGGTGATCGACGCAGGCGCGGATATGATCGCCGTGGTCAATGGGATCTTTTCGGCAGTCGACGTCGAGCGCGCCGCGCGCGAGCTTCAGGTGCTATTCGAAGAAGAAGCAACCACCCATGAAAGATCGTAACCAGCAGCTCTTCGAACGGTCGCAGGCGGTGATTCCCGGGGGCGTCAATTCCCCGGTCCGTGCCTTTCGTTCCGTGGGGGGCACGCCGCGTTTCTTCGACCGCGGCAGCGGCGCCTACCTCTGGGACGCGGACGGAAAGCGCTACATCGATTACGTGGGTTCCTGGGGGCCGGCGATTCTTGGCCACGCGCATCCGGCAGTGGTGGCGGCCGTGCAGCGCGCGGCAGCCAGCGGTCTTTCCTTTGGCGCGCCGACCGCGGCGGAACTCGAGATGGCCGAGCTCATCTGCCGACTGATACCGTCGATCGAGCAGGTGCGGCTGGTGAGCTCGGGCACCGAGGCGACCATGAGCGCCATCCGGCTCGCGCGCGGGTTCACCGGCCGCAGCCGGATCGTCAAGTTCGAGGGCTGTTACCACGGCCATGCCGATGCCCTGCTGGTGAAGGCCGGATCGGGCGCGCTCACGTTCGGTCAGCCGAGCTCGGCCGGTGTACCGCCGGAGGTCACGGCCCACACCATGGTGCTCGACTACAACGATGGCGACGGGCTGAGCCACGCTTTCGCTCGACACGGCCCGGAGATCGCGGCGGTCATCGTGGAGCCGGTGGCCGGGAACATGAACCTGATCCTGCCGCGGCCCGGATTTTTGGCCGCGCTGCGCGAACTTTGCTCACGGCATGGTGCGGTCCTGATCTTCGACGAAGTGATGACGGGCTTCCGTGTTCACCCGGGCGGCGCGCAGGCGCTGTACGGCATCCGGCCCGATCTGACGACGCTCGGCAAGATCGTTGGCGGCGGCCTGCCGCTGGGTGCCTTCGGCGGGCGTCGCGACATCATGCGCCAAGTCGCTCCGTTGGGTCCTGTCTATCAGGCAGGAACGCTTTCCGGCAACCCGGTGGCGGTTGCCGCCGGTCTCGCCACGTTGGCGGTCGTACAATCGCGGCACATGCATGAGCGGCTCGCGCAGTCCACGCAGCGCTTGACGGAGGGTCTTGTCGGTGCGGCAGCGAGAGCCGGAGTGCCATTCTCGGCGCAAGCTGTCGGAGGGATGTTCGGTTGCTACTTCCGGTCGCTGGCTCCGGAGAGCTTTGCCCAGGTGATGCAGAGCGATGGCGAGGCGTTCAACCGCTTCTTCCACCAGATGCTGGATCGCGGCGTCTACTTCGCGCCGTCGGCGTTCGAGGCGGGCTTCGTTTCCACCGCCCACACCGATGCCGACATCGAAGCGACGGTGTCTGCCGCCGCGGATGCGTTCAACGCACTGGCGCGACGAGTCAGCGCAAACCCTGGATGAACTCGGACACGGCCTGGATTTCACGGTCGGACAGCTTGGCCGCAATCATCCGCATCATCTTGTTGGGGTCGTTCGCGCGCTCGTCGGATCGAAACGCCTTGAGCTGCGCGGACGTGTATTCGGCGTGCTGGCCTGCCAGCCGGGGATACTGCTTGGGGATGCCGGCGCCGTCCGGCAAATGACAACCTGCGCACGCCGGTACCCCCGTGGCGGCATTTCCGCCTCGATACAGGCTTTGACCCAGCAACGCGAGTTCTTTGTTGGTGGCCACTGCGGGCTTGGCGGTCTGCTGCCAGTAGTAGACCCCTATATTCGTCATGTCCTCGGGCGAGAGCGCTGCAACCATGCCGGTCATGATCGCATTCACCCGTTCCCCGCTCTTGAAGTTCGCGAGCTGCTTGGTGGTGTACTCAGGGATCTGGCGTGCCAGGTTCGGATTGGCGGGGATAGCGCTATTGCCATCATCGCCGTGGCAGGCGGCACAGACTTGGGTAACGATCTGCTGCGCCTTGGCAGGGTCGGCCGGCGCCGGTTGCGCAGTCCAAGCGTATGGGGCGAAGAGAAAAAAAACACAGACCAGAGGACAGGCGGCGCGCAATTTCATTCTTTGACTCGCTGGTTGCTCGATCCGACGGGGGCGGCGTATTCTAGCGCGAGTCGCACCCATTCTGCGAATTTTCCAAACTTTCCATGGGCTTGTTTCAAGATGCGAAGTTCGTTGCGGGGGTCGCCGAACTGTCGCAACTGCCGCGAGAAAGCGCGGGAGAAGTCGCTTTCGCAGGGCGTTCCAATGCCGGCAAATCCAGCGCGATCAATGCGTTGCTGAATCGGAAGCGGCTCGCCTTCGTAAGCAGGACACCCGGTAGGACGCAGCAGGTCAACTTCTTCGACCTGGGCAATCAGCGTTACCTCGTCGACTTGCCCGGTTACGGCTATGCAAAGGTTGCCAAGACCGGGCGGGCGCGTTGGGAAGGTCTTCTGCCAACCTATCTGCAGACGCGGGAATCATTGCGCGGCTTGGTCGTTATCATGGATGTTCGGCACCCCCTGACCGATCTGGATCTGACCCTGTTGGGGCTGTTTGCGCCCACGGCCAAGCCCGTCCACGTGCTCTTGACCAAGGCCGACAAGATTTCCCGGGGGGACGCCATCACCACGCTGCGCGAGGTCGAGGAGAATCTGGCCAGGCGCTTCGGTTTCGTGACGTGTCAGCTCTTTTCGAGCCTGTCGAAACAGGGCGTGGACAGCGCGAGAGCGACGCTGACGGGCTGGTTGCGGCTAGCGCTACAACCAGCCCGCGGAATAGAAAAACCCCCGGCTAAAGGGGAGCAAAACCGGGGGTGAAAGCCTTAATTGGATTAAGGCGCCCGCTCAGGGAGGAGAAGCGGGAGACGACTCGTCATCGTCTGACGTTTCAGGCCGAGTAGGTTCGGAAAAGTTCCCTGTTTCTTCACAATTTATCCACATTGGTCAAAAAACGACATGCAGCCCCTCGGCAAGTACCCGGTCAGGCGCATGCGCCGCGTGCGCAGAAACGAGTTCAGTCGACGCCTCGTGCGCGAGCACTCGCTCTCGGCTGCCGATCTTATTTATCCGGTGTTCGTCCTGGAGGGCAGCCAGCGCAGGGAACCAGTGGCGTCCATGCCCGGCGTCTTCCGGCAGTCTCTCGACTGCCTGTTTGCGGACGCCGAACGCTGTCTCGCTCTCGGCGTGCCCGCCCTCGCGCTGTTCCCCGTCGTCGATTCCAGCCTCAAGACGGCCGACGCGATCGAGGCCACCAACCCCGATGGTCTCGTGCCAACGGTGGTTCGGGCGCTCAAGTCTCGCTTCCCGGAGCTTGGCATCATCACCGACATCGCGCTTGACCCATACACCAGTCACGGCCAGGACGGGTTAATCGATGCGAATGGTTATGTGATGAACGATGAGACGGTGGCCGTGCTCAGACGTCAGGCTCAGGCACACGCCGCAGCCGGGGCCGATGTCGTGGCGCCATCCGACATGATGGACGGGCGTATCCAGGCCATCCGGGAGGCGCTGGACGCTGATGGCGCTCAGCACGTTGCCATTCTCGCTTACGCCGCCAAGTACGCTTCGAGCTTCTACGGACCGTTCCGCGATGCCGTAGGCTCCGGGGCAAACCTGGGAGCGGGGAACAAGTACACGTATCAGATGGACCCTGCAAACAGCGACGAGGCCCTCTGGGAAGTGGGGCTCGACCTCGCGGAGGGCGCGGACATCGTGATGGTGAAGCCGGGCATGCCGTATCTCGACATTTTGCGCCGTGTCAAGGAAACATACAGCGCGCCGACGTTCGTCTACCAGGTGAGCGGGGAATACGCGATGCTCAAGGCCGCGGCCGGCCAATCATGGCTTGCAGAGCGCGCCTGTGTCTTGGAGGCATTGCTCGCCTTCAAGCGGGCCGGGGCCGACGCGATTCTCACCTATTACGCGCTCGAAGCCGCCACTTGGCTGGCCGATACGCCGTGAATTGGTCATCCCGGTTTGCCTTCGATCTCCTGACTTTCTTCGTCCGCCAGCAGGCTGAGGACATCATCGATTCGCGCCCGTTCCATGGCGCGTCCCTCCGCTGTTCTTCTCACGGTGCAGCGGACGTCGTTGGCCGGAAGCACCGTTAGCGTGATGACCGCGTCCCCGCCAGTCAGAACGAAGCAAGGGAGCGTCCGTAGCTGGTCCCCCACGTGGAGACGGGTATCACAGGGTCGGTAGGCGAACTGCCGACGGAGAAGGTGCAGTTCCACCTCCTTGCTTCGATCCGTGAAGAGTTGGAGATTGATATCCGAGTAGCGCCCGGCACTGCCGGATAGCACCGATCCGACCAAGTGCGGGTTGTACGCGGAGAACTCGCGCATCGCTCGTACCGCCTCGGTACGCAGGAAGTGCAGGCGGGTGCGGTGCTCGACGTCCTGGTACAGCGACTGGTAGGAACGCAGCGCTTGCTCGACTTCCTCGTTGGTGGGCAGATGCTGCGTGTCCCGCACGCCGGCCTGCCGCGCCGCCTTTCGCTTTGCCAGGGCGAAGTCCGCGATGCCGTCCTCCGCCATGATGCGCGCGGCACGATGTGCCAACTGCTCGCGCATGAGGTCTCGCCGACCCGCTGGATCTCGTGCCATGGGCTTAGAACAACTGGTTTCTCACTTCCTCCGACGGGGCCGATGTCCCACCCCCGCCTGCCGGTATGATGGTCTGCTCCGCTGGCAGGAACTCCTGAAAAAAGTACTCCGCGAGCGTGCCCGTCGGACCGGAGTCGCGCAAGCCACTCTCGGGGTTGATCTTCACAGAGAGGACACCGGGCGGCGGCGAGAGCTTCACCTCGGGCACGCCCTTGAGGCCTTTCGCCATGTATCCGATCCACATTGGCAGCGCGGCTTGACCACCAGTCTCCCCCTTACCCAGCGTGCGGGGCGTGTCGAAGCCGATCCAGGCAACCGCCACCAGCGAGGGCTGATATCCCGCGAACCAGGCATCGATGAAATCGTTGGTGGTTCCCGTCTTGCCGGCGAGATCGCTGCGCCCAAGGCTTTTCGCCTTGGTCGCCGTGCCGTACCTGACGACGTCCTGCATCAGGCTCGTCATGATGAAAGCATTACGTGGATCAATGATGCGCTCCGCGCCTGCGCCAGCCCGCGTCGGTTGCCATTCCTCCAGCACTTTTCCCCGATCGTCCACGATGCGGGTGATGTAGTTCGGCTCGATGCGAAAGCCGCCATTGGCGAAGGCCGAATAACCGACGGCCATTTGCATCGGGGTCACGCCTCCGGCGCCGAGGGCGAGCGTGAGGTACGGTGGATTCAGTCTGGGATCGAATCCGAAGCGGGCAATGTAATCCTGCGCGTACTTGGCGCCGATGGCCTGCATGATCCGCACCGAAACCAGATTCTTCGATTTCGCGAGCGCAGTGCGCAGACGCATTGGCCCGTCGAAGCTCCCATCGTAATTCTTAGGCTCCCAGGCCTCGCTCCCAGTCTGACCCGCCTCGAAGCGAAGTGGCGCGTCGTTGATCACGGTTGCTGCGGTGAAGCCCTTCTCGAGCGCCGCGGAATAGATAAACGGCTTGAAGGCCGAGCCGGGCTGACGGACCGCTTGTGTAACGTGATTGAACTTGTTGCGATCGAAATCGAATCCGCCGACCAGCGCGAGTACCCGGCCGTCCACCGGATCGACCGAAACCAACGCTCCCTCTACTTCGGGAACTTGGGCAATCTGCCAGCGCCCTTTCTCGTCTTTCATGAGACGAATGATCGAGCCGCGCTTGATGCGCTGGGCGGGCGGAACCTTGTCACCCAACGCCGCTTGCACGAAACGCAGCGCGTCGCCGGAGAGGTCGACGTTCTCGCCGCCTTTGCGGTAGGTCTTGACGCCTTGCGGATTAGCTTCCCTCACGATCGCGGGGATGAGTCCTTCGATCTCGCTATGGTCCTGCAGCAGGTCTTCCAGCACGTCGTCGCTGGCGTTGGGGGCAACCGAGACAGTGGCCTCCGGGCCGCGGTAGCCATGCCGCCGGTCGTAATCGAGCAGGCCTTTGCGCAGAGACTGATGCGCAGCGTCCTGGTGTGACTTGATCAGGGTCGTAAACACGTGCAGCCCGCGGGAATAGGCCTCTTCGCGATAGCGATCATACACCGCCTGACGGACCATCTCCGTGAAGTAGTCGGCTTGTATTGGTTTCTCCACAGACTGTGCGTGGACCGGCGGAGCATCGATGTCCGCGCTCTCATATTGTTCCGCGCTGATGAATCCGAGTTCGAGCATCCGGCGCAGAACGTATTGCTGACGTTGTCGCGCCCGCTTTGGATTAGCCACGGGATTGAAGCGGGAAGGCGCCTTTGGCAGACCAGCTAGCATGGCGATCTCTGCCAACGAGAGCTGCTGCAGATTCTTCCCGTAATAGGCCTGCGCTGCCGCTGCAAAGCCATAGGCGCGCTGCCCGAGATAGATCTGATTTAGATACAGCTCGAGAATTTCGTCCTTCGTCAGATTCGCCTCGATCTTGAAGGACAGCAAGGCTTCGTTGAATTTCCGGGCTAGCGTCTTCTCCTTGGTCAGGAAGAAGTTTCGCGCCACCTGCATGGTGATCGTGCTTGCGCCTTGTCGCGTCTCGCCCGCCGTGAAGTTCGAATAAGCGGCGCGCAGAACGCCAACGTAGTCCACCCCTCTATGCTCGTAGAACCGTTCGTCCTCCGCAGCAAGGACCGCTTGCTTTAGCTCTTTGGGTACTTCGGCAACACGCACCACCGTGCGGCGTTCGTCGCCGAACTCACCGAGCAAAAAACCTTCTGCACTGTAGATACGTAGGGGGATCTTCGGGTGGTAATCAGTCAACACCTCGAGCGTGGGCAAGTTCGGATATGCGGAAACAGCCGCGATACCCAGAAGTGCCACCAAGACCAGGCAAAGCGCAGCGATCCCGAAGACGAACAGCGCCCCGATTCGGACGATCATGGCTGGTTAAGTGAGGGCAAAAGGCCAATAACGACGGGCATTATAGTTGCTATGACACCTTCGGTGGCGCCAAAGCACCAACTGAAAAGTCTGGCGCCAGAAGTCGTAGCTTAGAACCCATCTGCGTTCAACCCGCTGGCAACCTTAAACCATGCTAAGAGGAAATCTGGATTTCAGCCTCGACTTCCTGCGTGGCTTGCTGCAGCCGAAGTCGCCGCCACTGATTGGCGTCGACATTAGCTCCTCGTCCATCAAAATGGTGGAGCTTTCCGATGACGGAAAGACCGGACTGCGCCTCGAACGTTATCATATCGAGCCCCTGCCAAAAGATGCCGTCAGCGAGGGCAACGTCAACAATCTTGATGCGGTAGCCGAAGCACTACGCGGCGGGTGGAGGCGAATGGGCACCCGAGTGAAGAACCTCGCCCTTGCCCTTCCGACGGCTGCGGTTATCACCAAGAAGATCGTCGTACCTGCCGGTCAGAGGGAAGAAGATCTGGAGTTGCAGGTCGAGACTGAGGCCAATCAGTACATCCCCTTTGCACTAGACGAAGTGAACCTTGATTTCCGGGTCCTGGGTCCTGTCGCGAACAATCAAGATGAGATCGAGGTGCTCATTGCGGCTTCGCGCAAGGACAAAGTCGAGGACCGAGTGGCTGCAGCGGAAGCGTCCGGTCTCAAAGCCATAGTGATGGATGTCGAGTCCTTCGCGACCCAAACCGCCTTTGAGCTCATAGAGCGGCAACAACTGCCCAGCGGCGGCAAGGACCTGACCATCGCCATCGTCGACGTCGGAACAAATATTACCAATGTGAACGTCGTACGTAACGACACGTCGGTCTACATGCGGGAAGCGCCTTTCGGTGGCAATCAGCTCACGCAGGACATCTGCAATCGCTACAGTCTTACGGTGCAAGAGGCGGAAGCGGCGAAGCGTGCAGGTGGCCTCCCAGAAGGCTACGAGACCGAAGTTCTCGATCCATTCAGCGACACGCTCGCCCTCGAGGTGGCGCGGGCGCTGCAGTTCTTTTATACGTCGACCAAGTACAACCAAGTCGACCACATCGTGCTTTGCGGTGGCTGCGCGGCGATCGCGGGAATCGATCAGGTGATCCAGCAACGTACCCAGGTTAGCACCCTCATCGCCAATCCGTTCGTTGGCATGTCCTGTTCCCCGAGGGTAAATCCTCGCCACCTGACTTCCGATGCGCCGTCGCTTGTCGTGGCGTGCGGGCTGGCGATGCGGAGGTTTGACGCCCAATGATACGCATCAATCTGCTCCCGCATCGCGAGCTAAAGCGCAGAAGGCAGCGCGACGCGTTTCTTGCACTCTCGGCGATCACCGTGGTGATTGGTGGTGCAGCCATATTCGCGGTCTATGGCGTCATCGGTGGCCGTATTGAGCAGCAGCAGGACCGCAACCGGTACCTCGACGGTGAGATCGCGAAGCTCGACAAACAGATCGAGGAGATCCAGAAATTGCGTGAGCAGACGCAGGCCATGCTGGCACGCAAGAAGGTCGTCGAGACACTGCAGGGAAATCGGTCCGAGGCCGTCAACCTATTGGATCAGTTGGTGCGACAGTTGCCGGAGGGCGTGTACCTGCGAAGCGTCAAGCAAACTGGCGCGACGGTCCATCTGACCGGGTATGCGCAATCAAACGCACGCGTGTCGTCATTGCTTCGCAACCTGGAGGCGTCCCCTTGGTTACAGCAGCCAAGCCTAGTGGAAATCAAGGCCGCAACCACAGGCAACGCGCGACTCAATGAGTTCACCGTGAACGTGAAGCTCACGCGGGCTGCATCGGAAGCGCCTTCGCCCGATCAGAAGGACAAGCAGTCATGAGGCTCGACGAAATTAGGAGGCTCAACCCGAGAGAGATCGCCTCTTGGCCACTGATCCCTAAGCTCGGCACGCTGTTTCTGCTTTTTCTGCTGTTGCTGGGAGCCGGGTACTGGTTCGTCTGGCAGCATCAGATCGGAGAACTGGACGCGGCGAAGAAGAAAGAGGACGAGCTTCGCACGACGTTTCTGGAGAAGAAGAAGAAAGCTATCAATTTGGACGCATACCGGAAGCAACTTGCAGACATTGAGCAATCGTTCGGCGCGTTGCTCAAGCAACTTCCGAACAAGTCAGAGATGGACGCCCTACTTACTGACATCAACCAAGCCGGTTTGGGCAGAGGTCTCCAATTCGAGCTCTTCCGTCCTGCAAGCCAGGAGTCAATGTCGGACTTCTACGCGGAGTTGCCGATCACGCTCAAGGTGTCGGGCAACTACCACGACATGGGCGCTTTCGCCAGTGACGTTGCTCAACTGCCCCGTATCGTGACGCTCAATGACTTGTCAATTTCGGCTGCCAAGGACGGGTCGCTCACAATGGACGCGATTGCCAAGACCTATCGTTACCTCGATGAAGACGAACTCGCCCGGCAAAAGAAGGCGATTCGTGAGAAAGCCGCACGCGAGAGAGCAAAGAAATGAGACGACTGAAGCCTGCCTTCCTCTGCGCTTCCTTGCTGCTGGTAGGTTGTGGAGGAGAGCCTTACGGGGACCTTAAGCAGTTCGTGAAGGAATCGGACAGCCTGCCGCGTGGACGGATCGAACCGCTGCCCGAGGTCAAGCCGTACGAACCGGTCGCCTACAACTCTTTCGATCTCTCCGATCCATTCAGACCGAGAAAGGTGGAACAGGCAAAGGGAAGCGGCGGCCTTGCGCCAGATATGAACCGACGCAAGGAGGCACTGGAAGCGTATCCACTCGACAACCTGCGAATGGTAGGTACGCTCGAACAGAGTCGCGGTATCTTTGCCCTTGTCAGGACGCCCGATAACACGCTGTACCGTGTGAGCCAGGGCAACTACATCGGCCAGAACTTTGGGTTCATCACTCAGATCACCGACTCTTCGGTCACGCTGAAGGAAATCGTTCAGGACGGCGCCGGCGACTGGAGCGAGCGCGTCAGCACACTGCAGCTCTTGGAAGAGGAACAGAAGAAATGAACCGACTCTCTCTTCGTCTGACCAAACTCGTGGCAGGCGGTGTGCTCATCGCGACTGCGTCACTTGCTGGCTTTGTTGCCAATGCCACGGAGGTGTCGACCAGCAACGCGATTGAGACTCTCGATGTCTCGCCGCAGCAGGGCGGTAAAGTAGTCGTAAAGGTGGGTCTGCAGCAGCCCGCTTCGGGGGTGCCGGCAGGCTTTGCCGTGCTGAACCCGCCTCGTGTCGTGTTCGATCTTCCGGCCACGGCGAACTCGCTTGGCAGGACGTCGCAGCAGGTAAGTGATGGAGACCTGCGTAGCATAAACGTCGTCCAGGCAGGCGAGCGCACACGCATCGTAATGAATCTCAACCGACCCATGAGTTATGACGCCAAGGTGGACGGGCGTGCGATTCTGGTTACGTTGGTGCCCCAGTCCGGAGGCGCTGTGGCGGCGACGCCCGCCACGCGGTTCGCAGACGCGTTACCGTCGGCGCAGACGCACGCTATTCGGGATATTGACTTCCGGCGCGGCAAGAGTGGGGAAGGGCAAGTCATTATCGATCTTTCGGATAACGCCACCGGTATCGACCTCCGTGTGCAGGGCAAGAGCATTGTGATCGATATGCCCGATACCGCACTGCCGAAAAACCTTGAGCGCCGCCTCAACGTAACCGATTTTGCGACAGCCGTTCAGACCATAACAGCCACAGGACATGCAGGAAACACGAAAGTTGTGATCGAGCCGAAGGGATTGTGGGAGCATTCTGCCTATCAAACGGACAATCGCCTGACCGTAGAAGTCCGGCAGATCGTCGAGGACCCGAACAAGCTGGTGCAAGGCAGCCGTCAGGGCTACAGCGGGGAAAAGCTCTCCCTGAACTTCCAGAACGTGGACGTCCGTGCTGTGTTGCAGGTTATCGCAGACTTCACGGGTCTGAACATTATCACCAGCGACACGGTAACCGGAAATCTCACACTGAGACTGAAGGACGTTCCTTGGGACCAGGCGCTTGACATCATTTTGCAGGCCAAGGGACTCGACATGCGCAAGAACGGCAACGTTGTCTGGATCGCACCGCGCGACGAGTTGGCGACGAAGGAGAAACTTGCCTTGGAATCGCAACAGCAAATCGCGGATCTCGAGCCAACGCGCACCGAAAGTTTTCAACTCAATTACCAGAAGGGCGACAATGTCATTAAAATTCTCACCGATGATCGGCAGCGCCTGTTGTCCCGACGCGGTAGTGCAGTCTATGATCCACGTACAAATACGGTCTTTGTTCAAGATACTGCAAGCCGCTTGGAGGAGATCCGGAAGCTGATCGGGAAGATCGACGTGCCGGTGCGTCAGGTTATGATCGAAGCAAGGATAGTCGAAGCTATCGACACCTTCGCACGCAACCTGGGTGTGAAGCTCGGCTACAACGACATGACGGGCAAGGGCACCCAGCTCGGTGGCGGTTCAACGCGGGGCTTGGTCGGTGGTCAGCTTGCGGCCACCGGCTATACTACCGGGCAGATCAGCACACCGGTTCCGTCCATGGACCAGTCACTCAGCGTGAATCTACCGGCCTCGCCCATCGCCGGATTCAACCCTGCGGCTTTCTCTCTGTTGCTGTTCAACTCGGCAGGAACCAAGTTTCTGAACCTCGAGCTTTCTGCGCTGCAAGCTGACTCCAAGGGCAAGATTATCTCGAGTCCGAGGGTGGTAACTGCCGACCAAGTCGAGGCGAGCATCGAACAGGGCACGGAGATTCCGTATCAGCAGGCGACCGCAAGCGGAGCCACCAGTGTTCAGTTCAAGAAAGCAACGCTTAGTCTTAAGGTCAAGCCGCAGATCACACCGGATGACAACGTGATAATGACCGTGGACGTGCACAAGGACCGTGTCGGCGTAGAAACTAGATCGGGACCATCAATCGACACCAAGCAGGTAAGTACACAGGTCCTCGTGGAAAACGGCGGAACTGTGGTTATCGGTGGAATATACGAGCAAGAGGAAAGGTCCGAGACCAGAAAGGTTCCCGCACTGGGTGACGTACCTGTGATCGGGTTTCTGTTCAAACAGAATCAGCGCAAAGACGACAAGACCGAGCTTCTCGTTTTTATCTCCCCAAAGATCATCAAAGATACGTTGGCGACGCGCTGATGCTGACTACGCGATATTTCCCAGGGGTCGGGCACCTTCCCGCCCCGGGCAAGCGTCGAGCGCTGGTTCTGCGCGAGATCTGAGCTCCGGTGTGAATTCCGGC
>JBDHRV010000179.1:0-6018 GCA_039807745.1 Burkholderiales bacterium
TTACGCCCGGAATAGCGTGAGGACGATCTGTTGAGTGGGCGCTACTCGGAAAGCCGGCCTGGAGCCGATGACAAACCTGATGACGACATCCCGGCCGTCGCCTATGTTCGGATGTCGACGGATCACCAGAAATACTCGACCGAAAACCAACTCGACGTAATCCGCAGTTACGCTACAGCTCGCGGACTCCAGATCCTGCGCGTGTTCGAGGACTCGGGACGCTCTGGCCTGCGGCTCGACGGGCGCGAGGCGTTGCAAAACCTGATGGCCGAGGTCACGACCAGTCGGGCCGACTTCAAAGCGATCCTTGTCTACGACGTCAGTCGGTGGGGCCGGTTCCAGGATGCCGACGAGGGTGCCTATCACGAGCATGTCTGCTCGCGCGCTGGGATCCGTGTCCATTACTGCGGCGAGCAATTCGAAAACGATGGCAGCATCGGCTCGAACTTGCTGAAGACCGTGAAGCGGGTCATGGCAGGCGAATACAGCCGTGAGCTGTCCGTGAAAGTCTTCGCTGGCCAGTGCCGCCTCGTCGAACTCGGTTTCCGCCAAGGCGGCGCGCCCGGATACGGGTTGCGCCGGGTGCTGATCGACGAACACGGTAATCCCAAGGGCGAACTGTCTCGCGGCGAACAGAAGAGCCTTCAGACCGACAGGGTCATTCTCGTTCCCGGCCCCGAGCATGAGCAGGACGTCGTGCGGCGCGTGTATCGCATGTTCGTCGAGGACGGCCGATCCGAGCGGGAGATCGCAGATGCCCTGAATGCCGACGAACTGCGCACCGATCTCGACCGGCCATGGACACGGGCGACGGTCCATCAGGTGCTGACCAACGAAAAATACATCGGCAACAACGTCTTCAACAAGGTCTCGTTCAAGCTGAAGCAGCGTCGGGTGGTGAACCCGCGCGAGATGTGGATCCGCGCCGAGGGCGCCTATCCGGCAATCGTCGATGAGGCACTGTTCCTGCGCGCACGGGAAATCGTCGATGCGCGCAGTCGCCATCTTTCCGACCAGGAACTGCTGGACGCACTCCGGGCCCTGCTTGCCAGCGAGGGCTTCCTTTCCGGGCTGATCATCGACGAGCATGAGGACACGCCGTCATCGAGCGCGTTTCGGCCCCGGTTCGGCAGTCTGCTGCGTGCCTATGAGATGGTCGGCTATCAGCCCGAGCGGGACTACCGATACATCGAGATCAACCGCAAGCTCCGCGAGGCGCATCCGCAGATCGTCGCAGATGTCATCGCCGGGATCGAGAATGCCGGTGGCAGCGCCTTTCAGGATCCCCGGACCGAGCTTCTGACCGTCAATGGCGAGTTCACGGTATCGGTCGTGCTGTCGCGATGCTTCGAAACCGCGGCCGGCTCACTGCGCTGGCGCATCCGCCTCGACACGGGGCTCTTGCCGGACATCACCATCGCCATACGCATGGACGAGTTGAACGCCGCGCCACGCGACTACTACGTCCTCCCGGGCATCGACATGACCACGGATCGGCTTCGACTCGCGGAGCAGAACGGCCTGTCCCTCGATGCCTATCGCTTCGACACGCTCGATTTCTTCTTCTCGATGGCCGGCAGGGCCAGATTCTTGGAGGTGGCCTGATGCCCGATGACATCTCGACCGATACGCACAAGCATGTGACCCTCATCCCGACCGACAGGATCCGGATCCTCAATCCGCGTGTGCGCAACCGGCGAACGTTCGAGGAAATGGTCGAGAGCATTGCGCGGATCGGCCTCAAGCGCCCGATCACGGTGACCCGGCGCGCGGGCACGGAGCCTGCGGAATATGACCTTGTCTGCGGCCAAGGGCGGCTCGAAGCCTTCATTGAACTGAAACAGGACGCCATCCCTGCCATCGTGATCGACGCCGATGAGAGCGATTGCCTGGTCATGAGCCTCGTCGAGAACTGCGCCAGGCGCCAGCACAGGGCGATCGACCTGATGCAGGAAATTGGCACCCTGCGGAAGCGCGGCTACAACGACCGGGCGATTGCCGACAAGATCGGAGTCAGCCCAGAATACGTCAACATGATCGCAGGGCTGCTTGAGCGCGGAGAGCAGCGCCTCGTATCGGCGGTCGAGACCGGCCTCATGCCGTTGAACCTCGCAATCGAAATATCTCGGGCAGACGATCAGGGTGCCCAGCGCGCGCTCATGGAGGCCTATACGGAAAAGAAGTTGCGCGGGAAGAAGTTCGCGGCCGTGCGGCGTCTGCTCGACCGACGCCAACGCCATGGGCCGCGTGTCGATGAGACCCCCTTCGGCCGCGAGGTGAACCGCACAAGACGCCCCCTCACGAGCGACGCCCTTGTGCGTGCCTATCAGCAGGAGGCCAATCGCCAGAAGCTGATGATCAAGAAGGCGGAACTGGCGCAGGGCCGGCTACTATTCGTCACAGAGGCATTCCGCGCGCTCCGGAGTGACGAGAACTTCCTGACACTGCTGCGTGCCGAAAGCCTCGAGGCTATGCCCACCTACCTGGAGCACCACGCGAGGGCGGCCCCATGACGCGGAAAGATCGCCGTCGCACCGATGTGGTCGCTCATGGTTTTGAAGACGACTGCGTGACCCTGGCCGTCGACGCCCTTCTCCCGGTGAAGGTGCTCCGGACTGCTACGAAGTCCAGCAAGAAATACCAGCAGATCACCGCTTCGATCCGCGAGGTCGGCCTCGTCGAGCCGCCCGTGGTCGCTCGCGATCCCGCGAATCCAGGCACCTTCCTGCTGCTGGACGGCCATGTTCGCATCGAGGTGCTGAAGGATCTCGGCATCGAACAGGTAGAGTGTCTGGTCTCCACCGACGATGAAGCCTTCACCTACAACAAGCGGATCAGCCGATTGTCGCCGGTCCAGGAACACAAGATGATCCGGCGCGCGATCGAGCGCGGCGTTCCGGAAGAAAAGATCGCCAAGGCACTGGACATCAATCCCCAGAGCGTCCGTCGCAAGGTCCGTATGTTGAACGGGATCTGCGATGAGACGGTCGCCATCCTCAAGGACAAACCGTGTCCGATGGCCGTATTCGAGATCCTCCGGAAAATGAAGCCGCTGCGCCAGCTCGAGGCCGCCGAACTGCTGGTCAACGCCAATAACTACTCGGTCGCCTACGCCTCGGCGATCCTGGCCGGCACCCCGCAGACGCAGCTCGCGGAAGGCTCAAAACCCAAGCGCATCAAGGGCATCACGCCAGAAGCGATGGCTCGGATGGAGAGTGAGCTGGCGCGCCTTCAGGAGTCGATCACCTCCATTCAGGAGACCTATGGTCAGGACCACCTGCATCTGACCGTCATCAAGGGCTACCTGGCGAAACTGCTCGGGAACGCCCGGGTGGTTCGCTACCTCATGCAGCATCGTCCTGAATTCCTGACGGAGTTCCAGGCGATCGCCGAGATGACATCCACGCTGCCGCCCGAAGCAGCCTGACAGGATCGCGACGACCTATGGGGACCCGGACCCGACAAACGCGGGGACCGCGGGAGACGCCGCACTGTGGGGCGGATCGAGCGCGGTGGTGGGGATGGCGGCGAACCCGCTCGGAGCCCACCAGGCCGGCTCGAGTTTTCGCCGGCCGCATGGCGGGGCTGACCTGCTATGTTGCGGAAATGGGCGTGCCGGTTGAGTGGGATTATGCTCCCGGCACGCCCAAACTTTTGTCAGGTGCAGTAGGGAATCCTACAGCAGGTTTTCTCATTGACAGCGAGGCTTCGCGCACTTACTTTCTGTAGCGAGAGTTACAGAGGATTTTCGATGCGCCTCGCTGACGCCTGCACTATCCATACCGGCTATACCGCTCGCGGCAGACTGGAACCGGCGGCAGCTGGGGGCGTGCTGGCAATTCAGTTGCGGGACATATCCCCCGAGGGCATCGTGGATCCCGAGCGGCTCACCCGCGTCCAGTTGGACGGCCTTGCTGATCGGTATTTTGTCCGCGCCGGCGACGTGGTGTTCCGCTCGCGCGGTGAACGAAACACGGCCTCCGCTCTCGACGAACGCCTGCGGGAGCCCGCCCTCGCGGTGCTCCCGCTGATGGTGCTGCGTCCGAAGCGTGATGTGGTGATGCCGGAGTATCTGGCGTGGGCCATAAACCAGCCTCCCGCCCAGCGCCATTTCGACAGCGCGGCACGCGGCACCAACATCCGAATGATCCCGCGATCCAGCCTCGACGATCTCGAGCTCGATGTCCCCGATATCGAGCTTCAAGAAAAGATCGTCGTGGTCGATGCGCTGGCCGAGCGGGAGCGGGAGCTCACCCAGCTCGCCGCCGTCACGCGAAGAAAGATGATCAGCCTGCTCCTCGTCGAACGAGCGAACAGCATGCGCCCCAAGACGAGGCAGGAAAGGACGTCCAAATGACCGACCAACTCACTCAACAGCAGGTCAACCAGACGGCCTGGGCCGCATGCGACACCTTCCGGGGCGTCGTCGATGCCGGACAGTACAAGGACTACATCCTGGTGATGTTGTTCCTGAAGTACATTTCTGACCACTGGAACGATCACCTCGAAGCCTATCGCAAGCAGTATGGCGGCGATGAAACCCGGATCCGCCGCAGGCTCGAGCGCGAGCGCTTCGTCCTCCCCGAAGGCGCCAGCTTCTACGACCTCTACGAGGCGCGGAACGAGCCAAATATCGGCGAGCGGATCAACATCGCGCTTGAGCGGATCGAGGATGCCAACCGCGCCAAGCTTGAAGGCGTGTTCCGCAACATCGACTTCAACTCCGAAGCCAACCTCGGGCGCGTCAAGGACCGCAACCGTCGCCTCAAGAACGTGCTGGAGGACTTCGCCAAGCCTGCGCTCGATCTGCGCCCCAGTCGCGTGACCGAGGACATCATCGGCGAGTGCTACATCTACCTGATCTCGCGCTTTGCCTCCGACGCGGGCAAGAAGGCTGGCGAGTTCTACACGCCCTCCGCTGTCTCCCGCATGCTTGCGAAACTAGCGGCCCCGAAGCCGGGCGACACGATCTGCGACCCGGCCTGCGGGTCCGGGTCGTTGCTGATCCGTGCAGCCGAGGAAGTCGGATCCGAGAACTTCGCCCTCTACGGCCAGGAAGTGAATGGCGCGACCTGGGCGTTGGCGCGGATGAACATGTTTCTCCACGCCAAGGATGCCGCGCGCATCGAGTGGTGCGACACGCTCAACAGCCCGGCGCTGGTCGAAGGCGACCACTTGATGAAGTTCGACGTGGTGGTGGCCAACCCCCCGTTCAGCCTCGACAAGTGGGGCGCAGAAAACGCGGACACCGACCAGTTCAAGCGCTACTGGCGCGGCATCCCGCCGAAGTCCAAGGGCGATTACGGCTTCATCACCCACATGATCGAGATCGCCAAGCGCCAGAGCGGCCGGGTGGCCGTCATCGTTCCGCATGGCGTGCTGTTCAGAGGCGGGGCCGAGGGGCGTATCCGTCAGGCGCTGATCGAGGAGAACCTGCTCGACGCGGTGGTGGGCCTGCCCGCCAACCTGTTCACGACCACGGGCATTCCGGTGGCCATTCTGGTCTTCGACCGCTCTCGCGAACAGGGCGGCGTCAACGAGGACCGGCGCGACGTCCTGTTCATCGACGCCAGCAAGGAATTCACGCCGGGCAAAACCCAGAACGTGATGGACGAGGCGCATATCAACAAGGTGCTGGAAACCTACGCTGCGCGGGCGGAGATCGAAAAATACTCGCACCGCGCCAGCCCGGAAGAGATCGCCGAAAACGACTTCAACCTCAACGTCCCCCGCTACGTCGACACCTTCGAGCCGGAGGAGGAAATCGACGTGGCCGCCTTGCAGAAGCAGATCAACACGATCGAGGCCCAGCTGGCCGAGGTGCGGGGCAAGATGGCCGGCTACCTGAAGGAGCTGGGCGTCGATGTCTGAGGGCGAACTGATCCTTTACAGCACCGAGGACGGCGCGGCGACTATCGGCCTGCGGGCCGTGGACGGCACTGTTTGGCTGAGCCAGCGGGAAATCGCGGAGCTGTTCGACAAGGACGTGCGCACCGTGAACGAGCACATCCGCAACGT
>JBDHRV010000180.1:0-6001 GCA_039807745.1 Burkholderiales bacterium
TCCGCCTTCTTCAACTGCGTCTTTACGGCCTTCAACTGTCCCTGGAGCATTGCGAGCGACTGCACCTCGTGGCGCGCGCCTCGTGGATAGCCGCTCCTCTGTTGCGCGAGTCGATGTGCCTCACGCGCGCCAGGCGGCATCGCCGACTTGGCCCACGGCGTCTCGTCCTTGAAGAACTCAATCTCGTTCCCACCCCGCAGCATGAGTTGAAAGCGCCGGTCGGCCTTGCCAATGTCGTGCAGCCATGCGGCGAGCGCAACGTGCTCAGTGAGCCGCGCCCCGAGTCCGCAGCGCGTCGCGTACTCACGCGCGAACGTCTCAACGTCGACACTGTGCTCGGCGAGCGAGACGGCCCGTCCCGCATGAAACGAGTCGTCGCCGTCCGTCGTCAACTCGACGCCGTTTTCAAGCGTCTCCTCGGGTTGACGAACTTCTCGAAGAGCGGCGAGCGGCACTCGCCTCGCTTCGATCACGGTCCATGCAGGCGCACCGGGCACGACGAGCGAACCGCGCCCGTTGGCGAGTTTCTCTGCCCAGAGGCGCTTCCACGCTGGCCAGTCGTCATTCGAGGCGAGGAGACGGAGCGCGGCGCGCGCCTCGTCGGGATCGTCGAGCGGCAGCGAGAGTCCGAGCTTGTCGACGACGACCGGATGTAGCCGCAGCACAGGGCCGGCGCGCGCGAACAGCTCTGACTGTTCCGCGCAGTCTTGAACCGGCTCGGTCGAGGTGGCGTCGAAGCAACCGCTGCGAATGCCGCCATAGCTCGCAGGCACGACGATCGTGTCACCCGGTTTCAGCGAAGGCTCCGAGTCGGACTGCGCGCAGATGATCTCACTCTCGTCGCCTTTCCAGCGGAGCGCGCGTCGCCCTGCCGCCTTCGGCTCGTCGCTCTCCTCGAGCATCGCGCCCTCAGTGTCGCCCAGATCGCGCGAGGGCTGGTTCCCGAGCCACGCCCGCGCCGTCACGAAGGGCAGCGACATCGCTTCGAGGTTCGAAGGTCGAACTGCCGCGACGATGGCCGTCGCGGCCTCGACTTGTTCCGGTTGAAGAACCTCCTCGGAGAGATCCGCGCGCCAGAGCACCTGCACATCCGCCGGGCCAGAGCTTGGCCCGTGCAGCCACAGGCTCACGTCGGGGGGCTGGCGCGGTGCGGGAGAGGTTTGCGCCCACAGGTCGAGATACGCGGGGAGCAACGTTGGCGCATTGGGCTTGGGCGCGAGCAGCTTCTTTAGGTCGTCGCCGGTCGGCACCTCGAGCGCGAGGACACCGAAGTCGACGGTGGGGCGACGTTTTGTTGCTTTCTTCTTCAGCCACTTGGCCGTCTCGCCGAGCGCCGTGCCGTAGATCGGATCGTCGTCCGCGAGCGAGGGCCTCTCTCCTCGACGCTTCAACTCTTCCTTCGCCTTGGCGCACGTGTCCCAAACGATGACGCCTTCGGCATTCCCGTACGTGCCGAGCCGGTCCACGCGACCGAAGCGCTGCCGCAGACTGTCAAGGCTCGCGGCCTCGGTAACCAGGGCGTCGAAGTCGAGGTCTGCGCCGGCCTCGATGCATTGAGTGCCGACGATGACGCGCTTCGGGCTGTCGTCGGTCCGATTGCGCCCCGTCTGCACGGTGGGCATCAGCTCGCGGAGCACGTCGTCACGGTCGAGCGGGCGCATGCGGCCCGTGAGCAGCGTGACCGTCGCATCGGTACCCAGCACCTCGCCAAGCTGGCGCGCGATCACGCCGGCACTCGCGACGCGATTGACGACCAAGGCGATCGTGCGATGTCGTTCGAGCAGGTCCTTCGCCTGATCGACGCACGCCTTCTCCAGCGCGGTTCGATCGTCCACCTCGACGAGACGTACGGGCTTGCTCGCGTGCAGGCGTGGACCGAGCGGCGAGTCGGGGCGCTTCTCGTCGTCGAGCAGTTCGAAGGGTTGGTGCTCTCCGGCGCCTGGCGTCGCCGACAAGAAGGCGTGCGAGAAGCGCGTCTTCACGCCGCTGCCCGAGAAGCGCGTTCGCAGGCGCGCGAGCTGATCGAGCGTCTGCCGGAACGGCTCTGAGAGATGCACCTCATCGAGGAGGAGCAGCGTGTCGTTGGCCAGCAGACCCGCATGCACCGGCTTCATGCCCTGGCTCACGCCATAGCCCTGCATGAGCATGCGCGAGCCGACCTGATCGACGGTCGAGGCGATGACGAGCGGCTGATCGGGCGTCCGCGCCCAGCCATCGTCCTTCGGCATGCCGCCGCGCAGCGTGAACACGCCGAGGGGTTCCTCGCCGGTGCGAGTCAAAGAGCGAAGTCGAGTAGCGACCTCGACGACGATCGGATCTGCGCTCTCCATCAAGGCGCGCAGGATGGAGCGCCCGCGTTCGGCAACCTGATCTACGACGATGCGGCGGTCCACGACCATCGCGATGCGACGCGGACACCAACGCTCTGCGCCCTCGTTCGTCGCCTCGAGAGCGAGCGCGAACAGCGCAATGTCGATGCACGTCGTTTTCCCCGCGCCCGTCGGCAGGTCGAGCACGTGCGGCCACGCCTTGTCTCGAACGATCTGCTCAAGCAGGCGCTGTTGCCAAGCGAAGGGCTGCTTGCCGCCATGCACGGCTGCGTGAAAGGCACCGAAGTCGGAGGTGGTGAGCGTCATCGGTCCTCCACCGGCAGGCAGAGACCAAGGCCGAAGTAGCGCCCGGCGCCGAGCAGGAGCGGGCCTCTCACGGGCGCATCGAAGCTAATGTCGGCGTGGACGCGCACACGGGGCGTTCGACCCGGGCGCCTGGGCCACGGGAGGAATTCACGCACGTGCTGCGCGCCCGGGAGCAGGGGCGCGAGCGACACTTCGACCGAGGAGGGTTGAGCCCCGACGACGCGGAGGCAAGCGTCGCTGATGCTCTGCTGCGCCTCCAGCGCGGCCTTGCGCGCGGTGCCGTCCAGGTTGCTGCGCAGGTTGCCCGGGTTCTTGTCGAGGGCGATCGGCGTCGCGGTGAGGAAGCGAGTGGAGGCGCGGCACCACCGCGTCGGATCGAGGGCAGTCTTCGCCGACACGTCCACTCGCCGAACAATGAAGGACGGGAGCGTTCCACTCGCGAGCGTCAGATTGCCTCGTTGGTCGGAGCGCTCCTTCTCCCACTTCGCGACGAGACGAAGCAGCAGCTCGCGATCGTTCTTGGCAAGCTCGCGCGGCAGCACGAGTGCGCAACCCATGAGTGCTCCATCGGCGTGCTCGTTCCCTACGAACGGCAGCGCGACGAAAGCGACATGCGGCTGGTCCGTCGGCCCGTTCTCCGCGTGGCCCGAGAGGGTCGCCGAAAGATCTTGGCTGCCGTGGAGCTCGATCAGCACACCGCGGAGCGCACGCGCCAGATCGGTCGCGCGTGAAGCGACCGGCCGCGACCCGGCAACGCGCTCGAAGAGCACCCAGTCGTCCGAGAACACGCTCTCCGCCTTTGGAGGCGGCGAAGTGATCTTGGACGCCGAGCGGTAGGGTTGAGGACGCGCTGGGAGTACGCGGCTCTCGACGCCCTGGTGGTGCGCGAAGGCTCGTTCGAGGCGCTCGAGCTGCCCGGGACCCACCACGCGCAGGACGACGTGGCCTTCGTCGCTTGGAACGAGCGTTGGTGTGAGGTGGCGATCGACGACGGTACATCGCACGAGTGAGGAAGAATGGCCCAGGCGTGTCACACGCGAGCAGAGTTGTTCGATCGCGGTCCGATGTGGCGAGGGAGCGGCGGTGGGCCAGAGGAACGCGAAGGTTGGAGTCTCGGGAAGCACGACCGGGAACGTTCGCACCTGACGCGTGCGACGCTCTGGCAGGAGCGCCCTCGCTGTCTTGAGGTCCTTGTCGGAAGGGTCAGGATCAATCGCGACGATTTCTCTCTTGACCTTCTCTAGCTTAACCTCTGCCTTCCGCGTTGCCGCAGGCGTCTTGGCCTCGGCCACCTCGGCTTCAGCCTTGCGGATGGCCGTGTCGCCGCCGAGCGTGACGTCGTTGACCGGCACGTAGACGTCCTGCACCTGCCGTCTCCCGACCCTCGCCTCGGGATCGACCCACAGCGACGGCGCGCTCTGCTGCTCGAGCCACAGGAGCGCCGCTCGCTCGGCCTGATCAGCGTCCTCGTGGTCGTGGAGCGCTGCAACCAGCGCAGAGAAGAAGCGCGCGGGGTGTGGCGGCCACTCGGCGCGGCCGCGATCGTTGTGTGCGGTCGCCGCGTAGCGCCCCGTCAGGAGCTCGATCTCGATCGCGAGCATCACGCGTCTCCGACATCAGCCTCTGCTGCCGCGAGCTCGCGGCTCTTCTTCACGAGGTCGGCGAGCTTCGGCGAGGGCTGCAGTTCCTCGAGTGCCTCGCCTGCCGGCTTGTCGAACTTGATGTCGTCAGGAAGCTCGCCGACAGCTTTGTTGTAGAGCGCGATGGCCCCAGCGAGGTCGAGCTCGATGGGAGTCGTGCGTCCATCTCGCGCAACCGCTTCGAGCTTCAGCGCGGAGCCCTTTCTCGGCACGAGCAGGCAGCGGGAGCGCAGATCGTGTCCGCGGCTCTCCGCGGCGAATACGGCGAGCAACCCGAGCGCAGCCAGCACCGTCCGGGCTTCCTCCGCTCCAGTGGTGAACCCCAGGCGTCGCAGCGACGCTAGTGAGAGCACCACGCTGTGCCTTGCCTCGTCGATCGTCACGCCGCCGCCGACCGAGTCGATGCTCGGCGTCACGTTGCCGTGGTTCACCTCGGACGGCTTACCTTCCTTGCCGAATTTGATCGGGCCACCCCTTTTGTGGTCCTTGTCGTCCGCTTCGTATTTCTTCGCCTTTTCGATGTCGGTTGTCCACCGCTCGTTGTCGTCCGCCGCGACGTAGATGTCTGCAGCCTTCTTGAGGATGTTCAGGGGATCGATTCGACTTGCGGTCTTGCTGCCATGCGCAGCGTTGATGCCGACGATCTCAGAGACCAGCGCGCGCTGGAACTTAGCGCCGAGGCCGCCCTTGGGTCCCGTGCTGTCCCACAGGCCGAAGACCAGCCCCGTCGGGCAGACCTTGAACAACGCGGTCGCGTTCCTGGTACTCGCGTCGGTGAACGACTTGCCGATGTCCGAAAGCCGAAAGAGCTGACCGTTGAGCAGGCTGTCGCGCAGGAGCGCATCGGCGATACGGTGAGGCGCAGTAAGCGACGTGACGCGCCCCACGTCGGGCGCGATGGCCGAGAAGTCCACGCTTACGACGGGAAGGGCGATCTTCTTCTCGTCCCACAACGCCTGAAGCGCCTCTTCCATCCGATTCGCCTGGCTCTGCACGGAGTCGATGAGCACGCACGTGGCGTCATGCCCGTCGATGCGGCGCGTCTCGAACGCGTACTTGGCACCGGGCTCGAGCTTCTTGCTCGTGTTATCCAATGCATGGGTCGGGGGGAAGATCTTGTCTCCTGGCCTGCCCGCGGGTTCCAACGTCGCCGTGCCGCGGATGGCGACGGTATCGCCCGCCACGAGTTGCTTGAGTTGATCAAAGTTCAGCAGCATCTGGTCTCTCCTGTTATGTGGGTTATGTGGGTTGATATTTATGGCGGGCTCGCACATGCTCGTGCAATGTGGTGATTGAGAATTTGAACGGCGACTAATCATTGCCGATCGCCAGCGAGTTCGGGTTGCTCCGCACGCCGAAGACGTCGCCGCCCTCGCCGGTCGTCGACCGTACGGTGCCTTCCCGTGGTGCGTGGCCGGCAGGTAGGCCGCGAGCGCCGAGGCGACCTCGTGGCGCAGACCCGGGCGGAACTGGAGGTGGCCTGCCCAGCCGAAACCGGCGACAGCGCGTAGCGACTTTACCTCGGCGTCGCTGAGCCTGTCGTCGATGGCCCACCGAAGGCGAGCGACGTCTTCACGACCGCGCCGGCGTGCTTCATCCGGCAGTGTATGAGCCTGCGATCGAAGCTTGACGAACTCTGCGCGGGTTGCGGTCCTGAAAAAACTCGTAAAGCTCTCCGCTCGAGGGTCAGTCGGCTTCACATCCCCCTCTCGTTTGTTCCGTAGC
>JBDHRV010000020.1:0-32865 GCA_039807745.1 Burkholderiales bacterium
CAGATCACTGCGCCCAATGGCACCACGCTCGCCGACGCGTCGGCGTTCACCACGAACGACCTCTGGAACCCGAGCGCGCTCCTGGCGAAGAATCTCGTCGACGCCCAGCACGGCGGCATGGTCGGCATCGTCAGTCAGTCGGAAGCGGCCCAGGAGATCGTCGCAGCCGAGGGCAGGATCGCGGCCAGCCGCTACCGGCTCATCAGTCCCTTTCTCGCCGGGACGATCTGGTACGACGCCACCGGTCGCTGGCGGAAGAGCGAGTTCCAGATCAAGGGCGAGCGCCTCGAATACCGCGCCGTCTGATGCGCACCGCAGAATGGTCCGCCCCGCGAGGCACGCTCGAGCCGCTCGCGGCGCGGACGTTCCGGTCGCGTCGTTTGCCTCGGCCTCGGACGCCACGTAGAATCCGCACCCCGGCAGGCGCCACGCCCGCCGGTTGAACCCCACTTGGAGATTTCGTAGATGAAGAAGGCATTGATTGCGCTGGCAACGGCAACCACCCTCGCCGCGACCTTTCCGGCACTCGCGGACAAGCATCAGGGCAAGATGGCGGAGGCCGGCGCCATGGGCGAAACGGCGACCGTCACCGCAACCGTGCAGGCCGTCGACCTCGACAAGCGCATCGTCACCCTGAAGGGTCCGGAGGGTAACGTCTTCGACGTCAAGGTCGGCCCCGAGGCGCGCAATCTGCCGCAGGTGAAGCCCGGCGACATCGTGGTCGCCAAGTATTTCGAGGCCGTCGCCGTCGAGGTCAAGAAGGGCGGTGTGGGCATTCGCGGCAAGGAGACCGAGACCGCCGTGTCGCGCGCCCCGCTCGGGGAGAAGCCCGCGGGCGCCGTCGCCACCACGACCACCATCACGGCCAACGTGACCAAGGTCGATCCGAAGAAGCAGGTCGTGACGCTCGAAGGTCCGAGCGGCCGCAGCGTGAACGTGAAGGTGAAGGATCCGGCGGTGTTCGCTCAAATCAAGCCTGGCGAGCAGGTCGAAATGGTGATCACCGAAGCCTTCGCGATCGCGGTCGAGGCGCCGAAGAAATAGCCGGACGTACGCCGGTCAGAATCACGGAGCGGACCTGCGGGTCCGCTTCTTCTTTGCAAACCGACTTGCACGGTGCATGAACCGATCGATCAGATCAGAGGTTCGACTCGACCACGCGCTCGATCGACCGCCACGGCAGCACGGTAGCCGCGCTGCGCTGCTCGATACGATCGCCGCCGTAGACGATCCATCCGGGGCCGGCGAGATCGCCGGCAAGTTCCGCGAACCTGGAAAAGGGACTGAAGAAATCACTCGCCACGGTCTGGCCCGATTTGATCTCGAGCGGCACGAGCACGGTACCGCGATCGACCACGCAGTCCACCTCCAGGCCGGCGCGGTCACGCCAGAAATACAGATTCGAAGCGAGGCCGGCGTTGGCGCGACCCTTGATCAACTCCACGATCGCCCAGGTCTCGAACAGTGCCCCACGGAGCGGATGCGCCTTGAGCTGTTCCTCGTCCCGGATCTCAAGCAGCCAGGCGGCCAGCCCGGCGTCGAGGAAGTAAAGCTTGGGGGTCTTCACGAGCCGTTTGCCGAAGTTACGGAAGTGCGGCCGTAGTTGCATCACGATGAAGCTCGCCTCGAGCACGGAGAGCCAGGTCCTGGCGGTGTTGTGGGTAACACCGCAATCCGCGGCGAGCACCGACAGATTGAGCAGTTGCCCCGTACGGCCCGCACACAGGCGGAGGAAGACCTGAAAGCTCGAGAGGTCCCGGACGTTCACCAACTGGCGCAGATCCCGCTCGATATAGGTCTGGACGTAGTTGGCATACCAGCGGCTCGGGTCGAGTTCGCGGTCGAAGATGGGTGGATACAGCCCCCGATAAAGCAACTGCTCGATGGACCGAGGGGCGAGTGACGCCGGAAGCTCGCCGAGCGAGAAGGGCAGCAAGGAGAGCAGGGCGGCACGCCCCGCGAGGGTCTGGGAAACGCCAGCGACTACGTCGAGCTGCTGCGAGCCAGTGAGGACGAACGACCCCGGACTTGGCTTTCGGTCGACGATACCTTGCAGATAGGACAGGAGTTCCGGGGCGCGCTGGACCTCGTCGAGCAAAGCGCCGTCGGGATACTGCGCGAGGAAGCCGCGGGGATCTTCGACCGCGAAGCGGCGAACGTCAGGTTCCTCGAGCGAGGCGTAGGGCCGATCGGGAAAGGTGGCCTTGCAGAGCGTGGTCTTGCCGGATTGCCGGGGTCCAGTGACGACCAGGACCGGATACTCGCGCGCAAGTGCGGTCAGGGTCTTGCCAGCATTCCGGGGAATCAGCACGAGGGAAATGCTGGGCTCGTGCTGGCTATTTGTCAATTCAACTTACAATCCGCACAACCCACAGCAGTGACGCAGGAGCTGCCCGTCTTCTGGTTCCTGCTTCGCGACGAGACGCCGCGAACGGTGCTCGTCGAGAGCGCGATCGAGGTGGTGGATCAGACCCTCGGCGATCGCGCGTCGAAATGAATAGGCGTGGCCGAGCGCACCATCGACGATAATCGCGGTTTCGCACGAGGATCTTTGCATGTCCCGTATCGACGCCCTAAGAGTCCGCGATGCCGGCACGACACTCACGCCGGAGCAGAAGCGGTTCAACTCCCTGATCCGACAAATCGAGCAGGCTCGCGACACGCTGGCGGCGTGGCGCGACAACATCCCCTTGTATCGCGACGCTCATGCGCGGGTCGTGCTGCCACTGGTGAGGGAGGTCACAGCCGGCCGAAGGGACTGGGTGTTCGCCCTGGACGCCCTGCTCGGCCAGAAGGGCTGGACCCGGACCGAGCGCAAGACCCTGCGCGAATTGGTCCGCGAGACCGCCGGTGCACTGCTAGAAGGCAACAACGACGCGGCGCTACACGCGCTGTTCGCCAAGCATGGCGACACCGATTTCGAGACCGAACGGCAGCAGATGCTCCACGCGATGAAAGATCTGACCGAAGCGATGACCGGCCTCGACCTTGGCGCCAACGACGACATCCGTACCGACGCCGACCTGCTCCAGCGCCTGCACGAGGAGATGGGGGCGCGGGCAGCGCAAGCGGAGGCCGAGCATGCGACGAAGGCTGCACGCCGACGCAAGACCGCCGCGCAGCAGCGACGCGAGGCCGAAGCGCAGCAGGCGACGCAGTCGGTGCGCGAGATCTTCCGCAAGCTCGCGAGCGCGCTGCACCCCGACCGCGAGACCGATCCAAAGGAGCACGAGGTCAAGACAGCGCTGATGCAGCAGGTCAATCGAGCCTATGCGGCCAACGATCTCCTCTCGCTACTGGAGCTGCAATTGCAGATCGAGCAAGTGGACGCGACCCACATCGCGAACGCGAGCGCCCACCGCTTGAAGCATTACAACAAGGTGCTGTCCGAACAGGTTGCGGAATTGAAGGGCGAGATCGCCCGGGTCGAGTCGGGATTCTGCTTCGAGTTCGGGGCGGAACCGCGCTGGGGCATCAACCCGCGCAAGCTGGGCGGGGTGCTCGAACAGACCGCGCGGACCCTGCGTGCGGAAATGGTCGAGGTCCAGCGTGAAATGCGGATACTGACCGACGGGGCGGCGACCAAGAGCTGGCTCAAGCGCCAGCGAGGACTGCTGCGCGAAGCCGACTTCGACTTTTTCCGAGGTGCCTGAAGGAATCCACCCGTGTGTGCAGCGCTTGCCTGCGCTACGGACCTCCGCGCGGCGCCATCAACCCATGTAAGCGCTGTTCGATCCGCTTTGCGCACACGCGGATCATCGGCTACGTCGAACCGGTTTTTCTCCGGCGTGTTATCAGCCATGGCCCCCTGATTCGAACGTCGGATACCACAATGACTTCAGAGGAGTAGATCATCTGTGCATACTCCGCTGAAAAGAGCGCGAGACCCTGTTGGTTGGAACTCAACCTCCTGATAAAACGAGTCATGCCGCTCGAGGAACGGGCGTAGAATAGCTTTCCCATGGGGGACGCAGCGCGGCATCTTCTGGAGTCTTTCGACGCCCTGTCCGAGACTGACCGTCGGGAGGTTTTGGAGGAGTTGCTTCGTCGCGCGGCGGAGCTGCCGTACGCGTTTCCATCGAGCGAGGAACTGGTACGGGCCGCCGATCAGGTATTCCAGGACCTTGATCGTCGTGAGGCGAGAGGGTGAGCACGCCGCTTCGCGGCGAAGTTTACATGGTTGATCTGGGGCTGGCCGCAAAGGTCCGTCCATGCGTGGTTCTGAGCGTCCCATTGGAGGCGTCGGACCGATCGTTGGTCACGATCATTCCGCACACCACCGCGCTTCGACAGTCCCGCTTCGAAACCGCCGTTCCCGTCAGGTTCTTGAAGCCCGGGGCATTCGACGCTCAGGGAATTGTCACGGTTCCAACAGTTCGACTCATGAATCGCCTCGGGACATTGACAGTGGCGCAGATGCGTCCCGTCGAGAAGGCGGTGTGTACTTGGCTCGGCATCAATACTGCGGCATAACCGCCGCATCCATGCCGATGCGCGCAACACCAGCGCGCGGATGATGCGGGACGTTATGTGTCCCATTACGCAAAGACGCCGGTTGCCATACGGATACATTCGGCGCACCAAGACTGCGCCGTACAGTCGTGAAGGGGGTTGACGCGTGAGCAATCGACCAGACAAGCCAGCGTTCAACACCGAACGCTAGCCCGCGCGCTCTTCACGATGGAGAGGCTCGTTGAGTCCTTCCGAGTTGGTCGGGTGAGCGGAGCCGCCGGGTCGCAGAGGCCTAGCGTGGCTGGCTTCCGGGCGTGCTTCAGGCAGCAGAGCTGCCTGCCGAGGTCGGCATGGCCCTGCCCTCTGCGTGCTCCCCTACCTCTGGTGCAGGATGTCCTTTAGCCTCAACCCCAAGCACTTCGCCCTTCCCTCGTTGAGTCCACGCTTCCTGCAGGTGTGGCGGCGCAACTTCCTGGTCTGGCGCAAGCTCGCGATCCCGTCCATGCTCGGCAACCTCGCCGATCCGATGCTCTACATGCTGGGTCTGGGCTATGGCCTCGGCAGCTTGCTGCCGGAGGTCGATGGCATCCCGTACATCACCTTCCTCGCGGCTGGCACCGTCTGCTACAGCACGATGAACAGCGCGACTTTCGAGGCGCTGTATTCCGCGTTCTCGCGCATGCATGTGCAGAAGACATGGAACGCGATTCTCAACGCGCCGATCGACCTCGATGACGTGATTCTGGCCGAAGCGATGTGGGCCGCATCGAAAAGCGTGCTCTCGGGACTGGCGATCCTCGCCGTCATCTGGATTCTGGGTCTCTCCCATTCGCCGCTCACGCTATTCCTGATTCCGCTCACGCTCTTGATCGGACTCACCTTCGCGAGCCTCGGCCTCACGATCACCGCTCTCTCGCCGAGCTACGATTTCTTCCTCTATTACTTCACGCTGGTCATCACGCCCATGGTGCTCTTGTGCGGCGTGTTCTTTCCGGTGAGCCAGTTGCCGCCCTTCCTGCAGGCGGTGTCCGCCTGGCTTCCGCTCACCCACGCCATCGAGATCGCGCGGCCGCTCGTGAACGGCGCAATCCCGAGCGCGGTGCCGTGGCATGTCGCGGTGCTGGCCGGCTACGCCTGCGCGGGCTATTACGCCGCGCTGGTGCTCGCGCGCCGCCGGCTGCTGACCTGACGTGGGCAAGGTCGCCGACAACGGGAGGGCCGCGTGGTGGATTTCGTCCCTCTCCGAACTCCGCGCGGCGCTGGCAACGGGCGAGACCGGCCTGACCGATGCGGAGGCCGGACAGCGAATCGAGCGCTTCGGTCCGAATCGCTTTCGCGAGCATCGTGCACGACCGCTCCTGCTGCAGTTCCTGTCCCGCTTCCGCAATCCTCTGGTGATCGTCCTGCTCGTTGCGAGCGGCGTCTCCGCGCTCACCGGCGACGCAACGGACTTCTTCATAATTTCGGTCATCGTCCTGTGCTCGATCACTCTCGACTTCGTGCAGGAGCATCGCGCGAATCGGGCATCGGAGCGCCTGCGCCATGCCGTGGCCGTGCGTGCAACGGTGCTGCGCGGCGGGCGGAAGCAGGAGGTGCCACTGGCTTCGATCGTGCCGGGGGACCTCGTGCTGCTCTCTGCGGGCGCTCTCGTACCCGCCGACGGGCGAGTGGTGGAAGCAAACGACTTCTTCGTGAAGCAGCCGATGCTGACAGGCGAACCCTACCCGGTGGAGAAGCGGGCCGTCGACTTGCCGGCCACGTCTACCGATTTGTCGGCTGCCGACAACGCTGTCTTCATGGGCACGTCCGTCATCAGCGGCAGCGCGACCGTGCTCGTGTGCCGCACCGGCAGCCAGACGGAGATGGGTCGAATCGCGTCCAGCCTCGAGGAAGCGGCACCGCCGACTGCATTCGAGGTCGGCACGCGCCGGTTCGGGCTGCTGATCATGCGGCTCACCGTCCTGATGGTGCTGTTCGTCCTGATGGTGAACGCGCTCTTCCACCGCCCGCTCCTGGAGTCGTTTCTTTTCGCGGTCGCGCTCGCCGTCGGACTCACGCCGGAGCTGCTGCCGATGGTGGTGTCGGTTACGCTCGCACGCGGCGCGATGCGCATGGCAAGACAGCGGGTAATCGTGAAGCGACTTGCCGCGATCCAGGACCTCGGCAGCCTGGACGTGCTCTGCACCGACAAGACCGGCACGCTGACGGAGGCGCGCATCCGGCTCGAGCGGCACCTCGACGTGATGGGCAACTCGAGCGAGCGCGTACTCGAACTCGCATACCTGAACAGCTGGTTCGAGACCGGTCTGCGCAGTCCTCTCGACGAGGCAATTCTCGCGCACGCAGACATCGATGTTTCGGGATGGACCAAGGTTGACGAGGTGCCCTTCGACTTTGAGCGGCGGCGCGTGTCCGTGCTGGTGGAGAAGGGCGGTGCACGTCTCCTGGTGGTCAAAGGCGCACCGGAGGACATCCTGCGTCTCTCGACGACCTTCGAATCCGGCGACGCCGCCGCGCCGCAACCCCTGGATGCGCCGATGCGGGAACGGGTTCAGAGAGTCTACGAAGAGCTCGGGGACGAGGGTTTTCGCACGCTTGGCATCGCTTGGCGCGAGGTACCCATCGACCATCCGCACGCCGTGATAAGCGACGAGTCCGACCTGGTATTCGCCGGACTGGCGGGTTTCCTTGATCCGCCGAAGGCCAGCGCGGCGCCCGCCCTCGCGGCGCTCGAGGCAAGCGGCGTCGCGATCAAGATCGTCACCGGGGATAGCGAGCGTGTCACGCGGCATGTGTGCGCGACGCTCGGCATCCCGGTAATCGGTGTCGTCAGGGGTCCAGACACTGATGCCCTCGACGACCAGGCGCTCGCGGCGCGGGTCGAGGCCGCAAACCTCTTCTGCCGCGTGAATCCGACCCAGAAGAACCGGATCATCCTGGCGCTCAAAGCGCGCGGGCGCGTGGTCGGCTATCTCGGCGACGGCATCAATGACGCGCCGTCGTTGCACTCGGCCGACGTGGGGCTGTCGGTGGACTCCGCGGTGGACGTTGCCAAGGAAGCGGCAGACATGATCCTGCTCGCGCAGGATCTCAAGGTGCTTCACGCAGGCGTGATGGAAGGCCGCCGGACCTTCGCCAACATCATGAAGTACATCCGGATGGGAACCAGTTCGAACTTCGGGAACATGTTCAGCATGGCGGGTGCGTCGCTGTTCCTGCCCTTCCTGCCGATGCTGCCGACGCAGATTCTGCTGAACAACATGCTCTACGACATCTCCGAAGTGCCGATCCCCCTCGACGAGGTGGACCCGGAGGAAATCGCCCATCCTCGCACGTGGGACATGGCGGCCATTCGTAGCTTCATGCTGACGGTGGGGCCCGTGAGCTCGCTTTTCGACTTCCTGACCTTCTACGTGCTGCTCAGCGTGCTCGGCGCCGACGAGTCACTGTTTCACACCGGCTGGTTCATCGAATCGCTGGCCACCCAGGTGCTGGTGATCTTCGTGATCCGCACCCAGGGCAACCCGCTGCGGAGCCGACCGCATCCCATCCTTGCCATCACCTCGGCTGCGGTCGTGGCTTGCGCGGTGTGGCTGCCCTTCAGCCCGGTAGCGGGATACCTCGGCTTCGTGCCGCCGCCGCCCGTGTTTTTCGCGATCGTCGCGGCGATGGTGATCGTCTACCTATTGCTGGTTCAGCTGGTAAAGACGACTTACTTCCGGCACCGGGCGAATCGCACGGCGGCCGCGCGGTAATGGCCCGGCGCATAACGTGCGCGTCCGACGCGCGATCGGATACCATCCCGCACTGTCACCACGCCAGGCCGTAGCCATGCTGTACCTCAAGGCGTTCCACATCGTCTTCGTCGTGACCTGGTTCGCGGGCCTCTTCTACCTGCCGCGCCTCTTCGTCTACCACGCGATGTCGAGCGACGCGATCTCCATCGAGCGTTTCAAGGTGATGGAGCGCAAGCTCTTCTGGGGCATCATGACACCGTCCGCCGTGCTCGCGGTCGGACTCGGGCTCTGGCTGTGGCTCGGATACGGTTACTCCGGCGGTTGGCTGCACCTGAAGGTAGCGCTGGTGGTGCTCTTGATCGGCTATCACGTCTGGACGTGGAAGGCGATGCAGGACTTCAAGCGCGACCGCAATGCGCGCAGCCACGTGTTCTACCGCTGGATGAACGAAGCGCCGGTGCTGATCCTGATCGCGGTCGTGATCCTGGTCGTCGTCAAGCCGCTGTGAATCTCGCCAGCACGATCGCGCGTTCTTTGGCGACGGTGATCCTGACCCTCATTGCAAGCCTCGCGTTCGCCGGCGAGCCGCGCATCGAAGCGCGCATTCTGATCCAGAGCTCGCCCCTGGCGGGCTTCCAGTTCTATAGCGGAAAGGTGGTCTGGAGCGACATGAAGGTGGGCGATCCGCTCGCGCTCGTGCGCGAACCGGACAACCCCTACGACCCGAACGCGGTGCGCGTGGAGTGGCGCGGCGAGAAGCTCGGGTACGTACCGCGCGCCGAGAACGCCGACGTCGCTCGCCACATGGATCGTGGAACGAAGGTCGAGGCGCGCATCAGCCGTCTGACCGAAGACCGGAATCCGTGGAAAAGAATCCGCTTCGACGTCTTCGTGCAGCACCGATGACGCACGCGAAGCAGCGTCCGGCGTGCGTTACTCGGTGAGCCCCGACTCCTCGTAAACGCGCCGGATCTCGGTGTCGAATCGCGCCAGAATCTTGGCGCGTTTGACCTTGAGCGTGGGCGTGAGCAACCCGTCTTCGAGCGTCCACGGCTCTTTCGTGGCGAGCACGCGCCGGATGCGGATGTAGCGCGGGAACCCCTTGAGCCGCTCGTTCGCGAGCTTCACGAGCTTCTTGTCGTCGCTTTCCTGGCTCACCGCGAGCAGGATGAGGTAAGCACGCCCCTCCCCAACGAGGATGACCTGCTCGAACGCCGACGCCTCGAGCAGTGCCTGCTCGATCTCGTCCGTCGGCACCTTCTCACCGTTCGAAAGGACGAGGATGTCCTTGGTGCGGCCCTTGATGTAGATGCGTCCGTCGCGTATGTCGACCTGGTCGCCCGTGTTGAGCCAGCCATCGGGCGCGAGCACGGCGGCCGTCGCCTCGGGGTCGCGCCAGTAGCCGAGCATCACGGATGAGCCGCGCACGAGCAGTTCGTGCTGCTCGCTCACTTTCACCTCGAGTCCCTCCAGCGGATAGCCCACCGACGCCGGATCGTTGTCGTCCATATGATTGGCGGCGACCACGGGTGACACCTCGGAGAGCCCATACCCCTGCAGCATGGTAAGCCCGAGCCCCAGGAAATGCCTGGCGACCCGATGCTCCAGCGCGGCACCGCCGACGACCGTGAGCCGAAGCCGCCCCCCCAGCCGATCGAGGATCGGCTTCGCCACGACCCGCCGCAGCGCCGCGTACATCGCCCGATCGATGGCGTTGGCGTTGTCATTGAAGACCCGCCACCCGAGCGCGACGGTCCGCTCGAAGAGTTGCCGCTTGACCCGCTTGTCCTTCAGCGCCTGCTCGATGCGGACGAGGAATCGCTCGAACACGCGCGGCACCGCCATGATGATCGTGGGACGCAGAGCCGCCAGGTCCTCGCCGATGTGCTGCACGCCGCGCGAGAAGGCGACCGGCGCACCGTGCATGAGCGGTGCATAGTAGCCGCAGGTGCGCTCGAACATGTGCGACAGCGGCAGCACCGACAGCAGCAGATCGGAAGGGTGCAAATCGACGATCCTGAGAGCGGCCTGCGCGTTGGCGACGATGTTTCGGTGCGAGAGCTTGACACCCTTCGGCCGTCCCGTGGTGCCGGACGTATAGACGATGCTGGCGAGGCCGTCCTCCGGCATCGGATGCACCGTGAACGCCCTCGCATGCGGCGGCAGGAACGTGCGCGGCGTTTCCACCGCGTCTTCCGGATCGGCCTGCAGGCAGACGATCGGTGGCAACGCGTCGGCGGCCCGGCGCATGGTATCCAGCACACGCGGCGTTTCCAGCACCAGCAGCCGCGCCTCGCAGTGGGCGAGGCACCACGCGATGTTCTCGGGATTGTCGATCACGTAGAGCGGAACCACGACGAGGCCAAGGCCAAGGCAGGCCTGGTCGATCGCAACCCAGTGCACGCTGTTCTTCATGCACAGGGCAACGCGGTCGCCACGCTCGAAGCCGCGCTCGAGGAATGCCTGCTGCCAGCGCGCGGCGAGATCGATGATCTCGCCGGCCGTGTAGCTTTTCCACTCCTCCCCGGTCCATTGCTGATACAGCACCTTCGCGGGGGTGGCCTCGTGCTGCTTCAGCGCTTCGGCAAGGTTGTTCATGGCAGGGGGCGGCAAAGTGACGGCGCGACTATAGCCCGCTTTCGACGGCCGCTGGAAGCCGTGAGATTTCGAATGTTGAACTCGGACAGTAGCGGCCTCACCTCCCAAAGCTTGCCGTTGCGGGATGGCACCGGCTTCTAGCATAGAATCGGTGTCCCGTATCGCTGCCGCGAGGCAAGAATTTGGAATCCTTCTTCGCCCCCTGCCCGCGTGGGCTCGAGAGCGCCCTCGAACGCGAGCTCGCCGCCCTCGGCGCGCAGCGAACGCAGATCAAGCCCGGCGGTGTCGCCTTCGCCGGCGATCTCGTCCTTGCCATCCACGCGAACCTGGAGAGCCGCATTGCCAGTCGCGTGCTGTGGCGCGTCGCTACGGGGGATTATGCGACCGCGGAGGACGTTTACGCGGGAACGCGTGCCCTGCCCTGGTCGGACTGGTTCGGTCCCGAGCGTACGATACGCATGGATGTCGCCGCCATCCGCTCGCCGCTGCGCAGCCTCGACTTCGCGACGCTCCGCATCAAGGACGCGGTGTGCGACAAGCTGCGCGATCTCACCGGCCGGCGGCCGAATGTCGACACCTCGCGCCCGGACGTTCGCATCCATGCCTTCCTCGATGCCAGGCATTGGACGTTGTATCTCGACACATCGGGCGAAGCACTCTTCAAACGCGGCTGGCGGGTCAGCGGTGGCGAGGCGCCGCTCAGGGAGAACCTTGCCGCCGGCATTCTCATGCTGGCGGGTTGGAACGTCGGCACGCCGCTCCTCGATCCGATGTGCGGCAGCGGGACTTTCCTGATCGAGGCGGCTCAGATGTCCCTTCTGCGTGCGCCTGGCCTGAAGCGTACGTTTGGATTCCAGAAGCTGAGACCCTTCGACCTGAAGGCCTTTCAGCGTGCAAAGGCGGTGTTGCAGGCGCGTGCGCTGGACGCGCACCCGCTCCCGATCTTCGGTGGCGAGCGGGACCCGAGAACCCTCGATCTCGCGCGATGCAACCTCGCGCAGGCCGGCTTGACTTCGGCGGTCCGCCTGCAATGCCAGGACGTGCTCGACGTGACCCCGCCGACCGCCACGGGGCTGATGATCATGAATCCGCCCTACGGCGTCCGGCTCGGCGACGAGGCGCACTCGCGCGCGTTCTACCCGAAGCTGGGGGATCTCTTGAAGCAGCGCTTCGCCAACTGGCGCGCCGGAGTATTCACGGCCGATGCAAACCTGCCGAAGCTGATCCACCTCAAGGCATCGAAGCGCACGCCGCTCTTCAACGGCGCCATCGAGTGCCGGCTCTACGAATACCGGATGGTGACAGGATCGCTGCGCAGAGTGCGCGGCGCGGTGGAGGAATGATGCTCGGACCGGAGCCCTGGTCCTACACGATGGTCAGATTCTCCAACCCGCTCGTGAGATCCCGGTCTTTCGACGACTGACTGTAAAGCTTGATGCGAAGCCGGAGGTCGTTGACCGAGTCCGCATTGCGCAGGGCATCCTCGTAGCTGATCTGCCCGGCCTCGTAGAGGTCGAAGAGATGCTGATCGAAGGTCTGCATGCCGAGTTCGCGGGACTTCGCCATGATCTCCTTGATCTCGTGTACGTCGCCCTTGAAGATGAGGTCGGAGATCAGCGGCGAGTTGATGAGAATCTCCACGGCGGCCGCGCGACCCTTGCTGTCCTTCATCGGGATCAGGCGCTGCGATATGAACGCCCTCAGGTTGAGCGACAGATCCATCAGCAGCTGCGCGCGCCTCTCCTCCGGAAAGAAATTGATGATGCGGTCGAGCGCCTGGTTGGCACTGTTGGCGTGCAAGGTGGCCATCGCGAGATGCCCCGTCTCGGCAAATGCGATGGCATAGTCCATCGTGTCGCGGTCGCGGATCTCGCCGATCAGAATCACGTCCGGCGCTTGACGCAGCGTGTTCTTGAGCGCGGCGTGCCAGGAATCGGTATCGACCCCGACCTCGCGCTGTGTGACGATGCAGTTCTTGTGCTCGTGTACGTATTCGATCGGATCCTCGATCGTTACGATGTGACCGTGCGTGTTCTCGTTGCGGAAGCCAATCATCGCCGCAAGCGAAGTCGACTTGCCACTGCCAGTGCCGCCGACGAAGACCACGAGACCGCGCTTGGTCAGCGCGATCTCCTTGAGCTGGGGCGGCAGACCGAGTTCGTCGATCTTCGGAATCGCGGAGTTAATGGTGCGCAGGACGAGGCCGACGCGGCCCTGCTGCACGAAAGCATTGACGCGGAAGCGGCCAACACCAGGCGGGCTAATCGCGAAGTTGCATTCCTTGCTCGCCTCGAACTCCTCAGCCTGCTTGTCGTTCATGATCGAACGGGCGAGTTCCTGGGTGTGGGTCGGCGACAGCGTCTGGTTCGATATCGGCGTCACCTTGCCGTCGACCTTGAAGGCTGGGGGAAAGCCGGATGTGATGAAGAGGTCGGATGCCTTCTTGCTCACCATGACCCGCAGCAGGTCGTTCATGAACTTGACTGCCTGGTCTCTTTCCATGAGATGCTCCCGGTATGCTCTCGGCCGTGCGCTCAGCCGACGAACATGTCCTTGTTCATCGCGCGGTTGCGCGCCTCGGCCGCCGCCACGACGTTGCGCCGGACAAGCTCGTGCAGATTCTGGTCGAGGGTCTGCATGCCCAGCTGTTGGCCGGTCTGGATTGCCGAATACATCTGCGCGACCTTGTTCTCGCGAATGAGGTTGCGAATCGCGGGCGTGCCAATCATGATCTCGTGCGCGGCGACGCGACCGCTACCGTCCTTGGTCTTGAGCAGGGTCTGCGAGATGACCGCCCGCAAAGACTCGGACAGCATCGCGCGCACCATCTCCTTTTCGGCGGCCGGGAAGACATCGATGATGCGGTCGATGGTCTTCGCCGCCGAACTCGTGTGCAACGTCCCGAAGACGAGGTGACCCGTTTCCGCGCCGGTAAGTGCGAGGCGAATGGTTTCGAGGTCCCGCATCTCGCCCACCAGGATCACGTCCGGGTCCTCGCGCAGCGCCGAGCGCAGGGCGTTCGAGAAGGAGAGCGTATGCGGGCCGACCTCGCGCTGGTTGATGAGGCACTTCTTCGATTCGTGCACGAACTCGATCGGGTCCTCGACCGTGAGGATGTGGCCGTGCTCGTTCTCGTTGATGAAGTTGATCATCGCTGCCAGCGTCGTGGACTTGCCGGATCCCGTCGGACCGGTGACGAGGACGATGCCGCGCGGCTGATTCGAGATGTCCTTGAAGATCTCGGGCGCCTTCAGATCCTCCAATGTCAGCACCTTGGAGGGAATGGTGCGGAAGACGGCGCCGGCGCCGCGATGCTGCACGAAGGCGTTAACGCGAAAACGCGCGAGGTTCGGGATCGCGAACGAGAAGTCGCACTCCAGATTCTCCTCGTAGAACTTCCGCTGGCCATCGTTCATGATGTCGTACACCATGCCATGAACATCCTTGTGCTCCATGGCAGGCAGGTTGATGCGGCGTACGTCGCCGTGCACGCGAATCATCGGCGGCAGTCCGGCCGACAAGTGCAGGTCCGAGGCCTTGTTCTTCACGGCAAACGAAAGCAGTTCGGCAATGTCCATTAGAATCGACTCCGCGGCGCGCACCGCCTGCGGATGCGCACAGAAATTCAATAGGGATCAGCGTATTAGAACTGCCTTTCGAGAAGCGTCCGGCATTATGTCCACACTGGCTTCGGCCCTGCAATCGGTACGAGCCCGGATCGATCGCGCAGCGCGCGCGGCGGGCCGTGACGCTTCTGAGATTCAGTTGCTGGCCGTCAGCAAGACCTGGCCGGCGTCCCATCTCAGGGAAGCCTGGCAAGCTGGCCAGCGCGCCTTCGGCGAGAATTACGCGCAGGAGGGAGTGCAAAAGATAGGCCAGCTGTCTGACTTGCCTATCGAATGGCACTTCATCGGGCCGCTTCAGAGCAACAAGACGCGAGCCATCGCCGAGAGCTTCGCCTGGGTGCACAGCGTGGATCGCGAGAAGATCGCCGCGCGCCTGTCTGCGGCCCGCGCCCCGAACCTTCCACCGCTGCATGTCTGCCTGCAAGTAAACGTGAGTGGCGAAGCAAGCAAGGGTGGTGTGGCACCCGAGGATGCATGCCGCCTCGCGCTCGCCGTGGCTGCGTTGCCCCATCTGCGTCTGCGTGGTTTGATGGCGATCCCGCAACCCGAACGCGAAGAGCCAGCAAAGCGGCACTGGTTTCGCGTGCTCCGCGAACTCAAGGATCGCATCTGCGCAGAAGGCCTCGCACTCGATACGCTCTCGATGGGCATGTCCGACGACATCGAGGCTGCGGTCCTGGAGGGTGCGACGATCGTGCGCGTCGGTACAGCGATCTTTGGTCCGCGCCGCTGAGTCCAATGCATCGACCAGCGCCCGGTTGCCGCGACTGGCCCCTCCGCCTATACTCCCGACCATCTATCGAAGGGGCTGAGCAGCGCGCAAACAGGCCATCGGCGAAGCGCGGCCGCGCATACAGGTAACCCCTTCGATCGCGCAACGGAGTCCCATTTGTTCCCAATCGGGCTCGCTTGAGCCCGCCAGCTTCGGAGTTCTCAATTGTCAGTCAGCATCGGTTTCGTCGGCGGCGGTCACATGGCCTCCGCCCTCATCGGCGGCCTGCTCGGCAAGGGCTTTTCCACCGGGCAGCTGCAGGTCGTGGAAGTGAGCGTGGAAGCGCGGGAGCGCCTGCGAGAGCGGTTCGGGATCGACGCTCGGGAGTCGCTCGATCCAGGGTTTACCTCATGCGAGTGCATCGTGCTCGCCACGAAGCCGCAGCAACTCCACGAAGTAGCCGGCGATCTCGCGGGCTCGATGCATCATCAGCTCTTGATCTCCATCGCCGCTGGAATCCGCACCGGCGACCTCAGTCGGTGGCTGGGCGGGTATCGCCGGATCGTGCGTGCGATGCCCAACACGCCCGCCGTCCTCGGTTGCGGCATGTCCGCGCTCTACGCAGCTCCCGCCGCGAACGCGAGCGAGCGCAACCTTGCAGAGAGCATTCTCAGCGCAGTCGGCGAGACCCTGTGGCTCACCGATGAAGACGCCATGGACGCTGTCACCGCGGTATCGGGCAGTGGGCCGGCGTACGTCTACTATTTCATCGAGGCTCTCGAGGAGGCGGCCCGGCGGCTGGGGCTCGATACCGCCGCAGCGCGCCAGCTGACCCTGCAGACCGTCCTCGGCGCAGCCCGGGTGGCTGCCGAAGGTCCGGAGGATGCCGCCTCGCTTCGCGCCCGCGTGACTTCGGCAGGTGGCACCACCGAGCGCGCCATTCAATCGTTCGAGGCCGCAGGCCTGAAGCAGATCGTCACTCGCGCGGTGGACGCGGCCGCGCAACGCTCGCGCGAACTGGGCGCAGAACTCGGTCGCCGGGACTGAGCGTCCGCTCGGCATAACGAGTCACCGCCGCCCGATGCTCGGACAGGCCATCGGTTTTCTGCTCGACACGGCATTGAGCCTGTTCGTGTTCGCGGCACTGCTGCGGTTTTTCATGCAGTGGAGCCGCACCGCGTACGCACACCCGTTTTCGCGTTTCGTGATAGCGGTGACCGATTTTGCCGTGCGCCCGCTGCGACGGATCGTGCCCGGCCTGTGGGGCTACGACCTTGCGAGCTTGGTCGCGGCCTGGCTGGCCGCGATCCTGCTCGTCGCCGGACTGGACCTTCTCGGCGTGCGCCCGCTACCCAGCGCGAGTTCGCCTGCCGTAACAGGGACAGCGATCGTGCTGCTCGCCGCGCTGCACATCGTGCGCATGGCACTCTATCTGATCATGGGGCTCGTGCTGATCATGGCTGTCATGAGCTGGGTCAGCCCAGGAAGTCCGGCCATGTTCCTGCTGGATAGCCTCACCCGGCCGTTTCTGCGGCCGATCCAGGGACGTCTCCCGGCGCTGGGAGGGGTTGACCTGTCGCCACTCGTCGTCTTCGTCGTCTGCCAGTTGCTGCTGATGCTCCCCGTCGCGGCGCTGGAACGCCTGGTGCTTGGCATGTTGATTGCGTAAGTGATGCGCCCGACGGGCAAGCGCGCCGGTTTGGAGGCCGCCGCTCCGAGCTGGTTTCGACGAAGCGGCGAGCAGTTCACGCTGTCGCTCTCCATCCAGCCGGGTGCCCGACGCACCGAAGTCGCCGGACTCCTTGGCGCAACGATGAAAGTTCGAATCGCCGCCCCCGCCACGCATGACAGGGCCAACGCCGCGCTGATCGAGTTCCTGAGTCATGCCTTCGACCTGCCACCGAGCCGCATCTACATTCGCGCCGGACGCCACGCCCGGCGCAAGCTCGTGGAACTGGACGCACCGGGTCCAGGCGCGCAGAGCATATTGACCGCCTGGGAACAGCGATGAACAGCAGCGCGTTGGAACAACAGGTCGCCCGCTATTCCGAGTGGCGACAACGCCTCATTCATGGCATCGAAGCGTACCAAGCCTGGCTCGACGCAAACGGGCACGTGGACATCCAGAACGCGCTTCGCATCTACGATCTCGTCGAGAGCCTGCGCCAGGATCGCGTCACCCTCGCCTTCGTCGCGGAGTTCTCACGCGGCAAGACCGAACTCATCAACGCACTCTTCTTTGCCAACTACAAACGGCGGCTGCTGCCATCGGACGTGGGGCGCACCACCATGTGTCCGACCGAGATCTTCTACGATCCAAACGAGCCGCCGCAAATCAAGCTCTTGCCGATCGAAACACGCAAGCGCAACGAGAGCATCGCGACGCTCAAGCGCTCACCCGTCGAATGGGTAAAGCTCAGGCTCAACCTGGATTCCCACGACGATATGGCGCAGGCAATGCAGGAGCTGGCGCGGTCCAAGTCAGTGACAGTGCAGGAAGCAAGGGATTTGGGGCTTCTCGACGAGACCGGCCCCGAGACGTCCACCGTCATCCTGCGCGACGCCGACCGCGTCGAGATCCCGGCCTGGCGCCACGCGGTCATCAACTACCCGCACACGCTGCTCAAGAACGGCCTCGTCATCCTCGACACGCCAGGTCTGAACGCGCTCGGTGCAGAGCCCGAGCTCACGCTCTCGATGATTCCGAATGCGCACGCCGCCGTCTTCATGCTGGCGCTGGACACGGGCGTGACCAAGTCGGATCTCGAAGTCTGGCAGAAATACGTGCAGACCTTCGTACCCCGCCGGCTCGCGGTGCTGAACAAGATCGACCTGCTGTGGGACGATCTCAAGGGTGCGGCGGCGATTTCCGCCAGTATCGACCGCCAGGTGGACAACACGGCACAGATCCTCCAGTTGCCGCGCCGCCACGTGTTCCCGATATCCGCGCAGAAGGCTCTGCTCGCCAAAGTCCGCGACGACGAAGCGCTCCTGTCGCGCAGCGGCATCAAGCTGCTTGAGCGCGTCCTCGCCGACGAGATCGTGCCCGCGAAACAGGAGATCCTCCGCACCGCCGTCGAGCGGGAGATCGGCACCATGGTCGAATCGTCTCTGCAGACGGTGGAAAACCAGCTCGATGCGATTCGCACGGAACTGAAGGAACTCGCACAGCTCGCCGGCAAGAACCGCACGATCGCGAAGGCGATGCTCGCGAAGCTGGAGGCCAACCGCTCGACCTACGGCGAGCAGGTGCAGGGGTTCAGGCTCGCCTCCGCGGCGGTCATCAAGCAGGGGGGCATGCTGCTCACGAACCTCGATTCGGGCTTCATCGAACACATCCTGGAGCAAGGTCGCGAGGACATCGAGGGCAGCTGGACCACGCGCGGACTCATGCGTGCCATGCAGTCTCTGTTCGAGCATTACTCGGCGCAGAGCCAGAAGATCCTCAAGTTCTCGTCCGACGTGCAAAAGCTGGTGGATGGCGTATACGAACGCTTCCACGAGGGCTATGGGTTCGCGCGGCTGGTGCCACCGCCGCTCGATCTCGAACGCCACACGGTCGCGATGTTCGCCCTCCAGAAGCAGGTCGAGGACTTCTGCCGCGACCCGGTGAATGTTATGACCGAGAAGCATTTCCTGGTGCGCCGCTTCTACAACGGGCTCGTCACGCAGGCGCGGGAAGTCTTCGATGGCGCGCGCGCGGAGGTCGACGTGTGGCTGAAATCGGTCCTCGGCCCGCTCTCGCTCCAGATCAAGGAACACGAGGCGCTGCTCACACGCCGTGTGGAGGGCTTCCGCAAGGTGGCAGAAAACCTGAGCAACCTTCAGGGACGCATGCGTGATCTGGACGCACAGAAGAACGTATTGCGCGAAAGGCACGCCGAGCTGGTCGGCGTGAAGAAGATCATATCGAGCCACGAGGAAACTTCACCGGCGATCCACGCCGCCTGACGTCCCACCCCCCCGCAGGGCGCTCAGATCAGGATCACGTCGTACTGCTCCGGTGAGTACTGGTTCTCCACCTGCAGCGAGATCGGCTTACCGATGAAGTCGCCCAACATCGCGAGGCTCTGCGACTCTTCGTCGAGGAAAAGGTCGATCACGTTCTGCGCGGCGAGGATGCGATACTCGCGGGCGTTGAACTGCCGGTCCTCGCGCAGAATCTCGCGCAGAATCTCGTAACACACCGTCTGCGCCGTCTTCACCTCCCCACGTGCCTGGCAGGTGGGACACGCCTCGCACAGCACGTGCGCGAGGCTCTCGCGGGTGCGTTTGCGCGTCATCTCGACCAGTCCGAGCGCGGTGAAACCGTTCACCGACATGCGCGTGCGGTCGCGCGTGAGGGCCTTCCTGAACTCCGAGAGCACGGCGCTGCGGTGCTCCTCGTTGTCCATGTCGATGAAGTCGATGATGATGATGCCGCCCAGGTTGCGCAGCCGCAACTGGCGCGCGATCGCCTGTGCCGCCTCGAGATTGGTCTTGAAGATAGTGTCGTCGAAGTTGCGCCCGCCCACGTAGCCACCGGTGTTCACGTCCACCGTGGTCAGCGCCTCGGTCTGGTCGATGATGAGATAACCGCCGGATTTGAGGTCGACACGGCGTGCAAGTGCGCGCTCGATCTCGTCCTCCACCGCATAGAGGTCGAATAGCGGCCGCTCACCGCTGTAATGCTCCACACGATCGCTGAAGTTGCGGGTGTACGCTTGCGCGAAAGCGAGCATCTTCTGATGCGTTTCGCGCGAGTCGACCAGCACACGCGCGGTCTCGTCGCTCACGAAGTCGCGCAGCACGCGCAGGCTCAAGTTGAGGTCCTGGTACAGGGGCGCCGGCGCGCTCGCCTGCACCGACTCGTCGCGGATGCCGCGCCACAGCCGCCGCAGATAATCGATGTCGGAAGCAAGCTCGGGAATCGACGCGGCTTCCGCCATGGTGCGGATGATGAAGCCGCCGGTCTCGTCGCCCGGCAGCGCCTGCTGCAGCTTCTCCCTGAGCTGGGTGCGCTCGACCTCGTCCTCGATGCGCTGCGAGATGCCGATATGCGATTCCTGCGGCAGATAGACCAGACAGCGGCCGGCGATGCTGACCTGGGTCGAGAGCCGCGCGCCCTTGGTGCCGATCGGATCCTTGATTACCTGCACCAGGATGTTCTGCCCCTCGGCGAGCAGCTTCTCGATCGGCTTCGACTCCTCCGCGCCGTGCCGATTGCCCCAGATGTCGGCCACGTGCAGGAACGCTGCGCGGTCGAGCCCGATGTCGATGAACGCGGACTGCATCCCGGGCAGAACCCGCGCGACGCGCCCCAGGTAGATGTTGCCCACCAGCCCGCGACTGCTTGCGCGCTCGATGTGCAGTTCCTGCACGACCCCCTGCTGCATCACCGTCACGCGCGTCTCCTGCGGCGTGACGTTGACCAGGATCTCTTCAGTCACAGAAACTCGAAGCCGAAGTGCTGCATCAACTCCACCATCTCGAACAGGGGCAACCCCATGACGCCAGAGTAGCTGCCGGAGATGTTGCGCACGAAGGCGGCGCCACGGCCCTGGATGGCGTAGGCACCGGCCTTGTCGAGCGGCTCGCCGGTGGCGACGTAGCGGTGGATCTCCTGCTCCGTCAGCGTGCGAAACTCCACCGTCGTCGACGAGAGCCGCAAGGCCGCCAGATCCCGGTAGCAGAGTGCGACCGCAGACAGCACCTGGTGCGAGCGCCCAGACAGCTTGGCGAGCATGCGCTCGGCGTCCTGGCGGCCCTCGGGCTTGCCGAGCACCTCGCCATCCAGGATCACCGAGGTGTCCGCGCCGAGGACGGGATTGGGCCGCAGACGGCGCTGCAGCACACGCACCCAGCCGAGCTCTGCCTTCGCTCTGGCGATGCGGGTCACGTAGTCCTGCGGACTCTCCCCCTGCACGACGCGCTCGTCGATGTCCTCGCCGCGGGCGGGATCTTCGCGCAGGAGCAGCACGTCGAAGGCGACGCCAATCTGCTTCAAGAGCTCGCGGCGCCGCGGGCTGCGCGACGCTAGGTAGACGCGTTGTTCTCGAAATGACACCGGCCTGCTCCATCTGCGCGACCCGGACCGGGCCGCATTATTCCCGATGATAGGGATGATTGTGCATGATCGAAATAGCGCGGTACAACTGCTCCGCGAGCAGCACGCGCGCGAGACCGTGCGGCAGGGTCAGGCGGGAGAGCGCGAGTACGAGGTCGGCGGTCTTGCGGAAGCGCTCGGTCAGTCCGTCGGCGCCGCCGATGACGAGTGCCACGTCCCGCCCCGCTCCAAGCCACGTCTCGACCCTTCGCGAGAGCTCGATGCTCGTCAACTCGACCCCGCGCTCGTCGAGGACCACGCGCCGACAACCCGCGGGGACGGCGGCCTCGATGCGCGACTCTTCCTGTGTCATCGCCCGCTCCACGCCCACCGCCGCCGACCGGCGCACCGGCCGCACCTCGATCAGCTCGATCTGCGCCGGCCGCGGCAGGCGGCACGCATACTCCGCGAATCCGGACTGCACCCAGGCGGGCATGCGGTGACCGACTGCTATCACGATCATCCGCATATTCGACAACGCTCATGATGCTGGAATCAGCTCGACGCGACCTGGCGCCGTGCCGCGGGCAGAAACTGCGGCCCCCACAGCTCTTCCAGATTGTAGTAAGCACGGGTGGCGGGATGCATGATGTGCACGATCACACTGCCCAGATCGACCAGGACCCAGTCCCCGTCCTGTTCCCCCTCCACCCCGAGCACCGCCCCATCGCGGTCCTTGATGCGCTCCTGCACGCGCCGCGCCATGGCCTTGGCCTGTCTCGTCGAATCGGCGCTGGCGATGATCATGCAATCGAAGAGCGACGACAGGCGACTCGTATCCAGCACCACGATATCGCGCCCCTTTACGTCTTCGAGCGCTTCAATCGTCAACCGCTTCGTTTCTTCCGGTTTCATCCGACTCCTTGTACAGGCCCCGCGTTTCAATATAGTCGAGAACCGAGTCGGGGATCAAATAACGCTGGGACCGACCGGCCCCGAGGCCGGCGCGGATGCGCGTCGCCGCAATGTCGAGCGCCGTGGTGGCGACAGTCGCGATCCCGCCGGCGGGAGTCCAGTGCGTGGCAAGCGGTTGCATGAGACGCCGCGCCTCGTATTCCCGCGCAAGCGGCTGCGGCATGCGCTGCCCCCATGAGTCGACGGGGAACCCCGGTCGATGTGCCACGACGACATGCGCGAGGGAGAAGAGCTCGTGCCAGCGATGCCAGGTCGCGAGATCGAGGAACGCATCGGCCCCGAGCAGAAGGCAGACCGGGCGCGTCGTCCCGATCTCCTGACGCAACGCGGTCAAAGTGTCGAAGGTGTAGCTCGGCCCAGCCCGCCTGAGCTCACGATCGTCCAGACCGAAACGTGGGTTGTCGGCGATGGCAAGCCGCGCCATCTCCAGTCGGTCGTCGGCGGTGACCCGCGGTGTGGCGCGGTGCGGCGGTATCGCGGCGGGGATGAAACGCACCACCGCCAGCTTGCAGGCATCGACGATCTCTTCGGCAAAGCGCAGGTGCCCGACGTGAATCGGGTCGAACGTACCCCCGAGAATGCCAACGGGACCGGTACTAGCCATGCGTGGCAACCCGCCCTCCGGGGATGCAACCGGTCAGGCATTCCGTCGAGGGCAATGTATGTTCTCGCAAGTTCTCTTCTAAAGGCTCGCGCGTCTCAGGTCGCCCAGCAACGCAGCCACGTCTGCCGTGAAGCGCGCCGCCGCGGTGGCGTCGATCGCCCGGGAATCATACGACAAACACAGCGGGAGCATGCAGCGCGTGACGGCCTTGCCCTCCCGCTCGACGAGCTTGGGCTGCGGTCGCGTGACGCCCAGCACCGCGACGGCCGGCGCATCCACGACCGGTGTAAAGCCTGTGCCACCGGCGCTGCCGAGACTCGCGATCGAGAACGCTCCCCGCGCGAGGTCGGCAGGCTCGAGCCGCTTGTCCCGGACCCGCGCGCCGAGTTCCTCGATCTCGCGCGCCAGATCGAGGACGCCCTTACGATCCACGTCGCGGATCAGGGGCACCACGCGTCCGTTCGGCGTGTCGAACGCGAATCCGAGATGACAGCCGGACCCCGCTGCACTGGGATCGTTGCCGTGCCCGGCGTTCAAGGCCTGGAATTTCTGTACGGCCGGCGCGACTGCCTTCAGCAGGAACGGGGCAAGCGTCAGCTCGAACCCGGCAGCGCGCACTGACGATGCGACTTCCTCACGGAAGGCCTCGAGGTCAGTGACGTCGGCTTCATCGAAGTGGCAGGCGGTCCGGGACGGTGCCGTCGCGGCGGGCGCATCTGACGGGGTACCGGCGGCGAGCGCAGCCCGAACGAAGGACTGCACGTCGTCTATCAGGATCCGCTGCGACGGCCCGCTGCCGCGAACCTGGCGCAGGTCCACACCCAGCTCGCGGGCGAAGCGGCGGATCGCCGGGCTCGCGTGCGGCAGACTCGGCGGTAGTGCCGCGCTCGCTGCCGTCTCCGGTCGAATGACCGATGCGGTCTCGGGCTTCGCTGCTTCCGGCGGGGGGGGAGTGGGTGCGGGCAGTTGGACCTCGACCTCTTCGGCCTCCAGCTCGAGAATCGCCGTGCCCTCGGAGACGCGGTCGCCGACCTGCACCTTGAGCGTCTTCACCGCGCCGCCAAACGGGGCCGGAACGTCGAGCGTCGCTTTGTCGGACTCGAGGACGATGAGGGAGTCCTCCGGCTTCACCCGATCGCCTGGCTTGACCATCACCTCGATCACCGGGATGTTGCTGAAATCGCCGATGTCCGGAACCAGCACCTCCTTGATCGCGCCCATGCGTTCCCCGTGCAGTCTCGTACGATGCTTCAGACCCGGACCGGACTCGGCTTGGTCGGGTCGATGCGGTATTTCGCGATCGCCTGGCCGACCTGCACGCGCGGAATGTCACCTTCCGCGGCAAGCGCCTGCAGCGCCGCGAGCACGACCCAATGGCGATTCACCTCGAAGAATCGGCGCAGCTGGTCGCGCGTGTCGGAGCGCCCATAGCCGTCCGTCCCCAGTACCGCGAAGCGTCGGGGCACGTACGCCCGGATCTGGTCGGCCACGATCTTCATGTAGTCGCTCGCGGCGATCACCGGTCCCTTGCGGTCCTTCAGGCAACACTCGACGTAAGAAAGCGCAGGCGGTGCCTCGGGATGGAGCAGATTCCAGCGTGTCGCCTCCAGCCCGTCCCGACGCAGCTCCGAGAAACTGGTGGCGCTCCACACGTCGGCGCTGACGCCCCACTCCTGTTCGAGAAGATCGGCGGCGGCCAGCACCTCGCGCAGGATCGTCCCCGCGCCCATGAGCTGCACGCGAGGACCCGCACCTTCGGCGCCGGCGCGCAGCAGATACATCCCCTTGAGAATGCCCGCTTCAGCACCCGCGGGCAGCGCCGGATGAACGTAGTTTTCGTTCATGACGGTGATGTAGTAGAAGACATCCTCCTGCTCGGCGTACATGCGCCGCAGCCCGTCCTGAATGATCACCGCGAGTTCGAACGCAAACGCGGGGTCGTACGAGATGCAGTTCGGAATGGTCGAAGCGAGCACGTGGCTGTGCCCGTCCTCGTGCTGCAGCCCCTCGCCGTTGAGGGTGGTGCGACCGGCGGTACCGCCCACCAGGAAGCCCCGGCAGCGCGAGTCCCCCGCGGCCCAGGCGAGATCCCCGATGCGCTGGAAGCCGAACATCGAATAGAAGATGTAGAAGGGGATCATGGGCACGCCGTGCGTGCTGTAAGAGGTGGCGGCGGCGATCCAGTCCGCCATCGCGCCGGCCTCGTTGATGCCCTCCTGCAGAATCTGGCCGTGCTTGTCCTCCTTGTAGTACATGAGCTGATCGGCATCCTGGGGCGTGTACAGCTGTCCGACGGACGACCAGATGCCGAGCTGACGGAACATGCCTTCCATGCCAAAGGTGCGCGATTCATCGGCCACGATCGGCACCACGCGGCGGCCGATCTGCTTGTCCTTCACGAGCAGGTTCAGGATGCGCACGAAGGCCATGGTGGTAGAGAAGTCGCGGTCCTCGGAGCTCTTCAGCAGCGACTGGAAGGCGGACAGCGGCGGCACCTCGAGCGCGTCCGCCTTGCGCCGGCGCCGGGTCATGAAGCCGCCCAGGCTCTGGCGTCGCCCCCGCATGTACTCGAGCTCGGGCGAAGCGTCCTCGAAACGCAGGTAGGGCAGCGACTCGATCTCATCGTCCGGGATCGGCAGATTGAAGCGATCGCGGAACGCCTTGAGCGAGGTGGTGCCCATCTTCTTCTGCTGGTGCGTGATGTTCTGCGCCTCGCCCGATTCGCCCATGCCGTAGCCCTTGATCGTCTTGGCGAGGATCACCGTCGGCTGGCCGGTGTGCTTCACCGCGGCCGCGTAAGCGGCGTAGACCTTGTGCGGATCGTGGCCGCCCCGATTGAGACGCCAGATGTCATCGTCGGTCATGTTGGCGACGAGTGCGAGCAGCTCGGGATACTTGCCGAAGAAGTGCTTGCGGACGTACGCGCCATCCTTCGACTTGAACGTCTGGTAGTCGCCATCGACGCACTCGCCCATGCGCTTCAACAGGAGACCGTGCTTGTCCTTGGCGAAGAGCGGATCCCAGTACGAGCCCCAGATCACCTTGATCACGTTCCACCCGGCGCCGCGAAAATCCGCCTCGAGCTCCTGGATGATCTTGCCGTTGCCGCGGACCGGTCCGTCCAGTCGCTGCAGATTGCAGTTCACGACGAAGATCAGGTTGTCGAGCCGCTCGCGCGCGGCGACGCCGATCGCGCCCATCGACTCGGGCTCGTCCATCTCGCCGTCGCCCATGAACGCCCAGACCTTGCGCCCCTCGGTATTGGCGAGGCCGCGGTCCTGCAGATACTTCATGAACTTGGCTTGGTAGATCGCCATGAGCGGACCCAGACCCATCGACACGGTCGGGAAATGCCAGAACTCCGGCATGAGCCAGGGATGCGGGTACGAAGAGAGTCCCTTGCCGTCGACCTCCTGGCGGAAGTTGTCGAGCTGCTCCTCGGTCAAGCGGCCGAGCAGGAAGGCACGGGCGTAGATGCCGGGTGCGGAATGTCCCTGCACGAACAGCAGATCGCCTTCGCGCGTGTCGGTGCGTGCCCGCCAGAAGTGGTTGTAGCCGACGTCATACAGCGTTGCCGCCGAGGCGAAGCTCGCGATGTGTCCGCCCACGTTCGTGCGCCGGTTGGCGCGCAGCACCATGGCGAGCGCGTTCCAGCGTGCATAGGAGCGAATGCGGTGCTCGAGCTCGTAGTCCCCGGGTGAACGCTCCTCGGCGTGCGGCGGAATGGTGTTGATGTACGCCGTATTGGCGCTGTACGGGAGGTAGGCGCCCGATCTGCGCGCCTTCTCGATCAGTCGCTCGAGGAGGTAATGAGCCCGCTCCGGCCCTTCTACCTCCAGCACCGCCCCGAGCGCATCGAGCCACTCCCGTGTCTCCTGCGGATCGTGGTCGTGCATCTCCATCGTTGTCTCCTTCGTGTCGCTCGCGTCGGGCCGGCTCTGACGGCGGCCTCGCAACGCCGGGTTTGACCGCGGGGTCGTCGCGGGATTCCCGGCGATCGGCCGGCGTCAGTGGCCGGTAAATCTCGGCGGCCGCTTCTCCAGAAAGGCCGCCATGCCCTCGCGCCGGTCATCGGTCGCGAAAGCAAGGCCGAAGCCATCGGTCTCCCACAACGTCGCGCCGGACAGATTCATGTCGAGACCGTGCTGCACCATCTGCTTGATGAGCTTGATGGAAAGCGGCGGCTTGGTGACCAGGGTACGGCCGAGTTCGAGACCGCGTTCGAGCAACTCCGCCGGCGGGTGTACGTAGTTCACCAACCCGATCGCCCTGGCCTCCTCCGCCTTGACCTGACGCCCGGTCATGATGAGCTCCAGCGCCCGGGAACGGCCGACTAAGCGCAGCAAGCGTTGCGTGCCGCCAAAGCCCGGCATGATGCCGATGTTGATCTCCGGCTGCCCGAAGACCGCGCGGTCCGAGGCCAGCAGGATGTCGCAACTCATCGCGAGCTCACAGCCGCCGCCCAGGGCGAAGCCGTTGACCAGCGCCACCGTCGGGATCGACAGGCGTTCCAGCCCGCGGAAGGTATCGCTCGCCAGCTCCGCCATTGCCTGCGCTTCCATCGGCGTGAGCGCCGCCAGTTCGCGGATGTCGGCACCCGCGACGAACGCCTTCTCGCCCGAGCCGGTGACGAGCAGCACGCGCGCATCGGCGCGCTCCCGGATTGCCCGCACGGCCAGGGCAAGCTCGGCCAGGGTGGCGCGATTCAGCGCATTCAGGGCCGCCGGCCGGTGCACCGTCAGCAGCCAGAGGCCGGGTTCCCGCTCTTCGAGGATGAGGTTCTCAAAATCCATGTGGAATCTCCGTGTTGTGCGCGCAGCACGGGGGATCGCTCCCGCGGCGCCGCGCTGTCCGTATTCAGTCAGCCCGCCGCGGGGCTGGGTGCGTCCAGGCGCGCCTGGACGTAAGAGCCCGGCGCGTCCTCCAGTACCTGGAGGCCGCCGGAACCCGGGACGCGCGCCGGAACCTTGCCGCCGGCCAACGCCGCCACCCATTGCTGCCAGTCCGGCCACCATGAACCCGAATGCTGCGTCGCCTCGGCGAGCCAGGCGTCGGGATCCGGCACGAGTTTCGGGTTGGTCCAGTAGCCGTATTTCTTCGCGACCGGCGGATTGATGACGCCGGCGATGTGACCCGACCCACCGAGCACGAACTTGACCGGACCGGCGAAGATCTGGGCACCGCTGAACGTCGATTTCCACGGCGCGATATGGTCTTCGATGGTCGAGAGGAAATAGGCCGGTGTCCTGACGTTCCAGAGATTGACCGACACGCCCGCGAACACGACGCCGCTCGGATCCTTGAGGACGTTCTTCAGATAACAGTTGCGCAGATAGAAGCTGTGCATGGCGGCGGGCAGCCGCGTCGAATCCGAGTTCCAGTGCAGCAGGTCGAACGGAAAAGGATCCTTCCCCAGCAGATAGTTGTTGATCACGAACGACCAGATGAGATCGTTGGCACGCAGCATGTTGAAGGTGCCTGCCATCTCGTGGCCCTCGAGATAGCCGCGCCGCTTCATCTTCTTCTCGAGGGAATCGATCGAACGCTCGTCGAGAAACACCTCGAGCTCGCCCGGGTCGGAAAAATCGATCATCGTCGTGAAGAACGTGGCGCTCGCGATGCGCTGCTCGCGCTTTCCTGCAAGGTAGCCGAGCGTGCACGCGAGCAGCGTCCCGCCGAGACAATAGCCCATCGCGTTGACCTCGCGCTCGCCGGTCGCCTTGTGGATCTGCTCCAGCGCGTCGACCGGCCCTTCGAGCAGGTAATCCTCGAAGTCCTTGTGTGCGAGCTCCGCGTCCGGATTCACCCAGGAGATCACGAAGACCGTGTGGCCCTGATCGACCGCCCACTTGATGAAGGAGTTCTTCTCCCGCAGATCGAGGATGTAGAACTTGTTGATCCAGGGCGGCACGATCAGCAGCGGCTTGCGCAGGACCTGCGCCGTGGTCGGCTCGTATTGCAGCAGCTGCATGAGCTCGTTCTGGTAGACGACCTTGCCGCGGGTGTTGGCGATGTTCTCCCCCAGCTTGAAGGCGCCGGGATCGGTCATCCGGATGCGAATCGACTGCCCGTTGCCGCGCTCGATGTCCGCCAGCAGATTGCCGAGCCCCTTCACGAGGTTCTGTCCGCCGGAGTCGACCGTCTCGCGCAGCACCTCGGGATTGGTCAGCACGAAATTGGTCGGCGCGAGGGCGTCGATGTACTGGCGCGTGAAGAAGTCGGCCTTCTTCTTCGTCCTTTCATCGAGCCCCTCCACGCTCGCGACGATGCCGTGCAGGTGGCGCGCGGCGATCAGGTACGACTGTTTCACGAAATCGAACACGAAGTTCTGCTCCCAGTCCTCGTGCCGGAAGCGCTTGTCGCCCGACGCCGGCGCTGCCACCGGCGCCGGGGATTGCCCGAAGGCGCGCAGGGTCGACGCCTGCCAGAGCAGCATGTAGTCCTGCCAGAGCTTCATCTGCGCCTGCGCGAGCCTCATCGGATCCTGCATCATGTGCCGGGTCAGGTCCATGAACGCCTGTGCAACACCCATTTCGTCCGCCACCAGGCCGCCCGCGGACATCTGGCGCTGCATGTATTGCATCACCTGTTCGCCGCTCTGGCGGGCGATCTCGGCGAATGACGCTGCCAAGTCCTGAGCCGCGGGTGGCACGTCTCGCTGCGAGTCCGTCGTCGTGTTCATGGTGGAAGGATTCCGTGAAATGTCTTTGATTCTAGCTTCCGACAGCCGCGCCGCACAATGCGATTCGCGGTGCGACCTGGCGGTGGCAGGCGGCCGCCTACGCTTCGAGGAACCAGGTCAGAACGGTCTTGGCAATGAAACCCATCATGCCGAACGCAAGCACGAAGAAGAGCACGAAGGTACCGAGCCGTCCGGCCTTCGACTCCTTCGCCAGGTTCCAGATGATGAACATCATGTAGAGCATGAAGCCGCTCAGCCCGAACGTGAGGCCGAACTGGGCGATCTGCTCTTCCGTGAGGCCGAACATGCTGGACGCGCGGTGGCTTGGGCTCAGTACCGCAAGGGTACCGCGGACGTGTCGACAAGATCCCGGTAGGCATGCCACGTCGCATGGCCGAGCACCGGAACGGTGACGATGAAGCCCACCATCGCTGTGGCGATCGAAACCGCCGTGGCAAGCATGATGAGGGTCGCCCACAGCGCGAGGGCAAGCGGATTCTCACCCACCGCCCGCACGCTCGTGAGAATGGCGCTGCGCAGAGTCACGATGCGCCCCAGCAGCAGGGGCGGCGAGACGGCCGTGGCCGCGAATACGAGCGCCGCACCGAGCCCGCCCGCAGCGAGCCACATCACGAACACGAAATCGCCCTGCGCCCGCACCACATAGCGCAGGAAGCCGCGCGCGTCTTCGATCGGCGTCTTCACGAAGAGCGCGAAGAGCCCCGCGGACACCAGCACCCACAGCGTACCGGCAACGGCCAGCAAGAGGCCGAGCCACACCAGCGGACGCGTCCCGCGCCGCCAGGCGTGCATGGCGTCCGCGAACGTCGGCCGCTTGCCACGCGAGAGCAGCCGGCTCTGCTCGTACAAGCCGGTCGCGAGTATCGGTCCGACCAGGACGAAGCCGGAGAAGGCGCCCGGCAGCAGATACCAATGCTCGAAGCCCGCGGCGAGGATGACGGCCCCGCCGGCGGCGATCACGAGGCCGTGGAGGAGGCTCGCCCACGGCGTGCGCGTAAAGTCGCGCCACCCCAGTCGCAGCCATACGAAGGGCCGGTCGAGCGGCACCTTTCGCACAGGCAGGACATCCGTGCTCGGCGCAGGCGCAGTGGCGGCAGTCGACATAGGAGGCGCTGATGAGAGCAAAGCGAAGGGCAACCTTGGAATTCTGGCGCCGCCGAGGACTTGCTGTCCAGTGCGGCGCAACGACCGCAACAGGGTCGCGTCGGCGAACTGCTAAACTCGCCCGTGCTTCATCTGCGCGGGAAGAACCTTGGTCAGCCTCGGCACCCTGTACGTCGCGAGTGAGTGGATCATCCGCGTCGCGATGCTTTTCTACGTGCCGCAGCGGCGTCCCGCGGCCTCCGCGCGCGCGTGGCTGCTGCTCATCTTCTTCCTGCCCTGGGTCGGGCTCCTCCTGTACGGACTGATCGGGCGCGTGTTCCTGCCGCGGAGTCGTCTCGAAATGCAGGCCAAGGTCATCGAGGCGCTGAAGGCGCTCGGCGCCCGCGAGCACACCGGTCCGCCGCTGCGTCCGCCGCTGCCGCCCGAATTCGCGCCGGCCCTCGACCTGGCCGAAAATCTGTCGGAGTTTTCCGTCGTCGGCGGCAACCGCTTCGAGCTCCTGCCGCACTACGATGCGGCGATCGATCGCCTTCTGATCGAGATCGAGCAGGCGCACGCCTCGGTGCATATGCTCTATTACATCTACGCACCGGACGAGACCGGCGAGCGCGTGACCGCTGCCCTGGAGCGTGCCGCGCGGCGAGGCGTCAACGTGCGGGTCGTGATGGATGCGATCGGCTCGCGCCCCGGCCTGAAGCGGCTCGCGCCGCGCATGCGCACGGCCGGCATCGAGGTCACTTCCGCACTGCCGCTGCGCCTGTGGGGACCGAACAAGGTCCGCATCGATCTGCGCAACCATCGCAAGATCGCCGTCGTCGACGGCCGCGTCGCTTTCTTCGGCTCGCAGAACATCGTGAGTGCGCACGCAAACCGCGGCCTCATGAACGAGGAGATGATGGTGCGCGCGACCGGCCCGATCGTGCGCGACCTGCATGCCGTGCTGCTCGCCGACCGCTATTTCGAGATCGGCGACATCCCGCCCGAGGCGCACGCACTCAACGCCGTCGCCAGCGACGCTCCGGCGGCCGCGCTCGCGCAAGTGCTGCCGAGCGGCCCCGGCTACAACGCAGGCACGACCGAGGACCTGATGATCGCGCTCATGAGCGCGGCGCGCAGCCACGTCGTGCTCACGACCCCCTACTTCATTCCCAGCGAATCGATCCTGCATGCGATGGAGCTCGCTGCGCGGCGCGGCGTCGCAGTGCAACTGATCGTCGACAAGGCGTCGAACAAGCCGCTCGTCCAGTTCGCCCAGCAGTCGTACTACGAAGAACTGCTCGATGCCGGCGTGCACGTGCACCGCTACTACGGCAACTTTCTGCACGCCAAGCACCTGAGCGTGGACGACGAGGTCGCACTGATCGGGTCGAGCAACTTCGACATGCGCTCGTTCGCGCTCAACGCCGAGGTGAGCGTGCTCGTCTACGATCGCACCGTGACGGCGGAGCTGCGCCGCGTGCAGGCGGATTACCTCGCGCGGAGCGAGCACCTGTCGGCAGAGGTCTGGGCGCGGCGCAGTGTCGCCCGGCGCACGCTCGAGAACCTTGCCCGCCTCACCGACTCCCTGCTGTGAGGACCGGCGCCGCGTGAACGACTCCGCCAAGGTCCGCGTCTCGAAGCTCCTGTCCGAGCGGGGACTGTGCTCGCGGCGTGAAGCCGACGGCTACATCGAGCGCGGCTGGGTGTTCGTCGACGGCGAGCGCGTCACCGAGCTCGGCACGCGCGCCTACCCCGAGCAGGAGATCACCTTGAGCCGCGAGGCGCAATCCCGCCAGCTCGCGCTCGTGACGATCCTGCTCAACAAGCCGATCGGCTATGTCTCGGGGCAGGCGGAGGGAGAGCATCGACCGGCCGTGACGCTGATCAGCGCCGCCTCCCGGTTCACCGGCGACCGCTCGCCGCAGCGCTTCCATCCGCTGCAGACGAAGGGACTCGCGCCCGCAGGCAGGCTCGACATCGACTCCACCGGACTGCTCGTGCTGACCCAGGACGGCCGCATCGCGAAGCTCCTGATCGGCGACGATTCGAGGGTGGAGAAGGAATACCTCGTGCGGGTGGAAGGATCGCTGTCGGACGCGGGGCTCGCGCGGCTGCGCCACGGGCTCATGCTGGACGGGGTGCCGCTGCGCCCGGCGAAGGTCAGCTGGCAGAACGAGGATCAGCTGCGCTTCGTGCTGCGTGAAGGCAGAAAGCGCCAGATCCGCCGCATGTGCGAGCTGGTCGGCATCAAGGTGACCGGACTCAAGCGGATTCGCATCGGCCGCGTGAAGCTCGGCAATCTGCCGATCGGCACTTGGCGCTACCTCGGTACGGAGGAGCGCTTCTAAGG
>JBDHRV010000021.1:0-32037 GCA_039807745.1 Burkholderiales bacterium
TTCAACACGGCGGGCGGCACGGGGTCGTACTCGATCAAGGTGAGCAAAGGGTAGGTTTGGGCCGGCCAGGGCCTGCTAACCAGGCCCTAGTCACCAAGTTTGTCCCGGCGCTCGCGCAGCCATTCCCAGATCCAGGCGCCGCTCGTCTCGCGGCCCCTCAACACGTAATCGGCCGCATTCCGGTTCGAGAGCACGAGCCCCTGCAGTGACGCTGCCTGCGACGTTCCGGCGAAAAGGATGCGGTCGCGCGTCGTGATGTGTGTGGTCGGTTCCGGTAGCAGAATCTCGCCTCCCAGCCTCACGAGCAGCAGCGGACGGCAGTCGAGCCACTCCTCGCGGTTGCCCGGATTGCGCATCAGGCGCGCGAGCGACAGCTGGCGCCGGCGCAGATGCCATGCGACCGCGGGCGCCGACTTGGCGTTGAGCTCGACCGTCCAGGTTGCGGGTACGAGCGTCCCCGCGCATTGCTTCAGGTGCTCCACCACTGCGTCCGCCCAGGCGTCGTCCTGTTGCTTGACGATCGCCAGGAAGCGCGCCAGTAGCGGCGTGGTGAGCACGGCGAGGCACTCGTGCGCGACGATCTCGCTCGGCACCATCTCGAGATCCGCGCGAAACGCCTCGAACAGAATGCGGTTCGATTGCAGGTTGCGCCTCAGCACCACGAAGAGCTTCGGATTGAGCTCCTTCGCCGTGACGGCGATGGACAGGTTGTTCACGTCGTTGTCGGAAGCCGCCACGATGCCCACCGCGCGGTCGATGCCTGCTGCGCGCAGCGTTCCGGCTTCGGTGCCAAGACCCGGCACGCAGGGGTGCGCCTTCACCTGCTCGTAGTCCGGGTCGATGATGGTGAGGTCCATGCCGTGCTGATCGAGCTGGCCCGCGACTGCCGTCCCGAAGCGACCGAATCCCGCGACCACCCAGTGACCCTGCGGCGGCTCTGCCTGTGGCTTGAGCTCGGTGCCCGGGATGCCGGTGAGCCACTCCAGCAGTTGATAGCTGCCCGGCGAGCGGATCGCGAGCGCGAGATACTCGGCGAACTTCTCGAACGGGTTGATGATGTGATCCGTGCCGAACGACGCCATGTTGGCGGCGATCTCCTTGCTCTGGGTCCGGCACAGCACCGGGATGCGATCGTTCAGAAGCCGCACGCTCATGGCGACCGCCAGATTCGTGCTGTCCGCGTCGGTAATGGCGACGACGCCCAGGCAGTGGTGATGCTGCAGCCCCGCCATCAGCAGCACCTCGGGGTTGCCAGCGTCCGCCATCAGCGCGGGCACGTCACGCCCGAAGTCCTGCAGCTTCGTTTCGTCGATCCGCTCGGCGCGCTCGTCGATCACGACGAGCGCGATGCCCAGATGATCGAGGGCATGACAGACGAGCTTTCCCGTTTCGCCGTAACCGACCACGAGAAAGAACGGATCCGCCATCGCCCGCACCCGGCGCGCAAAAGTTTGCGTCGTGCGCGCACTCTGGAACGCTTCCTCGCGCAGCAGATTCAACACCGTGACGATGGCGTAGGTCCAGCCGACGACGGTGAGATAAACGCACACCACGACCCACATGCGCTGGCCATAGCTGAAGGCTGTGGGAATCTCGCCGAAGCCGATCGTGGTGGCGGTATAGCTCACGAAGTAGAAGGCGTCGAAGAAGCCGAGCGGCGGCGCCGGCCTGCCCTCGGCGTCCACACCCGGAACCAGCGTGAGACCGACGATGGAGATGGCGTAGATCAGGATGATCGCGATCAGCGGCGCACGCATGCGCCGCAGCACGATGAAGGTGATTACCGTCATGCGCTGGTTGGTTGAACAATGCAGGCGATCTGGACTCTAGCGGCGAAGCATGACCGTCTCCACGATCAGGATGCTCACGGAGACGACGTTCGCGAACACCGCGCCCCCGGAGAGCGAAACCACGCTCGCCACGTGCTGGGGCGAATAGCCTTCCGACCACACGTGCACGGCCAGAGCCCACACCACGGCCGCTGCAATGAGCTGCAGATCGGCCACCAGACTCGTCGCGAGCTGGACGGCGCCGATCTGGGTGCGATCACCGAACTTGAGCACGGTCGCGATGAGGTTGACGACGACGGCGGCGAAGAGCTCGTATTCGTTGTGCAAGTCGGCATTCTGGATGTCGCCGATGAAGAATCCGAAGTTGAGCGTCGCGGCCAGGACGATGAAAAAACCGAAGAGGACCTTCTCCAGATTCATGGCTAGCTTCCCCTGCGTGACATGCAATTCCATTCGGAACCCGCCTCGGCGGCGTCCCAGCCCGAACCGATTCTACACGGACCCCCAGTCCGCGCGGCCCACGGGAAGTTGTCCCGCGGCAGTTCGCCGTGAATTCTTGCTAGGATGGCGGCGAATGCCACCGCCCTGTCTGCGCCGCCATTGCGGCGCGCCGCCCGGAGAACCACTCGTGCATCCGATCGCCGCCTGGCTTCGACTCCTCGTGCTTGCGTTCGCCGCTGCCGGATGCGCGACGTTGAGCGGCCTCGAAGCGCCCCGCGTCAGCGTCTCCAACATCACGCCGCAGGACATGACCCTGTTCGAGCAGAAGTTCCTCGTCACGCTTCGCATCCAGAATCCGAACGACGTTCCGCTCGGCGTGAAGGGCATGACCTTCAACCTCGATCTCAACGGCAAGTCGTTCGCGAGTGGACTTTCCAACCAGCAGGTCACCGTCCCGCGCTTCGGCAGCGAGTTGGTGGAGGTGGAAGTGTTCAGCGGGCTGACGGGAATTCTCAGGCAGTTCCAGACCTTCGCCGCAGGCGCACCGCCGAAGTTCACCTATCGCCTGCGCGGCAAGGCTTACCTCGACCAGCCGGCCGCCTTCACCCTGCCGTTCGACGAACAGGGAGAGATCGAACTGCCGACGCCTGCCGCCGAACCACGATAGTGACCTGCAAGGGCATGGTCGTCGCCGACAGGCGACATCTCATCGCCTCTATCGGTTGATTATTGCGCGAAGATGACATTTCACTGTCGCTGAAGCCCGACAGATGGTTGCCCGTTCGCCTCGCCGTACGAACGCTGCAACCATATGAACCACTTATTTTTTTCCTCGGTAGGCACGAGTGTTGATGAGCAGAACAGGCTAAAACAGAACACATCGTCGGCCGTCGGCCGCAAAAGCAACCTCGGAGGGGGGGAAGCAAATGAGATATCGCATCGCCATCCTGGCCCTTGCGGCCCTCTACTTCGGTTCTCCACCCACGCACATGGGTGAGAAGAACGCCCGCCAGGCAAGTCCCGAGCACCCGCCCACCGCGGCAGAACAGCCGCTCGTGAAGTCTCTCTAGAAGCCTCCTCCGAAGAAAGCTGTTCGCCAGAAGTGCGCGGCCGGCGTCGCGCCGCCGGCCGTGGATGTCATCGTCTGTCGCTGCGCCGAACCTCTCTTCGGGCGTGAGGCGAGCGCATAGGCCAGGCCGAATTCGCGCTGCGCTGCAACCTCTCTTCCCTTCGCATCCCGCTCACCCTGCAAAAAGTTCTTGCTGCGTCGCATCACCGGGCGCGATTTGGGGTATACTTTTACTAATGAAATCATATAATTGATATAAGACAATTTTTACAGGACTCTCCCGGTACGGTATGGCTTCCCTCGGTTCTTCTGTCTGCCCGCAAGTCTGCACGCCGGCGCTGCCGCGTTCGATCCTCCGTCACGAATAAGACGCTGTCCGCTCAGGGAGCTTAGGGCGGGACTTCGTTCCGCCCTTTTTCTTTTTGGCAACCAAGGCGCTGGACAGTCACCCGCGGTCGCTCAACGCACGCGTGCGAGAGCGTCGAGCTCGGGGTAGTTGCGCCAGATGTCGGCTTCGCTGAAGGGCAGGCGCCGCGGTGATGCGAGGTAGGCCGCCACGTTGCGCCGCGCGGCCACCCTGGCATGCAGCGCGTGCAGCCGGGGGTAGTCCGCTTCGACCGGTGACATCGCACGTGGGAAGGCATAGTCCAGCCCGGCCATCACCTGGAAGATCGAGAGATCCACGTAGCTGATTCGGCCGCCTGCCATCCAGCCCCCGCGCCGCGGATTGCGCTCCAGCACGCCCTCGAAGTAGTCGAGGTACTTCCACAGGCGCGTGTGGAGGAAGTCGCTCGCACGGCGCTTCGCTTCCCGCTTCTGTTGCTCGTAATAGAGTCCGGCGGCAATGGGATGATGCGTGTCGTGGATCTCCGAGACGAAGTCGGCGATCGTGAGCTGGAGCTGGTGCACCCACGCGCGATCGGCTTCGGCGCGCGGCGCCAGCCCCAGACGCGGCCCGAGAAAAAACAGGATGTTCGCTGTCTGGCCGATCACCAGCCGGCCCGCCTTGAGGAACGGCGGTGCGAACGGTGGACGCTCGCCCCGCCTGCCTTCGAGAAACCGCAGCAGCGCCGGCATGCCCATACCGCGATGGGCGGGCATTCTCGCGACGTCGAGATAGTCGGCGGCGGCCTCTTCCAGCGCAAGCCGAACGAACTCTCCGCGGCCCTGGATCTCGGGCCAGTAGTAGAGCTCGTATCGCATCGGCCGGTTTCCGGGAGTGGTGGCCCGCCGGGTTCGGGGCGCGCGGCCTAAGCCGCCTTGAATCCGATCTTCTTGTGCGAGCCGTCGCAGAAAGGCTTGTTGTTCGACGCCCCGCAGCGGCACAGGAAAGCCTCGGTGCCGGACCAGCGCTTGAGGCCGGTGCCGGCCAGGATCGAGAGATTGCCCGTGAGGTGCAGCGGTCCATCCTTTTTGCAGCGAATTGCCAGCGGGCCACCCTCGGCAGGCGCACCGGGGCCGACCTCGCCGACGGCGCCGTAGTCCTTGAATCCCGCCGCCTCGTGACTGTTGTCGCAGAACGGCTTGCTCTTCGACTGCCCGCAGCGACAGAGCGCGGCGCGAAAGCGCGTGCCTGCCATATCTGCCGGCGCCCCCTCCAGCGCGAGATCCCCCCGCACGAAGAGCGGCCCGTGATAGGTCACGTGCACGGTGTTACAGGCGGCGGGCTGCTCGCTGCGGCTTGCGTCCTTCACCTCGTAGACGAGCGCGCCGCTCGGGCAGCGCTCGCATACCTCGGCGACTTCGGCGACCGTGGTCACGTCCGGCTGGCACCATGGTTGTCGACCGCCGACGAAGAGATCGCCTTTGGCACGGCCGCATTCGCCAACATGAATGCACAGCCGTTCGTCCCAGGTCACGTCGACTGCCTGTCCGGGGTAGCGATAGATGGGGGAGGTGCTCATGAGATCGGTCTCCTCGGTTTTGTGACACCGTGCCAGCTGCCCGCCCCGGCACTATCGCCTGCCCTCGCGCCAGATGAATGTGTCGTTGTTGAGGTCGTTCAGCGCCTGCAGAATCTCGGCTCGCGAGTTCATCACGAAGGGCCCGTAGCGCGCAATCGGCTCGCGCGTCGGCGCACCGCTCACGAGCAGAAAGCACACCCCGGCACCACCGGCCTCGGCCCGGAAGGTATCGCCGTCGCTCAGCACGGCGAGCGCCGGACCGCCGATGCGCGCACCTTCGCCCGAGCGGTCCACACCCAGTCGACCGCTGCCCCGGTAGACGTAAGCGAACGCCGCATGCCCGGGCGGGATCGGCTGCTCGAGGCGCGCATTGGCCGCGAGCTGCACGTCGAGATAGGTCGGCTGCATCGCGATCTCCCGCACCGGGCCGCGCACGCCGTCGATTTCACCCGCGATGACCTTGATCAGCGTGCCGTCGTCGCGCCGCACCTGTGGAATTTCGTCGGCACGGAACTCCTGGTAGCGCGGCCGCGACATCTTCAGCCTGGCGGGCAGGTTCACCCAGAGCTGAAAGCCGTCGAGGCGGCCCGCAGCGCTGGAGCGCGGCATCTCCTCGTGCATCAGGCCGCCGCCCGCGGTCATCCACTGCACTCCGCCCGCATGCAGGGTTCCGGCACTGCCCGTGGTATCGCGGTGTTCGATCTCGCCCTCGAGCAGGTACGTGACGGTCTCGATGCCGCGGTGCGGATGCATCGGGAAGCCTTTCTCGAAGTCCGCCGGATCGTCGGAGCCGAAGTGATCGAGCAGCAGGAACGGATCGAGCCAGTCGATCTGCCGGCCGGCGATCAGGCGGTGCAGGCGTACCCCGGCGCCCTCCAGCGTGGGCTCGGGGACGATCTCGCGTACGACGGTACGGAGTGTGGCCATGGCGGACCCCTGAGTGTGGAGGCTGGGAATCTACTTTGTCCGAGCGCGCGGCGCCCGCCAGTACGTCGCGCCGCGTCGTGCCAGTATATCGACCAAAAGACCCACGTCCACCCCCCGAGGACGCGACGCCCGCGCAAGCGTGCGCTCAACAGAATTGAGGCAGGGCCGACTCCGACACTGTCATTGTCGTCGTGCGCCTTTAGCCGAACGGCGCCACCCCGATCAGCCACGCGTGCAGCCAGAAGGCGAATGCCACCCAGGCCACCACGCCGACTGCGACCGACACGGCACTGCCTGCGGGTGTTCCCGACGGATACTTCGTGCCCGTTCGCCGGTCGCGCCGCCGCGCCGCCGCAAAGTCGAGCACCGACCAGACCAGGAAGGCACCGAACAGCACCACGTCCGCCAGCATGCCATTCGCGAGGAGGTGCGCGAACGCCCACACCTTGACGCCCAGGACCATCGGATGCCCGACCGCAGCCTTGATGAAGTTGCCCTTGGGGCTCGCGGAGGCGAGCAGAATAAAGGCCGGCAGGTTGAGGAGTGCCGCCACGTGGCGCGTCCACACCGGCGGCGTCCAGAGCACGACGGGGTCCGCGCGCGCGAGACCGTATCCCCACACTATCAACACGAACCCCACCAGCGCCACCAGCGAATAGAGGTTCTTGTACCTGCGCAGGCCGAGCCGTGCCACCTGCTGCGCGCGCCAGTCGTCCGCGACGATGCGAATCGAATGCGTGGCGAGAAAGACAACGAGACCGATGATCAAGACGGTCATAACGAATCCCGATTGGATGAGGGAAACCCCGACGCATCACTGTCCGACTTTGACCCGCGCAAATCTGCGCTTGCCGACCTGCAGCACGGCCGTCGTCCCGGGGGCAAGCATCAAGCCCTTGTCGCTGACTTTCTCGCCGTCGATCCGCACGCCCCCCTGATCGATCATGCGCATCGCCTCCGAGGTGCTGGCGGTCAACGCAGCCTGCTTCAGCACCTGCACCAGCGCGATCGGTGCACTCGCCGGCACCGCGATCTCCGGCATGTCGGCAGGCAGCGCGCCCTCCCGGAACCGCGCCTCGAAATCCCCGAGCGCGCGCTCCGCGGCCGTTCGATCGTGGAAGCGCTCGACCATCTCCTGCGCAAAGGCGACCTTGATGTCGCGGGGATTGCGGCCGCCGGCGACTTCATCCCGCCACTGGCGAACCGCGCCGACCGGCCGCGCCGAGAGCAGCACGATATAGCGCCACATGAGCTCATCCGAGATCGACATCAGCTTGCCGAAGATCTCGTTCGGGCCCTCGGTGATACCGACATAGTTGCCCAGGGACTTCGACATCTTGTTGACGCCGTCCAGACCCTCCAGCAGCGGCATCGTGAGGATGCATTGCGGCGGCTGGCCGTAGTGCTTCTGAAGCTCTCGACCCATCAGGAGGTTGAACCTCTGATCGGTACCGCCGAGTTCGAGATCCGCCTGCATCGCCACGGAGTCGTAACCCTGCACCAGCGGGTAGAGGAACTCGTGGATGGCGATCGGCTGGTTGCTCCGATAGCGCTTGCCGAAGTCGTCGCGCTCGAGCATGCGTGCGACGGTGTGAGTGGCAGCCAGGCGGATGAGATCCGCCGCGGAGAGCTTGTCCATCCAAGCCGAATTGAACAGCACCTCGGTGCGCGCAGGATCCAGAATCTTGAACACCTGGTCGGTATAGCTCACGGCGTTTCGCGCGACATCCTCGCGGGAGAGCGGCGGCCGGGTCGCGTTCTTGCCGGTCGGGTCGCCGATCATGCCCGTGAAGTCGCCGATCAGAAACAGCGCGGAGTGCCCCAAATCCTGCAACTGGCGCATCTTGTTGAGGAGCACGGTGTGCCCGAGATGCAGATCGGGTGCGGTCGGATCGAAGCCGGCCTTCACGCGAAGCGGGCGGCCAGCCCTCAGCTTCTGTGCCAGTTCCTCTTCCACCAGCAAGTCTTCACAGCCTCGCTTGATGATCTCGAGGGCGTTCGAAACGTCGGTCATGGATCCTCGCTGGGCAGTGCGCCCGCGCCGGGCGTTGGCAAAACTCTAGCGGAAATAACGGTTTTTCATGGGCACGTTGTCTGCTAAGCTTCGCCGGACAACGAAAGCCTAGATAACCACAATGCACACCCTAACACCTTGGATTTTAGCGCGAATCGGCGACGGTGCCGGGGGGCGCGGGCGTCGTCGCTGGGTGGTCGCAGCAGCCACCGTTCCCTTTTTCGGGGTCCTGGCGGCGTTCGGTACCGCTCCCGGCACGATTACCCAGCCCGTTGCCACGGAGCAGATTGTCGAATCACTTTCGCCCCCGGAAGTTGCCGCGGTGCCTGCCGGTGAGCCGCACTTCTGGCGCGAGGAAACGATACGCCGTGGTGACACCCTCGCCAATGTGCTTGCACGCCTGCACGTGAGGGAGTCCTCCCTGCACGGGTACGTGCGCCAGTCGAAGGACGCAAAGCCGCTTCTGCAATTAACTCCCGGCCGCAGCATCCAGGCGTTGACGACGGAGTCCGGTTCTCTCATCGCGCTGCGCTATCGCACCGGAGCAGGCAAGGAGGTGCTCGTCACGCGCGGTGATGATGCCTATGCCACGAAGAACCAGGCGCTGGATCTGGAGCAGCAGCTGGTCATGAAATCGGCCACCGTTTCCGGGTCGCTCTTTGCAGCAATGGACGACTCGGACGTGCCGGATGCCGTCGCCAACCAGTTGCTGAAGGCTTTTTCCGGCGATATCGATTTCCACAAGGACACGCGTCGCGGCGACCGCTTCTCGGTCGTCTACGAAGGTTTCTTCGCGAACGGCACGCTGGTGCGAACCGGGCGTCTGCTCGCAGCCGAGTTCGTGAGCCGCGGGAAGAGCTACCAAGCTGTCTGGTTCGAGGGGGAGCCTCGCAAGGGCGCCTATTACACCCCCGAGGGCAGCACGGTCAGGAAGACGTACCTGCGCTCACCCATCGAGTTTTCGCGAGTGAGTTCCGGCTTCACCGAGGCGCGGTTCCATCCCATTCTTCAGAACGTGAGGGCGCACAGGGGTGTGGACTATGCGGCGCCGGTCGGCACCCGCGTCATCGCAGCATCCGATGGCACCGTCGAGTTCGTCGGCCGCCAGTCGGGCTATGGCAACGTGGTCGTCATCGAGCATCGTAACGGCGTGAGCACGCTGTACGCCCATCTCTCGGGATTCGCAGCCGATCTCCAGAAGGGGCAGCGTGTGGAACAGGGCGAGCTCGTCGGCTACGTCGGGATGACGGGGCTTACCACGGGGCCCCATCTGCACTACGAATTCCGGGTGAACGGTGAGCACCAGGACCCGCTCGATGGGACGATTGCCCAAAGCCTTCCCATGACACCGCAGCTGCGCGCCGCTTTCGAGGCGGAGGCTGGCCCGCTCGCGCAACGCTTGGCTTTGCTGCGCGGGACGAATCTGGCCCGCCTCGAGTAGTCAGCCGCCCCCGCGGTCAGGACAATCTCAGGCCGAAAACGAAGACCCGCACCCGCAGGTAGAGCTGGCGTTCGGGTTCTTGATCACGAACTGCGCGCCCTCTAGCGACTCCTGATAGTCGATCTCTGCCCCCACGAGATACTGGAAGCTCATCGGATCGATAAGGAGCGTAACACCTTCCTTGACCATCGACGTGTCGTCTTCGTTGACCGTCTCGTCGAAGGTGAAGCCGTACTGAAAGCCCGAGCAGCCTCCACCCGAAACGAACACGCGCAGTTTGAGATCGGGGTTGCCTTCCTCATCGATCAGGTCGCGGACCTTTCGCGCCGCAGCGTCGGTGAAGTTGAGCGGCGCTTCCATCGCGATCGGTGCATTCATGACTTGACTCCTGAATTTTTAGCTGGACGGGGCATTATGTTCCGGGAGGCAGAGGGGGTCAAATCACGCAGTCCGCGCTACTCGCGGCTGCCGTCACGGCAGCAGTGGCAGCCCTTCGAGGCCGAGATCCTCCGCCAATCCGAACATCAGATTCATGTTCTGCACCGCTTGGCCGGACGCGCCCTTGACGAGATTGTCGATCACGGAAAGCACGACCACGGTGTCGCCACCCTGCGGGCGATGCACGGCGATACGGCAATGGTTCGCCCCGCGCACGCTGCGCGTATCGGGGTGCGCACCGGCCGGCATCACGTCGACGAACCGCTCCTTGGCGTAGCGCTGTTCGAATAACGCCTGCACGTCCACGTCCGTGACCAAGCGGGCGTACAACGTCGCATGGATGCCACGGATCATCGGCGTCAAATGCGGGACGAAGGTGAGACCGACGGGCTTCCCGGCGATGGCCTGCAGACCCTGGCGGATCTCCGGCAGGTGACGGTGACCCGGTACGCCGTACGCCTTGAAGTTGTCCGACGCCTCGGCGAAGAGCGTATGCGCCTCCGCCTTGCGACCAGCGCCGCTCACTCCCGACTTGGCGTCTGCGATGAGATGCGTCGAATCGACCACACCCGACTCGATGAGCGGCAGGAAGCCGAGTTGCACGGCGGTTGGATAACAGCCCGGGTTGGCGACGAGACGGGCGGATCGAATCTGCTCCCGATTTGCCTCGGGCAGGCCGTACACGGCCTCGGCCGCGAGCGCGGGCGCGACGTGGGTCATGCCGTACCACTTCTCCCATTCGCCCACGTTACGCAAGCGGAAATCTGCTGCGAGATCGATGATCCGGACCCCGCGCCGAAGAAGGTCTTCCGCCTGCAGCATGCTGACGCCGTTCGGCGTGGCAAAAAAAACGATGTCGCAGCGATCGAGCATCGCGTCCTGCGGATCGCTGAACACGAGTTCGATGTTCCCGCGCAGGCTGGGGAACATCTCGCTCACAGCGAGGCCGGCCTCCTTGCGCGAGGTGATGGACACAATCTTCGCCTCGGGGTGGCGCGCCAACAGCCGCAGCAGTTCGACCCCGGTGTAGCCGGTACCGCCGACTATGCCTACCTTGATCAAGTTGGCCTCCGTGTCTTCTTGCTTCGATGGTCTTGCGAGGGGAAGCACCTGCAGACAAAAAAAGCCGCCCCGCGGCGGCTTTTCTCGACGAAGTCGACCGGCTACCGCTTGGAAAACTGCTTGCGGCGGCGCGCCTTGCGCAAACCGACTTTCTTGCGTTCCACCTCGCGCGCGTCCCGCGTCACGAGGCCTGCCTGCTTGAGCGCACCCTTGAGTGCCGCGTCGTACTCGATCAGTGCGCGGGTGATGCCGTGGCGCACCGCGCCCGCCTGACCCGATTCGCCGCCACCGTGCACGTTGACCTGGATGTCGAACGTGTTGAGGTGATCGGTAAGGGTGAGCGGCTGCCGAACAATCATGCGGCCGGTTTCGCGCGAAAAGAATACATCGACCGGCTTGTTGTTGACCACGATCTTGCCGGTACCGGGACGTAGAAAAACGCGCGCAACCGCCGTCTTGCGGCGGCCTGTTCCGTACTGATGCTGGGCAGGCATTCTCAATCCTAGAGCTGAACGGTCGTGGGTTGCTGGGCGCCATGCGGATGATCGGAACCCGCATAGATCTTCAGTTTGCGAAACATCGCCGAACCAAGAGGGCCCTTGGGCAGCATTCCCTTGACCGCATGCTCGAGCACCCGTTCCGGGTGGCTCGCGTGCAGTTTGGCGAAGGTCGTCGAATACAGTCCGCCAGGATAGCCGCTGTGGCGGTAATACGTCTTCTGAGCGGCCTTGTTACCCGTCACCCGCAGCTTGTCCACGTTGACGACTACGATGTAGTCCCCGGTGTCCACGTGCGGCGTGTACACCGCCTTGTGCTTGCCGCGCAGGCGGCTCGCGATCTGCGAGGCGAGTCGACCCAGCACCTGTCCCGTGGCGTCCACCAGCAACCACTCCCGCTTGGTCTCGTGTGGCTTGGCGGAGAAAGTCTTCATTGTGGCCATTCGAGTCGTGTCTGCGCGTACGCGAAAAGGCGCGAAGTATAGTGGGGCGCCTCGTTGCATGTCAACGCATTGCTATGCGTACGAATGCTGCAGTCGCGCGCAAAAAAAAAGCGCAACCGGGAGGCTGCGCTTAATTCCACCAAAGGAGGAAGATGGAGGAGACAACACGTAACCACTCAGGCAGAGCGATCACGTGAGGTCATTATGGCGCTGCAGCAACGAAAAATCAAGCTTTTTTTGTGCGCCGCAATGTCTCTCCCTCGAAGCCCCCTGAGCCTGGAACATATCTATGTTTAACAGCTAGATAACTCACTATCCCCTGCCTCGATAGTTCATCCTGACTGGGGATTCGTTCCCCTCTTGGCTTTGTTGAGAGGTTTTGCGTTGCGCTGCAACGAACATCGTCCGGGGCGCGGCGTGGTATCGATTAGAATTGAGGTCCATCATCGCCGATCCAGGAGGTCGCAATGAAGGCGCGCATCAAGTGGCTCGAGCAGGCAGCCTTTCTCGGCGAGACCGAGAGCAGCCACACCCTTGTCATGGATGGCCCCCCGGAGGGAGGTGGACGCAATCTCGGCCCCCGCCCGATGGAGACCGTGCTCCTGGGCACCGGCGGCTGCACTGCTTACGACGTGGTCCACATCCTCAAGAAGGGTCGCCAGCCGATCAGCGACTGCGTCGTGGAGATCGATGCCGAACGTGCGCCGGACGACCCCAAGGTCTTTACCCGCATCCACTTCCATTTCATCGTGAGCGGCGGAGGTCTCAGCGCCCGGCACGTCGAGCGCGCAATCAGCCTGTCGGCCGAGAAATACTGCTCGGCATCGATCATGCTGGGCAAGACCGCCGACATCACCCACGATTTCGAGATCGTCGACACGACCTCGCCCCCCACAGCCTGAAAAAACCTGCTCCGCCTGCTAGAACCTGGCACACCGCTCGCGCAGGAATTCGATCTCATCGGCAGAACTTCGGCATCGAAGGCTGGTGCCTTTGCGAACTACCGCTTCTGCACGACCTGCGGCACGCGCCAACTCGGCCCCGAGCCAGAACTGCCGGATCCCGCCGGCGCACGGTGGCAAAATCAATCCTCTCAGGACTGTGAAGGATTGGAGGCTGCCGCATGGATCGCTTCCGCGGAGCTTCGCACCGCTTGTGCCGAGGTCCGGACGGCTTCGGCGGAAGCGCTGATTGCCTGCAGCCCGGACTTCTGCATCTCGAGGGTCTGAATGGTGACCTGGAGCATTCTCAGATTCATCGAGAGCCAACCCTCGACCGCCTTCAGTTCCGTGATCTTCCGCTCGATCTCGGCAGGGTCCACTGTCGGCGTCAGCAGGCCCGGCAGCGGTATGTTGAGCGGGTTCCACATTTTCTGAATCAACTCGAACATTTCGGTCATGGTGGATTCGCTGGACATCGGTATCTCCTCGGGAAAGCGGTGGGACGAAAACGACATGCTGGGATAACAGCAGATATGGCCGCGCCGACGGTCGCCACGCCATTCGTGAGCGGAACCTCGATTCAGGTTGCAAACTGTTTCGATTCGAGGAGGTGACAGCCACTGATCCGCCAGCTTCGATTCGGCTGCCGCTCCATCGAAAAGACGGCGATGCTGACCGCGCCATCCAGCGCGATCACTTCAACTGGTTGGACAGGTGCGCCATCGAGCATCGAAGGCTTGAGGAACCGAAAAGCGCGCGGACGATAGACAGCGCTGTATTCGGTGCGCACCATGTCCATGAAGTCATCGGCGGATTCGAACACCCGCCGGACCCCGGGGGATGTCAGGGAGAAGGCAACGTCACCGTCGTTTAGGCGGAACGCGTCCATCTGCTTCGCGATCACAACCTGGATCGCCCGCCAGTCCCCTGCACCCAATCGCATCGATTTCGCGGCCGCGCCGCTGGCAACTGTCAAGGCTGCCACTGCAACCATGCCAATCAGTAGGCGACAGATTCCGTTGGAAATGCGCAGAGCGGATCCCATGCATTGCATGGTAACCGTTTCCCTGTGAAGGGAAAAGACACGAGGCGCTTACGCGCCCTCACCGCCCAAGCGATCAATTCGAACTACGGAAGCGACGCGTGAGCAGCTGCCGGAGGCGTTCCTTCTCGGCGATCACCTTGCTTGCATACTGAGCGGTCGTATCCCAGGGCGAGCCGTTATACATCTGCAATCCGGTTTGCAGATTTCCGCCGCTGCGGCCAATGTAATCCTTCAGGACCTTCGCGCCGACCAGTACGTTGACACTGGGATTCAGAAATGACGCGTCCGACTGCGAGTCCGGCAATTTGTCGGCATGGTATTTCGGGATCACCTGCATGAGACCTTGGGCGCCTGCGTTGCTCTCCGCGATCGGATTGAATCGCGACTCCACGGCCATCACCGCCAGAATGAGCAGGGGGTCGAGGTTGACCTCGTGGCCCACCGCAAAAGCCATCTCGACCAACCGCTGAATGGCCTCGGTAGATACGAAATAGCGCTTGCCGAGATAGTCTGACATCGCGCGGATTTTTCGCTCTTCCGGCGCGGGAGCACGCGGTTCCACGGCAGGCGCAGCGGTGGCGACCACGGCAACTGGATCGGCCACGAAAGGCTGCAGCGGCACCGACTCCTCGACGACCGGCTCGGTGACCGCCACGCTTGGCCTGCCTTGCAGGCTGACCGCGAGAGCAATCATGCTCAGCATGAGTGCCGCCAAACTGGCAAAGGACGGGGCCTGGAAGCTCCCATACGGCGCGTACGACCACGAAATACCGCTGGACTCATTCGCCATCGAATGACCTCCTTTCTGTGTTCGAGGGTACGCGTATGAGCCGGATGGTCCGTAGGGGTTGGACCGAAAGGCTCAGGAGAGCGCGGACCCTGCGCGCCGGCGATCAACCGCCAGCGCCCCCGATCAGTCTCTGCGCAATCCTTGCTGCAGAGTTGTTTCGGGCTTCAGGAAAGCGCCTGCGGGACAGGCGGGCGAGATCTCTTATTGCATTGCAATATCACTATATTATTGTGTCCGGGACGTGCCATGTCAACCCTGGAGACTGCTCCCGGAGCGGATGGGCGGTCGCGTCTGGGCACTGCTGGGGGGGCGATGTCTCCGCGCTGCCGGGTGGGATGCGGCGCCGTTGCTTGATTCCCCGGGGGGCGGTTTCTATACTCGCCGGATACCAATGACGGGAGGGGAGCAGAGCACATGCCCAAGTTTGGCACGGAGTCCATTCGCGCGATCGCCTTCGTGGGCCACGGCGGCGCTGGTAAGACTACCCTGGTGGAGGCGCTCCTGGCGAGCACGGGCGAGGTGCAGACCGCCGGCACAGTCGAGCGTGGCAACACAGTGTGCGACTTCGAGCCCATCGAGAAGAAGCACGGCCACTCGCTCTACTCCACGCTCGCGCACTTCACCCACCGCGATTCCCACGTCTACCTGGTCGACACCCCTGGTTATCCGGATTTTCTCGGCCAGGCCATTGGCGCGCTTTCCGCCGTGGACACGGCCGCGATCGTCGTCAATGCTCAGAACGGCATCGAGATGATTACGAGCCGCATGATGCAGTGGTCCGCGAAGCGCAATCTCTGCCGACTCCTGATCGTGAACAAGATCGACGCCGAAAACGTGGATCTTCCGGCCCTCCTCGCGAGCATTCAGGAGGCTTTCGGCAAGGAATGCCTGCCAATCAATCTGCCGGCCGCCGGGGGTAACAGGGTGGTTGACTGTTTCTTCAACCCTTCCGGAGACGCCGATTTCTCCTCGGTCGAGGACGCCCATCGGACGCTCGTCGATCAGGTGGTCGAGGTGGACGAGGACCTGATGTCCCTTTACCTGGATCAGGGCGAGATCAGCCCGGAGCAGTTGCACGCGCCGTTCGAACGCGCCTTGCGCGAAGGCCACCTGATCCCGGTGTGCTTTGTGTCCGCGCGCAACGGTGCGGGCATCCCCGAGCTTCTCGAGATCTTCTCCCGTCTGATGCCCAATCCAACCGAAGGAAATCCGCCCGTGTTTCTCAAGGGCGAAGGGGTGCAGGCGGAGGAAGTCGTCGCCGTTCCGGACCCGAAGAAACACGTGCTGGCCCACGTGTTCAAGGTTGTGGTCGATCCCTTCGTGGGCCGACTCGGCATCTTCCGCGTGCATCAGGGGACGATCACCCGCGACACGCAGCTCTATGTCGGGGACGGGCGCAAACCCTTCAAAGTCGGGCACATGTTCCTTCTGCAGGGGAAGGAACACGTGGAGACCGATCTGCTGGTACCGGGAGACATCGGTGCAGTCGCCAAGGTCGAGGAGATGGAGTTCGACGCGGTGCTGCACGATTCGCACGACGAGGACCACTATCACCTGCGTCCGCTCGAGTTTCCGCAGCCCATGTATGGGCTCGCCATCGAGCCCAAGCGCCGCGGCGACGAGCAACGCATCTCCGATGTCCTGCACAAACTTACTGCGGAGGATCCCTGCTTCAAAGTCGAGCACAGCAGTTCCACCCACGAAACCGTGATACGCGGGCTCGGCGAACTGCACGTGCGCTGCGTGCTCGAGCGCATGGCCGAGCAGTACAAGGTGGAGGTGGCGACGCACCCGCCCCGCATCCCCTACCGCGAGACGGTCACGGGCAAGGCGGAAGGCCACCACCGTCACAAGAAGCAGACCGGCGGCGCGGGTCAGTTCGGGGAAGTGTTCCTGCGCATCGAACCCCTGCCGCGCGGGGCGGGATTCGAGTTCGTCGACGACGTCTACGGCGGCGCCATCCCCAATCAGTTCATCCCGGCCGTGGAGAAAGGCGTGCGCCAAGTGCTGGCAGCCGGTCCTCTCGCCGGCTTCCCGGTACAGGACGTCCGCGTCATCGTGTACGACGGCAAGTCACACCCGGTCGATTCGAAGGAAGTGGCGTTCGTGTCTGCGGGCAAGAAGGCGTTCCTGGATGCCATTCAGAAAGCACGACCGATCGCTCTCGAGCCTGTCGTCGATATCGAGATCTTCGCGCCGGACACCAACATGGGCGATCTCGCCGGCGACCTTTCGAGCAAGCGTGGTCAGGTAACGGGTACCCAGAATCTGCGCGGCGGCATGGTGAAGATCAAGGGCCTCGTGCCGTTGGCGGAACTCAACAGCTACCACTCCCGGCTCAAGTCCATGACCGGCGGCCAGGGTTCCTACTTGATCGAGCTCAGCCACTACGAAGTGGTACCGCCGACGGTGCAGCAGCAACTCGTCGCGCAGAAAAAGGTGGTGCAGGAGGAGGACTGAGGAAATCCGGCAACTGCCGGCTAGCGCAGGCGCTTCGCCGTGTACTCGTCCTCGATGTGATCCCGGAAGTAGCTCACGATCGTCGGTGCCGCCATCAAGCGCCGATGCACCTCCGGGGGCACTCGGGAGTATTGCACCACCCTGCCATCGCTGAACTCGATCTCGAGCACCTGACCTCCCGCCTCATAGGCGATGCTTCGAATCTTGTCGGAATTCACTTTTTTGCGTTCCATGTTCAGCTCCCTGCATGAGCGCACGATGCCACGCTGACTTCACGCCGCTGAACGAGGAAAGTGCCTGCGGGCTCAATGCCCGGGGACGCAACGGCGCACCCGAAGGCCTGGGATCCGGCCCGCTGCGGGCCGATCCCAAGCCGCGGGGGGCGAGGGGCTCAATCTGGACGCGCCCCTGCCCGCCCGCAGGCAGGACCAAGCTCAGTTAGGCTTACCCGAGATCGGAAAAGGCCAAGCCCCCGGCACCGAGACGGACTTGGAGGCTTCTGTGCTTTCCGCCGGAGCCGCAGTGGGGGCCGGCTTTGCGGGCTTCCTGGCCGCTGGCTTTCTCGTGGCTGGCACTGCCGCTTTCTTCGCCACCGTCTTCTTGGGCGCTGCGGCCTTCTTGGGCGCGGCCTTCTTCACCACCTTTTTCGCAGGGGTTTTTTTCGCGACTGCCTTCTTGGCGACTGCCTTCTTGGCGGCGCCTACGGCCTTCTTGGCGACAGCTTTCTTGACGACCTTCTTGGCGACTGCCTTCTTGGCGGCGCCTACGGCCTTCTTGGCGACAGCTTTCTTGACGACCTTCTTGGCGACTGCCTTCTTGGCGGCGCCTACGGCCTTCTTGGCTACTGCTTTCTTGACGACCTTCTTCGCAGCGGCCTTCTTGGCAGTACCCGCGACCGCCTTCTTCGCCACGGGCTTCTTCACCGGTTTCTTCGCTGCTGCCTTCTTGATCGCGCCAGCAGCTTTCTTCGCTGCGGGTTTCTTCGCTTTGGTTGCCACTAGAACCTCCTATTGAGTGGTAAGGTATCGCACTTCAAACGAAGACACCCCGAAAGTGTCTTCAACACTGCCAGCGCCCGGAGCCGCGTGGTGCACAGGGCACCCGCGGCTGCCGGACAACTCAGCAGCTTTGCCGAGGCACGAATCCCGCGGTCCGTCCCGCAAGGGCCGCGCCTGCAATCCTTTACCGCCGCGCTCGCGCGCGCACCGTTCGTGTCAGTCCCAGCTGAGCGCACCGCCCGTCTGGTACTCGATGACACGCGTTTCGAAGAAATTTCGTTCCTTCTTCAGATCGATCATCTCGCTCATCCAGGGGAACGGGTTGTTCGCACCCGGGAAGAGCGGTTCGAGGCCGATCTGCACACAGCGTCGGTTGGCAATGAAACGAAGATATTCCTTGAACATGGGCGCATTGAGTCCGAGCACCCCGCGCGGCATCGTGTCCTCCGCATAGCGGTACTCGATCTCGACACCCCTTTGCATGAGTGTCCGGATATCCTCACGGAACTCGGGTGTCCACAGGCGTGGATTCTCGAGCTTGATCTGGTTGATGACGTCGATCCCGAAGTTGCAGTGCATCGACTCATCGCGAAGAATGTACTGGTACTGCTCGGCCGCGCCGGTCATCTTGTTCTGGCGCCCGAGGGCGAGAATCTGGGTGAACCCCACGTAGAAGAACATGCCTTCCATGATGCAGGCGAAGACGATCAGGCTTTTCAGCAACCGCCGATCCGCCTCGGCCGTGCCGGTCCGGAAGGTCGGATCGGTCAGGGTATCGATGAAGGGGATCAGGAACTCGTCCTTCTCGCGGATGCTGGTGACCTCGTGGTAGGCGTTGAAGACCTCGCCCTCGTCCAGCCCCAGACTCTCCACGATGTACTGGTAGGCGTGAGTGTGAATGGCTTCCTCGAACGCCTGCCGCAGCAGGTACTGACGGCATTCCGGGGCGGTGATGTGGCGATACGTGCCGAGCACGATGTTGTTTGCCGCCAGTGAATCCGCCGTGACGAAGAATCCGAGGTTGCGCCTGACAATGCGACGCTCGTCGTGGGTCAGACCGTTCGGGTTCTTCCAGGTCGCGATGTCGCGACTCATGTTGATCTCCTGCGGCATCCAGTGGTTTGCGCAGGCGGCGAGGTACTTCTCCCACGCCCATTTGTACTTGAAAGGAACGAGTTGATTGACGTCGGTCTTGCCGTTGATGATGCGCTTGTCCTCCACCCGGATGCGGGTGAAGCGCTCCGCCTCGGCCGCCGGCGCGTGCGACCGCACTCCCGCACGTGCGGTGCGCTCGGTGCGGGTTGCGATCTCCTCGTCGAATTGCAGCATTGATCAGGGTCTCCTCAAGATCTCTTACTGGTGCTCGCTAGAGCGCGAAATTTGACTTCCCTGAGCATTTCGGACCCGCTGCCGAAAGCAAGCAGCATGCCGCTCCTGCCCGTCATATCAACTGAAAAATCCATTGCTTGCGCGGTTTCCCGCTGACGCCGGAAGGCAATCCGACGCCTCGACGCGCTGGCTGCGCGCGTCACTGGCAGGCCTCGCACTCCGGGTTGTCGATCGCGCAGAACTTCGCGTCCTGCGTGTCCGTGGCTTTGCCGGCATCGCTCGGCACCGCGTTCAACGTTCCGCCGCGCACCGTGGACTTCTCCGCATGCGTGGCGCCGAGGGTCCGCAGGTAGTATGTAGTCTTGAGCCCGCGCAGCCAGGCGAGCTTGTAGGTCTCATCGAGCTTGCGTCCCGATACGCCCGCCATGTAGAGGTTGAGCGACTGCGCCTGATCGATCCACTTCTGGCGCCGGGCCGCAGCCTCGACCAGCCACGCGGGCTCAATCTCGAACGCGGTGGCGTACAGGCTGCGGATCTCCGCGGGTACCCGATCGATGCGTGCGAGGCTGCCGTCGAAGTACTTGAGGTCGGCGATCATGACCTCGTCCCACATGTTGAGCTTCTTCAGGTCCGCGACCAGGTAGTCGTTCGCCACCGTGAACTCGCCCGAGAGGTTCGACTTGACGAAGAGGTTCTGGAAGTTCGGCTCGATGCTGGCCGACACGCCGACGATGTTGGCGATGGTAGCCGTGGGAGCGATCGCGAGGCAGTTGGAGTTGCGCATGCCGAAGCGCTGGATTCGCTCGCGCAGTGCGCCCCAGTCGAGCGTCGCCGAGAGATCCACGTCCACGTAGCCGCCGCGCTCGAGCGACAGGAGCTTCAGGGTGTCTGGAGGAAGGATCCCCTTCGACCAGAGCGATCCCGCGAAGGTCGCGTAGGGGCCGCGCTCCTGGGCGAGTTCGGTGGAGCCCCAGTAGGCGTAGTAGGCAACCGCCTCCATCGACTGGTCCGCGAAGTCCACCGCCGCCTGTGACGCGTAGGGCATGCGCAGCACGTGCAGGCAATCCTGGAATCCCATGACGCCGAGGCCCACCGGCCGGTGCTTCAGGTTGGCGTTGCGCGCCTTGCCGACCGCGTAGTAGTTGATGTCGATGACGTTATCGAGCATGCGCATCGCCGTGCGGATCGTCCGGCGCAGCCTGTCGTGATCGATGCGCCCGTCGATCAGATGATTGAGCAGGTTGATCGATCCCAGGTTGCAGACCGCGATCTCGCTCTCGGACGTATTGAGTGTGATCTCCGTGCAAAGGTTCGAGCTGTGCACCACGCCCACATGCTGCTGCGGGGAGCGCACGTTGCAGGGATCCTTGAAGGCAATCCACGGATGCCCGGTTTCGAACAGCATCGAGAGCATCTTCCGCCATAGCTGCTGCGCCGGCATCTTCTTGTAGAGCCTGAGCTCGCCGCGCGCTGCCTTCGCCTCGTAGCGCTGGTAGGTCTCTTCGAAATCCTTCCCGTAGCGGTCGTGCAGGTCGGGTACGTCGGACGGCGAGAACAGCGTCCATTCGCCACCCTCCGTCACGCGCTTCATGAAGAGGTCGGGTATCCAGTTGGCCGTGTTCATGTCGTGGGTGCGGCGGCGGTCATCGCCCGTGTTCTTGCGCAGCTCCAGGAATTCCTCGATGTCGAGGTGCCAGGTCTCCAGATAGGAGCAGACCGCCCCCTTGCGCTTGCCGCCCTGATTCACCGCGACTGCGGTGTCGTTCACCACCTTGAGGAACGGCACCACGCCCTGCGACCTGCCATTGGTGCCCTTGATGTAGGAGCCCAGGGCACGCACCGGCGTCCAGTCGTTGCCGAGCCCGCCCGCGTACTTCGAGAGCAGCGCGTTCTCCTTGATCGCCTCGTAGATGCCGTCGAGGTCGTCGGAAACCGTGGTCAGATAGCAGCTCGACAACTGGGAGCGCAGCGTCCCGGAGTTGAAAAGGGTCGGCGTCGAGTTCATGAAGTCAAACGACGAGAGGACATCGTAGAACTCGATGGCGCGCGCCTCACGCTCCGCCTCGTTCAGGGCAAGCCCCATCGCGACCCGCATGAAGAAAGCCTGGGGCAGCTCGATGCGGTGGTCACGGACGTGCAAGAAGTAGCGGTCGTACAGCGTCTGCAAGCCCAGGTAGCCGAACTTGAGGTCACGGCGCGCGTCCAGCGCCGCACCCAGGCACGCGAGGTCGTATTGCGCAAGACACGGATCGATCAGCTCGGCCTCGATGCCGCGCGCGATGAACTCGGGGAAGTATTCCGCGTAGCGCGTCGCCATGCGCTCCTGGCGCACCTCCTCGCCCAGCACCTCGTGGCGAACGGTATGGAGGAGCAGGCGCGCGGTCACGAAGCTGTAGGCCGGGTCCTTCTCGATCAGCGATCGCGCCGCCAGGATCGCGCACTTCCTCACCTCGTCCATGGGCACGCCGTCGTACAGGTCCTTGACCACGCTCTGCATGATCAGCGCCGCATCGACCGCCTCTCCCAGTCCCTGGCAAGCCTCGTCCATCAGCGATCGGATGGCGGCAAGGTCGAGCGGTCGCGCGACTCCATCCTCGATCACGTTGATGACCTGGGTCGAGACTGCCGCCGCTGCTTCCTTGATGCGTGCGCGTTCGCGCGACCGCTCTTCGCGGTAGAGGACGTAACGGCGCGCTACCTCGTGCTCGCCCGAACGCATGAGGGCAAGCTCCACCTGATCCTGGATGTCCTCTATGTGAAAGGTGCCGCCATGCGGCTGCCGCCGCATCAGCGCGCTCACTACGCTCGCCGTGAGGTCGGAGACGAGCTCACGGATCCGGGCCGACGCGGCGCCCTGGCCGCCGTTCACCGCGAGGAAGGCCTTGGTCATGGCGATGGCTATCTTGGCCGGCTCGAAACGAACCACGGCGCCATTGCGGCGGATGACCTTGTATTCGGCGAGGCGCGCGTCGGCGGCGCCGTCATCTTCGATCGGGAACACGGCATGCGCCACCGTGGCCTGGCCTTCCAAGACGATCTGCATCTGCGCCTGCCTCCTACATCGTTCTTGTTGCGGGAACCGCGACCGAGGCGCGGGCCGTATTGCTTCGCTTCTGGATCACAATATCTTGTGCATTAGGTCCGCCCGCAACGGCAACCGTTGCAAGAGCGTACAACATATTGTGATATGCGGGTCCAAGTGCCACTAATTCTAGTAACGAGAATTCACGCACGCAAGCATTTTTTCTGACATCCGCCGCAACTTCGATGTGCGGTCCGGCGAGGCCGACGAATGGGGCGCGACGTGGCCGGGCGCATGGGAAGTGCGATCGCCGTCAGCCGCCGGAATGCCGATGAGAATCGCCGCCGCACGGTGGCCCGATGCAGGCCGCAGTCGACCGCTGCGACGCGTCGCGCGCCGTCGGCCCCGCGATTCAAGCGCCCTGCGTCACCAGCGCGCGGTAGCGCGTCCAGTCGAAGCAGGGGCCGGGATCCGACTTGCGGCCAGGCGCGATGTCCGCGTGGCCGACGACATCGCCGATCGGATAGACCCCTTGCAGCGCGCGCGTCAAGCGGGCCAAAACCCGGTACTGCGCGGCGGTGAAAGGTGTTTCGTCGGTGCCTTCGAGCTCGACGCCGACCGAGAAGTCGTTGCACCGCGCGCGGCCTTTCCAGCTCGAGATGCCCGCGTGCCACGCCCGCTTCGAAGCGGGCACGAACTGGATCAGCTCGCCGCGGCGCCGAACGAAGAAATGGGCCGACACCCGCAGCCCGGCCAGCCCCGCGAAGTAGGGATGTGCCGACAGGTCGAGGCGGTTCGTGAAGAGATCGGCGACGGCATTGCCGGCAAAGCGCCCCGGCGGCAGGCTGATGGCGTGGACGACGAGCAGGGTCACCGGCTCACCGGCCGGTCGCTCGTCGTGATTGGGGGAAGCGAGAAACCGTGCCGCCGGCAGTCTGCCCTGCGCATCGAACGACCACGCCCTTGCGGCGCGACGGCTCATCGGAAGCGAGCTGCGTGACGAAGCCGCACGCACGCTTCGCGCGCGCCGTCAGTTGATGCCAAGACGCTCCATGCGGTAGCGCAGCGCCCGGAAGGTGATGCCGAGGAGCTTCGCCGCTGCGGTGCGGTTGTACCGCGTCTTCTCCAGCGCTTCGAGGATCGCCGCCTTCTCCACCTCGTCGAGATACTCCTGCAGCGGCGCCTTGCCGGCCGGCGTCGCCCCTGCCGTGGCGGCCGGAGCCGGGCTGGCCGTCTCGTCCGCCTTGAGCACTTCGCTGGGCGGCGTCAACTGCAGGTCGTCGAGTCGGATCACGTTCTCCGAGCACAGGGCGAGCGCGCGCTCCAGAATGTTCTCCAGCTCGCGCACGTTGCCGGGGAAGTCGTAGCGCACGAGGGCCGCCACCGCATCCTTGTCGATCTGCACGTCGGTGCGGCCCTGCGCACGGGCGAGCTTCTGCAGCACCGCGCCGGTCAATAGCGGGATATCTTCCAGCATTTCCCGCAGCGGCGGCATCTTGAGCTCGATCACGGCGAGCCGGTAGTAAAGATCATGCCGAAACTTGCCGCCTTCCACGAGATCGGAGAGCGACTTGTGGGTCGCGCTGATGATGCGCACGTCGGCCGGGTCCTCCTGCGTCGAGCCCACTTTGCGCACCTTCTTCTCTTGAATGGCGCGCAGCAGCTTCACCTGCATCAGCAGCGGCAGATCGGCGACCTCGTCCAGAAACAGGGTGCCGCCGGAAGCTGCCTGAAAGAACCCGTCACGATCCTGGTCCGCGCCGGTGAAGGCACCGCGCCGATAGCCGAAGAATTCGCTCTCCATCAGCGTCTCGGGAATCGCGCCGCAGTTCACCGGAATGAAGCGCTTCTCGCGCCGCGCGCTCTTCTCGTGAATGAGCCGCGCCGCCAGTTCCTTGCCGCTGCCCGACTCGCCCGAGATGTAGACCGGGGCTTCGCTGCGGCCGAGCTTTTCCACCAGCGTACGCACCTGCTGGATGGCATGCGAGTCCCCGAGCAACGAGCTGCCGCCTTCCGCGGATTTCGCGGCGGGTCCCTGCGGCAGACTCAAGGCCGACTTCACCAGTGTGCGCAACTGCTCGAGGGACACCGGCTTCGCGACGTAGTCGAACGCGCCCGCCTTCAGCGCGGCGACCGCGTTCTCGGTATTGCCGTGGGCGGTGATCACGGCCACCGGCAGATCGGCGCAGTGCTGGCTGATGTGCTTCACGACGTCGATCCCGGTGCCGTCCGGCAATCGCATGTCGGTCAGGCACAGATCATAGGTTTGCGCTTGAAGGCGTTCGATTGCCTCCTTGACGGAGGAAGCGCGCTCGACCTCGAGCCCCATGCGCAAGAGCGTAAGCTCGAGCAGCTCGAGGATGTCGGCCTCGTCGTCGACGATCAGTACCGTGCGCGACACGGCACCATCCATGCGGCCCTTGCGTCTCAAGTGTTCGCCCTCTTGCAGAGAATAGTGAATTGCGCGCCGCCCGCCGGCGCATCTGAATAGTACAGACTCGCGCCGTTGGCCTGGCACACCTCACGCGCGATGTAGAGTCCGAGCCCGGTCCCGCTCACGGCGGTCGTGAAGAACGGTTCGAAGAGCTGGCTGATCAGGTTCTTCGGCACCCCCGGACCATCGTCGATCACGTCCAATCTTACAATATTCGCATTGTGCCCCTGCCCGACCAGCACGCGGATGCTTCCTTCCTTGCGCTGGCAGTGGCGCAGTGCGTTGCGCGAGAGGTTCCACATCACCTGATTGAGGTGCGACCGGTCGAAGGCGACCGCGTACCGGTCGGGAAGGTCGATGGCGAAGATGGTCGGACTGATCTTTTCGATCGCGCTGAACTGCTCGACGAAGGTGTCGAGATAGGCGCCGACATCGAAATTTTCCTTGAGTGCGCGGTCACGACGGTTGAGCTTGAGCACGTCCTGCACCATGCGGTCGAGGCGCTGGGCGTTGTCGTGGATGATCTGCAGCAGCCGCGTCTGCGTCGGCGTGAGCTGCGGCTCCTCCTGCAGCAGCTCAGTGGCGTGGTTGATCGCCGACAGCGGGTTGCGGATCTCGTGCGCGATATTGGCGGTCAGGCGCCCGAGTGACGCGAGCTTGAGCTGCTGCGCCTGGTTTTGTACCCGGCCCAGATCCTCGAGGAAGATCACCGCCCCCAGATAATCGGTCCGTCCCACGCGCACGAAGCGCACGCTCGCCTCATTCTGAGGGTCGACGCTCGCAATCGGCTCCACGGTATGACCCGGGTCCGCCCGCCAGCGCGCGAGCTGATGCCCCAGCGCGGGAGCATAGTCGGACAACAGCACGTCACGCCGGCCCTTCGGCATCGGGCCGAGCAGCTCCTCGGCCTGGCCGTTGTATTGACGGATGATGCCCTGTGCATCCACCACCAGCACGCCGTCCTGCATGTCCTGGATCACGAGCTGATTCACCTGCGCCAGGTTTGCGAGGTCGAATCCGCGCTGGGCAGCGAGTTCCTCGCTCTCGAGCGTCCACCGCGCCAGGGTGTGCGCGAGCCACGCCGTGGCGAAGTAGCCGATGCTCAAGAGCCCGGCCTGAACCAGCTGAGCGAGCGGCGCATCATGGCTCGCGACGGCGAACGCCTGTGCCCCGAGGACGGCAATGCTGGCGAGCGCGGCGTGGAACAGGGTGAGCCGCCCGCGCCCGATCAGGCCGCCGGCCGCAAGCGAGGCCAGCAACAACAGCCCGAGTCCGCTCGAGATGCCGCCGCTCGCGAGCATGAGCAGGATGATGAAGACGATGTCGCACGTCACCTGCAACAGGAGCTGCATGCTGAAACCCGGGACACGCGTGCTCACCGCGACGAAGCAGATGGCGGAGAAGAGCACGTACAAGCCGGAGACGTACGTGTAGAGGACGGGGTGGGTGGAGCCGAACGGCAGCTCGGGTGCGAGCAGCAGCGGCGTCACCGCGAGAATCAGCGCGAGCGCGCAGCGGTAGATGTTGAAGTACAGCAGCGAACGCCAGTAATGCTCTGGCTGTTCCGCGCTATGCGAGCCCAGGCCGACCTCGGCGGGAATGGAAGTCATGGGCGCCGAGCGCTAGATCTGGTGCAAGCGGCGGTGCTCGGCCGAACAATAGAAGCGACCCGCGCTCTCCACGCTTTCGCTGCGCGGAAGATGCATGCCGCACTGGGCACAGCGCACCATGTCCTCGATCTCGGCCCGCGGCGCCGGCCGCGCACCGTCCAGGCTGCGCCGATAGCGCCTGATCAGCCAGAACACGAGCGCGACGATCGCCAATAAGAGTAAAAGCCGGGGCAAGTCCGGGCCTACTGCAAGGGAATTCAGAACCCGTGGAGAATACAGAAAATCCCCCGCCGGGTCACGACACGCTCTCGCGTCGGCAAGACTGTTGTCGTACGCGCTGCGGGTCGAATTCGACCCGCAGCTGGTCAGGATTCGCTCGCTGCCTGTACTATCGCCGTCTGTGACCGTCGCCCGCCCGCCGCCCCGCCATCTCTCGCTCCTGAGCACTTTGCTACTTGCGCTGGCGGGCTCCGCAGGTTATGTCGATGCAGTCGGATATCTCGCTTTCGAGCAAATCTTCGTCGCCAACATGACCGGCAACAGCGTGCTGCTCGGCATCGCTGCAGTGGAAGGCCATACGGACGCAACGCTGCGCTCCGTGCTCGCGCTGGCCGGCTTCATCGTCGGCGCGGCCCTGGGCACCACGTTGACCGACGCGCGCCAGACCCAAGGGCTGTGGCCCGCTCTCGTCACTGTCGCGCTCGCGATCGAAGGCGCCGTACTGATGGCGGTCGCCATCAGCTGGGCGCTGCTGCCGCACGGCACCGTGGCGACGCTCTCCGTCTTCATCGTGGGCACTGCGATCGCGATGGGACTGCAGAGCGCGGCCGCACGCAAGCTCGCGGTGCCCGGCGTGTCGACGGTGGTACTCACCGGCACCCTGACCTCGCTGGTCGCGCGCGCGGTGGCGCATGTCCGCCACCGGAAGTGGACCGATCCGGCACCGAAGGATCCGACCAAGGGACCCGCCATCCTGTTCGGCGTGTGGGCCGCCTACGTGGTCGGCGCCGGGCTCGGGGCATGGTTCACTCACATGCATCCGCGGGTCGTCATCGTGCCGCCGGCCGCGCTCGTTTCACTCGTCGCGCTCGCGGCGCTGCGCACATTTCACCGACTCGAGGGGAACGGGCATGCCGGCCGATGAGGAAGCCACGTCGGGTTATCCGCTCATCCTGCGGGCAGGGCTCGCCGGGCTCGCCTATCTGGCGGCGTTGCTCCTGTCCTACTACTTCGGCGGCGGCTTCGACCAGGAAGCGAACATCTGGCTCGCGAGCGGCGTGGCGATCGGCGTGCTGGTGCTGGCGCCACCCGCGCATTGGTCCGCCTACCTCGCCGCCCTCGGGCTCGCCGCCTTGATCGGCAATCTGGCAAGCGGTGCATCCTGGCTCGCGTCCCTCGTTTATGCGGTCGAGGAGCTGGTCGTCGCCGCGCCGATCGCCTGGCTGCTGCGGCGCCTGCTCGGGCCGGCGCCGCGTCTCGATGACGTCGGCAAAGTCTGGATCTTCGCCGGCATCGGCGCCCTGGGCAGCGCGGTGCTGAGCTGGGCCATCGCGCTGCTCGCCTACGCCGTGCTGGGCCTGCCGAGCCCGGCCGGTCAGTGGCGCCTGTGGATCGTGTCGGGCACCGTCGGCACGCTGGTGGTGACGCCGCTCCTCTTCGCCTGGGCCGGTCTGCGGGCGAAGCGCTCCGGCGGGCCGACGATGGCCGACTTCGCCCTCGGCGGCACGTTCGTGCTGCTCATGGTGACGGCAGCGCTCTTCGTCTTCCGCGGCGATCCGACGGCACGCTTCTCCGGCAGCGTAGGCTTCGGCCTCACGTATCTCCCCATGATCTTCCTGGTGCTCGGAGCGCTCGTCTGGGGTGCGCGCGGCGCAACGCTCGCCACCTTCGTGCTCGCCGCGATCGCAGTGCTGCACACCGAGCGCGGCGAAGGTCCTTTCGGCGGCATGGAGGGATTGTTCCTGGGCGAGGGCACTCTGGAAGTCCAGGGCTACGTTGCCGCTGCGGCACTGCTCACGCTCATGGTCACGGCGCTCCACGGCAGCCGCCAGCGGGCGCTGCAGGAGGCCGCGGCGTGGCGCGTGCGCTACGAAGCCGTCATGGCCGCGAACGACCAGCTCCTGTTCGAACTCGATCCCGTCTCCGGCCGGATCGACTGGGCGGGCGACACGCAACGACTGCTCGGCTTGGCGTCGGGGCAGATCGACACGCTCGCCGCCTACCTCGATCGCGTGCATCCGGACGATCGCGACACGCTGCGCGGCACCTTCGCCGCGCTCGGCCGCGGCCTCGACGCGCACCTGCCCGCCGGGCACCGGATCGTGGCAACGGCCGGGCCGGAGAAAGCCTTTACCGGCGAGGCGACCGCCATCCTCGACTTCGACGACACCGTGCACCGCATCGTGGGCTTCCTGCAACCGCGCCGCGACAGCGATCGCGCCCCCGCCGCCGCCCCATGACCGAGCGTGACGTCATCGATGCGGCGCCCGCGGGACGCGCCGGCGTGTTCCTCATCCACGGCCTCGGGGGCACCGAGTACGACCTGGGGTCGATGCACAAGCGGCTCAAGATGTCGGGCTTCATCACCCACTCGCTCACGCTGCCGGGACACGGCACTCGCCCCGAGGATCTGCTACGCGTGACGGTCGACGACTGGCTCGACGCCTGCCGTGCCCGCTATCGCGAGCTCGCGGGCCAGTTCGAGACCCTGCACGTCATGGGCATGTGCATGGGGTCGCTGCTCGCCGTCGAGGTGGCGAAGCAGGAGCAGCACGGCAAGGGTCGGCTGGTCGTACTCGCGCCGCCGATCTTCCTCGACGGCTGGGCGACCCCGTGGTATCGCGATCTGCGCCATCTCCTCTATTGGCTGCCAACCGTACCGCGACGCATGCGGGTCGAGGAGGAGGATCCCTACGGCATCAAGAACGAGCAGTTGCGGGGCATCGTGAAGGCGAAGTTCGAGCGCAACGACGGCTTTCACTACCGCTGGGTGCCGCTGCACTGCGTGCGCGAGGTGGACCGCCTGCGCAAGCTCGTCACCACCGATCTCCAACGCGTGCCCTGCCAGACCCTGGTGGTGCATGCGCGCGAAGACGAGCTGACGAGCCTGCGCTCGGCGAACTTCCTGGTGCGCGGCATCGGCGGCGATCGCGCGCGCATGGTGGTGCTGGAGGACAGCTACCACATGATCTGCATCGACAACGACCGTGAGCTCGTCGCCCGCCACGTCCTCGAATTCTTCGGTGTGCCGCCGGTGGAAGCGGGCCAGTTGAGCGACGACCCGAAGATGTCCGCGGAAGCGCTGCGGGTCCTCGTCGCGAAGGTGTGCGCGGTGCTCGCAGCGGGCGCCTGGCGCGACCTGCCGCCGCTTGGCATTCCCGACCTGCGCTGGTATCAGCCGGGCCGCAACCGACTGTCCGGCATCCACCGCGGCGGCAAGCCGCTGCGCCGCTTTCTGGCGGAGATTCAGTCCGGTGCGGACAGCGCGCGCTTCGGTGCGTTCGGCACCATCGTGCTCAATCGCGGCGTCGCGCTCGTGCCGGCGTCCTGGATCGCTCGCCGCGGTGACGCCGAGCTCGCGTCCCAGGGCGCGCTCATGATCGCGATGCACGCCGATCGGGTGTACGAGCTGCGCTGGTTTCCGGACGAAGAAGCGATCGAGGATGCCTTCTGGGGCGAGGCCGCGGAACCTGCGCCGATACCGGCGCAAACCGCTTCGACGGTTGCCACGTGAGCCTCGGCTCGGCCTCGATCGCGCGCGATCAGCGCCGCGGCGACTCGTCGTCGCGGATCACCTCGCCTTCGATCACATGCCCGCCCGGTGGCCGTTCGCGCATCTGGCGGCGCAACTCGCGCGTCTTCCACCACAAGTAGCCGCCGATCACGAGCGCCCCGGCGAGCGCGATGGCGAAGACCACCACCGAGACCATGAAGGCGGCGATCAGCAGCGCGGCACCGACGGCGAACGCGACGAGCCGCCCCAGCAGGCCCGGCGCGCGCATGGGCGGTCCGGTCAATCCTGGTCGTGGGTCCGTGTCCATACGACCTACAGTCTACGCGACGGTGCGCACACGATGAAGGCGATCGCAACGCGCAGCCGAGGGCGGACAACATGAAGCTCTCGGCCGCGGACCTCGCGCGCGTCAGTGCGCTCACGGTCGGTCACTACGACCGGCACGCCGACCGGTTCTGGGAAGGCACCCGCGACCACGACGTAAGCCAGAACATCGCGGCGCTCCTGCGGCACATCGCGGCCGCACCGCCGTGCACGATCCTGGATCTGGGCTGCGGACCGGGGCGCGACCTCGCTGCGTTCACCGGACTCGGACACACGGCGGTCGGCCTGGAAGCCTCGCCGCGCCTGGCGCAAATGGCGCGCGCGTACAGTCGATGCGAAGTGTGGGAGCAGGACTTCCTCGCGCTCGACCTGCCGCCCGACCATTTCGACGGGATATTTGCCAACGCCGCGCTGTTCCACGTCCCGCGCCAGGAACTGCCGCGCGTGCTGCGGGAGCTGAGCGCGACGCTGAAGCCGGGCGGCGTGCTCTTCAGCTCGAACCCGCGCGGGCAGAACGAGGAAGGCTGGTCGGGCGGGCGCTACGGCAGTTATCACGACCTCGAGACCTGGCGGCGATACGTGTCGGCAGCCGGGCTGATCGAGCTCGAACACTACTACCGCCCGCCCGGGCTGCCCCACGCACAGCAGCCCTGGCTGGCGACGGTCTGGCGGCGGGTCGATCCTTCGACCTAGTCGTTCCGGCGGATTGTTCCGCGGGCTGCGGTGGCGCTCAATACGCCGCACGCCACGCCGCCGCATCCGGTGCGAGGCAGGCGTCATTCCACCATCGCCAGGAGTCGGACTATGGATCACAGCCTGCTGTCGTCAAGAGTGTTCGCATCTGCGATCGCGTTTCTCATCCTCGGTTTCTTCGTGCAGTCGGTCTGGGCAGATCCGGTGATGTTCGCCACCACGCGCACGACCTCGACCGTCGTCAACAACGCGGCCAGTGCGGCGCTGCCGCTCAACAACGCAGGATCGACCGTCCTCATGCCCTTCAGCGGGAGCAAGTATCTGATCCAGTTTCACGCCGAGTGCTCGGTTAAGGCGAACGACGACAACACGGCGCTCACCATCGCCATCGTCGTCGACCAGGGCGAGCCGGACCAGCAGATCGTGGCGCCGACGGGACTCGGGACCTTCGAGCTCTGCACCAGTATCAAGCCGGCTTCGGGTGCACCCGCGCACCATCGCCAAAGCGTCGGCACCAGCGTGCTCGTCAACGTGACAGGCCACGAGTACCACGAAATCCGCGTGCTGCGGCAGATGACCAATTTCAATGCGGGGGAAGAAGCGCTGATCGACGAGCTCTCGCTGGCAGTCAT
>JBDHRV010000181.1:0-5659 GCA_039807745.1 Burkholderiales bacterium
GGGGTTGCGATCGTCCGCGGGGATCGCTTCGGTTTCTGTGGCCTGCCACTCGGCGAAATCGATCTCCGGCATCACCGTGTCGCCCGGTAGCTCCGCGTCGACCACCGTGAGGTAGAGGCGCCCGGCGACCGGCAGCGCTTCGCGAAAAAGCTCAGCCCCCCCGATCACGAAGATCTCTTCGTCGTACAGGCAGATGGCGATCGCCGCGCGCAGGGAGTCCGCCACGATCGCACCGGGCACCGCGTAGTCCGGGTTGCGGGTGACGATCACGCTCCGGCGGCCGGGTAGCAGCCGCCCGATCGATTCCCAGGTCTTGCGTCCCATCACGATGTGGTGACCCATCGTGACGCGCTTGAAGCGCTGCAACTCCGCCGGCAGATGCCACGGTATGCGGCCCCGGTCGCCGATCACGCCGTTCTTCGACATGGCGACGATGAGCGACACGCAGCGCGTCATACCGCCACCGGCGCAAAGATATGCGGATGCGGATCGTAGTCTTCGAGCGTGAAGTCCTCGAAGGTGAACGAGAAGAGGTCGGTCACCGCCGGGTTGAGCCGCATCGTCGGCAGCGCGCGCGGCGTGCGCGAGAGCTGCAGCCGCGCCTGGTCGAGATGATTCGCATACAGGTGCGCATCGCCGAGCGTATGCACGAATTCGCCCGGCGCGAGCCCGCACACCTGCGCCACCATCAGCGTGAGCAGCGCGTAGGACGCGATGTTGAAGGGCACGCCGAGAAAGATGTCGGCGCTGCGCTGGTAGAGCTGACACGAGAGCCTGTCCTCGGCGACGTAAAACTGGAAGAGCGCGTGGCAGGGCAGCAGTCGCATCTGGTCGAGCTCGCCCACGTTCCACGCCGACACGAGCAGGCGGCGCGAATCGGGATTGCGCTTGATCTCCGCGAGCACGTTCCCTATCTGGTCGATCCGGCGGCCGTCCGGTGCTGGCCAGGAGCGCCACTGCGCGCCGTAAACGGGGCCGAGGTCGCCGTGCTCGTCGGCCCACTCGTCCCAGATCGTGACGCCGTGGTCGTGCAGGTACTTGACGTTGGTCTCCCCGCGCAGGAACCAGAGCAGCTCGTGGATGATGGATCTCACGTGCAGCTTCTTCGTCGTCGCGAGCGGAAAGCCCGCGGCGAGGTCGAAGCGCATCTGATGGCCGAACACGCTGAGCGTCCCGGTGCCCGTACGATCCGCCTTGCGCACGCCGTGGTCGAGCACGTGTCGGATCAGGTCAAGGTATTGCCGCATCGGGGATCGCCTGGGTGGGAGGGCGGGAAGCGTAAGGGAATCCAGTGGGCGAGGCAATGTCGCCGCGTCGGAAAAGGTCGTGAAAGGGTCGTGGGGACTGCAAGAGACACCCTGGGAGCGGCGCCGCGGGCCGCGTGCGGACGAACCGGGTCAACCTCGGTCGTGTTGACAAGCATCCAGCGCGGCGATGCGCGATCGTGGCAGAATCTGCAGGCTGCGCATGACCTCAGGGTGGCAGCCAAACGCATAGAGCGGGAGATTGCCCCAGTCGATCATGCTTGAGCTGCCTCGGGGCGGATCAGAGAAGAGAAGGGCGCCTGTTTGTGATCGCCTACCCAATGAGCCCGTACGATGATTTCCGGGTCAGGACGATGCGCCGCGAGGAGCTTGCGTTCGCCATCGACCTCGCTGCGCACGAGGGCTGGAACCCGGGACTTCACGACGCGGACTCCTTCTTCGCGGCGGACGCCGAGGGGTTTCTGATCGGCGAACTGGCCGGTGAGCCGGTCGGTTGCATCTCGGCGGTTTCCTACGCCGGGCGCTACGGCTTCGTGGGCCTTTACATCGTCCGCCCCGAATTTCGCGGTCAGGGTTACGGATGGCGGCTGTGGCAGGCGGCGATGGCGCGGTTGCGTGGACACAATGTCGGACTCGACGGCGTGGTCGCGCAGCAGGCCAACTACGCCCGGTCCGGATTCCGCCTCGCGTATCGCAACGTCCGCTATCGTGGCCAGGCAGCATCCGCCGTCGTGCACGCCTCGATCCGGCCCGCACGCGAAGTGGCGTATGAAGCAATCGCCGACTATGACTACAGGATCTTCTCCGAACGGCGCGACGCCTTCCTGCTGCAGTGGCTCACGCAACCGATGGCAGGTGCCTACGTGGCGCGCGAACGCGATCGACCGAGCGGCTACACGGTGATCCGGCGCTGCCGGGAAGGCTGGAAGATCGGGCCGCTGGCCGCTGACAATGCGATGGTGGCTCGACGCCTTTACGACGCGGCTGCAGCGCACGCCCCGCCCGGCGAGACAATCTTTGTCGACGTGCCGGAAGCCAACCCGGGTGCGCGGTCATTCCTGAATGCACTCGGCCTCACGCCCGTGTTCGAGACTGCGCGGATGTACACGGGCTCGGACCCGGCGATCGAAATCGAGAAACTCTTTGGGGTGACGACATTCGAACTCGGGTGAGGTCAAACGCAACCCAGTATCAGTACCGTCCGACGCCATGACCGACCGCCCCGATCCCGACCAGCTCAAAGGCCCTGGCGGACTCACACTGCGCCAGATCCACGAGCAGACGAAGAAAAGCGCCGCCTGGGACCGCGACGCCGCACGGACGCGTAACGCGCTCGCGCAGAAGGAAAACCGCTGGCAGCGCTTCGTGCGCTTCGTGTGGGACAAGAACCGCGGGCGCGGATGAAGGCCGAATTGGCTAGGCAGCGGCGTCCGATCTTCCGGCGCTCGCCAGCCGCTCCAGCATGTCGACGCCCCACGCGACACCGAAGCCGGTGACGTCCGACGCGCACGCGCCCAGGCCGCCCGCGCAGGTGCTCGCGGACAAGTCCATGTGCAGCCACGGCGCCCCCTTCGTGAATCGCTGCAGGAAGCGCGCGGCGAGAATGTGGTCCGCCTGTCCTTCCATCGAGCACTGCTTCACGTCCGCGATCGCGCTGTCCAGCGACGGGTGGTCGTAGTCGGCGTCCATCGGGAACGCGTGCACGCGCTCGCCGGTGGCGCGGCCCGCCGCCACCGCTGCCTCGATCAGCGCCTCCCGGTTGCTGAAGATGCCGCAATAGCGGTTGCCGAGCGCGGTCTTCATGCTGCCCGTGAGCGTGGCGAAGTCCAGAATCACGTCCGGCTTGGTGCGAGCGGCAAGCGCCAGCGTGTCCGCCAGCACCATGCGCCCCTCCGCGTCCGTGTGCACGACCTCGATGGTGGTGCCGTCGAGCGCGGTGACGACGTCGTTCTGCTTGTAGGCGCGCGGCCCGATGTGGTTCTGAGCGAGCGCGAGCCACGCCTCGGTGCCTTCCGCCATACCCGCCTTCGTGAGCGCGAGCAGAAGACCCAGCGCCACGGCCGAGCCATTCATGTCCTTGTGCATGCCGTGCATGTACTGGGCAGACTTGAGGTTGTGTCCACCGGTGTCGAAGCAGATGCCCTTGCCCACCAGCGCGGCACGCGTCCGCTTGCCGCGCGCCCGGCGCCGCAGACGAACGATCGCGGCGTCTTCTTCCGCGCTGCCCTGCGCCACCGCCACGAAAGCGCCCGCTCCCATCCGACGCAGACGCTTCAGATCGAATTCCTCGACCTCCCAGCCGTGCTCGCGCGCGAGCTTGCGAATGCGCTGCCGATAGAGCTCCGGCGTCAGCTCGTTGGGCGGCAGCAGAGTCAGTTCGCGGCACAGCAGGCTGCCTTCGGCGGCCGCCGCGAGACGCGGCAGTTCTCCGTCCAGCGTCGCCCCGTGCAGGACGATTCTCGCGAGCTCCGTGGCGGCTGCCTTCTTCTTGCGCGAGGGGAGCGCAGGACCGTTCAGCCATGCGCACTGGACCGCACGCAGCGCAGCGGCGTGCCGCGACGCCTCGCTGCCGAGCACGGCGATCGAGAGCGCCGCCGGTTTCTCGTCGAGCAGCGGCTGCATCGCCTGGCGCACCAGCTGCTGCTGTTCGAAGACCGTCTTGCCGGTGTCAAGGCTCAGCCAACAGGCGAGCGCACCCTTGCGCAGCGTCCCGGCGACCGGTTTGTCCGCGAGATCGCCGGGCTTCAGGCGCCGCCGCTCGAGCACGCCGGCGAGCACGTCACCGCCCGGGAATGCCTTGACTTCGCGCAGCGACGCGACGGCTGGCAGGAGAACGAGCACGTGCGAAGACTTCGCAAGCGCGGTGTCGGCAATCGGTTCCGGATGTTGCTCGAGAGTGGCGAGCATGGGGTGTCGTTCGAGCGGGGCAGAAGGACGGAGCACTAAGAAGATTGCTGCGGCGGGATCTTTCCTTACTGATCACTCCGTTGTCCGAACGGGTTCAACAGCCTCACGTCGAACTGCGCGAAGTCGGCGACATTTCGAGTCACGATTGTCAACTCATGGAGAATCGCTGTAGCTGCGATCATGCCATCCTCGTACAACGTATCGGATTTCCGGTGCATCAACCGAGCCCATATGCGAAACGTCTCGCCGTCCATTGGCAACACGCTGTACGAAGCTGCCAGGAGATCAGCCCATCCCTCGATTTCGGAGGCTTTGGCTGCGTCCTGCTCCCGAGTCAGCTCGATACCGGCCTGAATTTCACCAAGGGTCACGGCCGACAAATGCAGGTCGGCGTCCGCCGTGGATTGCAGCCAGGCTACGACCGCGCCGTGGGGTCGTGGCTTACGCAATTCAGAGATGACGTTGGTGTCGAGCAGATACAAAATCGTGCTATCCCGCAACGGCGACTTTCCGTCTGCGGGCGACCCGCCTGGGCGGAGTCAAGCACTCAGTCCTTCCCACATCCGACAGCAGCAGATCCTTCAGCGAGGGGCGTGCGGCCGCATGGAGCCGTCGCCACTCCTCCACAGGCACCAGCACGGCCGCTTCTGCACCCCGTTTGGTCACCATCTGGGGTCCGTCAGTGATACACGCATCGAGGAACTCGCTGAAACGAGCCTTTGCTTCCTGAACTGGCCAAGCCTTCATTTCCGTCCCAACTAGACTAGTCAGGGCACTAGTCTATTACCTCACATTCGAGAACTCAACAGCCGGCGCCGTCGTTACGCGATAGCCCGTCAATAGCGATCCTGGGCGCGACCACCGGCACTGGACTGGCCAAGTGCGGTCAGGCGATACGCCTTCGAGGAGCGGTCGCTCAGAAATACTGGCAGTGATCGGCCTTGACCGCGCGCTCCTTCAGAAACCAGCTCGCATCGACGATGCCGTCCGCCTCGGCGACGAGGTTTTCGGGGGTAACGTCGAAGTTCGCCGCCGCGAGCCGACATCCGTAGAAGCGCACCTTGCCGGATGCCTTGAGCATCTGCAGGTAGTCGTGAATTTCGACCGGATCGCCATCGCGCGCCAGACGCTCGCGCAGCCAGGCCTCCTCCCCGGCATGGTTCGCGTCGACCTTGAGCGAGCGCAAACCTTCCGGCGTCAGCACGCGCACCGCCCACAGCACGAACAGGATGTCGACCTCGGTGCCCTCGCCTGCCATGACCCACGCGAAGGTGAGCGGTGTCAGCAGTCGGTCGTAGGCATCGTCCCGCACAACCATGGCCAGTCTCTTCATGATTTTCGAACCTCCGTTTAGGTGCGCTTTCGAGCGTGAACAGGCTCTAGAATCTGCGCCATGCAACGGCCACGACGCGTTCCTCTCACTCTAGGCCTCGGGCGGCGACCGGAACATGACCGATCCGCCGCGCGTGCTGCCTGATCCGCCGGCG
>JBDHRV010000182.1:0-5652 GCA_039807745.1 Burkholderiales bacterium
AAATCCTCCCCGCTCTGGCAGCCGCACGATGACAAATTCTTTGCCAAAATCGTCAACTCTTCAGTGATAAGAGACTAGAGGAGTGCAACGTCTCAAGGCTGCTCGACATCTCCCCACTCCGCCTGCTGCAGGACGATGCGATAGCCATCCGGATCTTCGTATGTGCGGCCGCGAGCTTCCCAGTAAGGATTGAACGATTCGACCCGCTTGAACCCGGCAGCCAACATGCTCGCGCCAGCGTCTTGCCATTCCACCGCCGATGGTATGTAGAGCACCAACAGGTCTTCAGGCGTCGGCGCTGGCGCAATTGGTCGGGCGCGGCAGTGAGTGAACTCGAAGTGATAGCCAGAGCCAGCGGCACCGAGCATGACGCCATCGAACCCGTCGTGGTTCTCGAAGCCCCCAAGGACGCGAAGACCGAGGCCTCGACGGTACATCTCTGTGGTGCGCGCGAGATCGCCGACGGGTCTCGCGACTCGAATATGATGCGACATGGCAATCCGGAAGGGGGTTTGAGTAGCGGTCTTGCGCCCGATGGTGCAGCCAAGACCGCCATCGGTCATTGCTCGCGCACGTGCACGACCCCAGCCATGAAGGGATGCAACGTGCAGATATAAGTGAAGTCGCCTTCGGCGGCAAAAGTATGCTCGAACTTGTCGCCGGTATCCAAACCTTTCGAAGTGAAGCTCCTGTCGTTGCTGGTTACGGTATGCGGCGCCTCGTCGCGGTTGGTCCAGGTGATCCTGGTGCCGGGCGCAATCGTGATTTCCTGCGGGGCGAACGCGAACTTTGTGATATCGACATCGACGCTCGACGCCGACGATGCCCCCGCTGCGAAAGTCGCAGGCGCCACGAAGGATGCGACGATGAACAGCGCAAGAGCGGCGCAGGCGTGAAGCGAGCGGATCGCGGCGCGAAATGATGGGTGGCTCATATTGCCCTCCTTGTACGTATGAAAGTCAGCCAGCAAGCGGCCGGTCGATCAGCGCGAGCTCGCGCCGTCCGCGCGCAACGGTGATCTGGCGCGTACCGAGCAGCTTCCCGAGTTCACCGGCCGGCACTTTGACCGGTCCGGGCTCGCCGACGCCTTCCTGCCCGGGTGTGGGCAGCGGGTAGGCGAGCGACATCGCGGTGTGTAGGGCGACATTGCCTTCCACCTTCTGCAGCACCTGATGGATATGTCCGTTCAACACCGTGACCGATCCGAACGGACGCAGAAGCGCCAGCGCCTGTGCGGAATCGGCCGTGCCCCAGCCCCAGGGTTCCCAAATTGTCCACAGGGGAATATGTGCGAGCACCACGATCGGCGTCGAGTGAGAGACGCGCGCGAGGTCGCTCTTCATCCAGGCAATCTGCTCGTCTCCGAGCGCTGCCAACTTGCCCATCTTGAAGTTGAGGACGTTGTTCAAGGCGATGAAATGCACGCCGCCCTGATCGAAGCTGTACCACGAGTTGCCGTTACCATCGTGATCGAAGAAGTTGAGATAGCCGTTGACGCCTTCATCGATCGTGTCGTGTTCGCCCGGTATCGTGTGCACCCGATCGACGTGAATTTCCCGCAGCAGGTCGCGCGCTTGAGCGAATTCCTCGGGTCTCGACAAATGGCTCACGTCGCCGGTGTGCACGACGAAGGCCGGCGCTTGCGGGAGCGCATTGATGTCGGCAATGGCGCGGCGCAGGCTGCCGACGACGTCGGGATTGGCTTCCTTGCGAAAGCCGATGTGCGTGTCGCTGATCTGCACGAAGGTCAGCGCATGCTTGGCGGCCGCCTTGGGGGTACCCGCGTTGGTCGCGCCGAGCGCGCGTGGCACGCCGCCGGCAACCGTCCACACGATGGCGGCGCCGGTCCAGGCGGCGAGACAGCTCAATGCTCGACGGCGGGCGGGATTGTGGCCAGGGTCGGATATGTTCATTTGACGCTCCTTGCGGTGAAGACGGGACTGCGTATACGCGCATATACCGGACGCGGGCGAGGGCTTATTCACGCTACGCCGTTTTTCGGCAGCGGAAGACCCGGCTGAGCGCGGAGCGCGGAAACCTCACCAGCGCTTCGGGAGGAACGAATCCCTCCCGGGCGTCCGAGTGCAAAGGTGACTGGGGTTCGGATATCTCAGAAGGACGCCGAGATCTTCGATCTCGCGCCGCCAGGTTCGGACGCAACGGCACGCGTCTCCCCCGGCGCGTAATCCACTGGCCCATAGCCGTCGCTAATCTGCAGTTGCCGCGTGAGCCATTCCGATTGGGCGCGGTCTGCGATCACGTCGGATTCGGATGCAACGGCACGTGTCTCCCCTGGCACGTAGTTCACCGGCCCATAGCCGTCGCTGATCTGCAGTTGCCGCGTGAACCATTCCGATTGCGTGCGGTCTCCGATGACGGCCGGTCGCGCGCCAGCGGGTTTCGTTGCGACGGCGTATTGCTCCCCCTGCACGCTGTCGGATGGCGCATAGCCGTCGGTGATTCGCAGCTGGCGCAAGAGCCACTCGTCTTGGCTTTCCGCGTGCGAAGCGATGGGCGCGGCGAGAAGGAATGTGCTGAGCGCAGTGGTCAGCGCGATTGCGGACTTCGAGTTCATGGTCGGTCTCCTAAATTGGTGGATGATCGAGGCAGACGCCAGCATGGCGTTCGCACCCTGCATGACTTTCCTCGTGCGGCAGATATTCCCGGCACGGATTTCGTTGCGAACCGGGAATAAAGTGGCTTCGTGATCGGTAATGCCGAAGACGGAGACAGGAGAGTCATTGACCAAGCCGAACACAGCCAACCGCTTCCAACAGGTGGTGTTGCCGCACCTGAACGCGGCCTACAACTTGGCGCGCTGGCTGTGCCGCAACGATCACAACGCCGAGGACATCGTGCAGGAGGCCAGCCTGCGGGCGTTCAGGTTCTTCGATGGTTTCCACGGCGAGGATGCGCGGGCGTGGTTCCTGGCAATCGTCAGAAACGCGGCCTACACTTGGCTGCAACAGAATCGTGGGCATGAGCAGAGCGTCCCTTTCGACGAGGAGCTTCACAGTCTGCAGGCGAGTGCGACCGTCACTGTTCTGAGTCCGCCAGACAGCAATCCCGAAGCGATCCTGGCGCGCGACGACGACAGAGGACTGGTGAACCGGGCGCTGGAGATGCTGCCGGCAGAGTTTCGGGAAGTGCTCGTTCTGCGGGAGCTGGAGGATCTGTCTTACAAGGAGATTTCGAGTGTTGCGGGCATCCCCATGGGAACAGTTATGTCCCGGCTCGCACGGGCCCGCAGACTGTTGGGCGAGTGCTTGAAAGGAATCGACAACGGGATACGCAATGGAATGCAAAGAGACCAGGAACCTGCTGCCGGCCCACGCAGATAGGGAGCTGGGTTTGCGCGAAGCCATAGAGATCGACCGACATATGCAGAACTGCTCCGGTTGCCGGGGAGAGTTCGCGCGACAGCGTGCGCTGCGTGAGGCAGTGAAGAAGCACGCAACCTATTTCGCGGCTCCCGGTCATCTGGAACGACGCATTCTGTCTGCGTTGCCGCATGAAGCGCCGCAGCCGAAACGGCGCGGGAAATCGACGTGGCCCTGGGGCTGGCTCAACGCCGGTGCAGTGCTCGCATCCGCCTTCGCATTGGTTTGGAGTATCAGCCTCTACCTGGCGGTGCCGTCGGCCGATGATCTTCTCGCCCAGGAGGTGGTTTCGAGCCATGTGCGTTCGCTCATGGCAAGCAATATCGCCGACGTCGCATCGTCCGACCAGCACACCGTGAAACCATGGTTCAGCGGCAAGCTGGACTTTTCCCCGAGGGTAAGCGACTTTACCGCGCAGGGCTTTCCGTTGGTCGGAGGCAGGCTCGATTACCTCGATCGCCGGCCGGTTGCAGCGTTGGTCTACCGTCACCGCCAGCACGTGATCAATATGTATTGTTGGCCGTCGAGCGCTGAACGTGAAGCCGGAGTGCAAACCCAGTCCCGTCAGGGTTTCCATCTCGTGCGTTGGGCCAAGAATGGCATGGTCCATTGGGCGATTTCGGATCTCAACCCGCACGAGCTGATGACGCTCGTGCAGATGCTGCGGACCGGGGAGGGGCATCCGGCAGCTTGAGACCCGGGAGAAGAACGTGATCGACCTCTACTACTGGACGACCCCGAACGGACACAAGATCACGATGTTCCTGGAGGAGACCGGATTGCCGTATACGGTCCGACCCGTGAACATCTCCGCTGGCGAGCAGTTCGAACCCGCTTTCCTCGCGATCTCGCCCAACAACAAGATCCCCGCGATCGTGGACGATGCGCCGGCCGACGGCGGCGCGCCGCTCTCCGTCTTCGAATCGGGCGCGATTTTGCAGTACCTCGCCGAGAAGACCGGGCGCTTCCTGCCCACCGACCTTCGGGCGCGAATCGAGGTCGTGGAATGGTTGTTCTGGCAGATGGGCGGGCTCGGACCGATGCTCGGGCAGAACCACCACTTCGTGCAGTACGCGCCGGAACCTCTGCCCTACGCGATCGAGCGCTACGTGAAGGAAGCCGAGCGGCTCTACGGCGTGCTCAATAAGCGGCTCGCCGACCGCCAATTCATCGCCGGCGAATACTCGATCGCCGACATGGCGTGCTACCCGTGGATCGTCCCGCACCGGCGACAGCGGGTGGATATCGAGACGTATCCGAACGTGAAGCGGTGGTTCGAGACCATCGAGGCCCGCCCCGCGACGCAACGTGCCTACGCGATCGCCGAGCGCATCAACCAGGCGCCGGCCGTGACGGATGCATCGCGGTCAGTGCTGTTCGGGCAGGGCCGGCGGACGCCGACGCCGCGACCGTAGCACGCGCTCCCGGTGCCGCAGGTACAGTGCCGACTCTCATCCAACCCCCATGAAAGCCACCATCCTCCCCGTTACGTCATTCCAGCAGAACTGCTCGCTGCTCGTGTGCGAAGAGACGAACCGCGCGGCGATCGTCGATCCCGGCGGCGACGTCGACGACATCATGAGAGCGGTCGAGGAATCGGGTGCGACGGTGGAGAAGATCCTGCTCACCCATGCCCACATCGACCATTGCGGCGCAACGTCCGAGCTCGCGGACCGGCTCGGCGTCCCGGTGGAGGGACCGCACCGCGACGACAAGTTCTGGATCGACGCGCTGCCGCAGCAGGCCATGATGTTCGGTTTCCGGCCGGTGCGCCCGTTCACGCCGCAGCGTTGGCTCGCCGGTGGCGACACGGTGCGCTTCGGCAACGTGGAGATGGAAGTGCGCCACGTGCCGGGACACACGCCGGGACACGTCGTTTTCTATTCGCCCGCGGACCAGCTCGCCATCACCGGCGACGTTCTGTTCGCGGGCTCCATCGGCCGCACCGATTTTCCGCGCGGCGACTACGACACGCTGATCCGCTCGATCAAGGAACAGCTCTGGCCGCTGGGCGACGACGTGACGTTCCTGCCGGGACACGGCCCAACCTCGACCTTCGGCGAGGAGCGGCGCACCAATCCCTACGTTGCAGACTAGTGTCCTGACGGGCTGTCAGGCACTGCGGAAGGCGGGCAGGACGATCACATCGTCGCCGCTCTGCGGCGCGGATTCGGGCAACTCGGTGCCGTCGGCGGTCGTCCACGCGATGGTCCACGTGAACGGACCCGGCCCCAGTGTCACCGTACGCTGCGTCCGATCGGAGATGACGGCG
>JBDHRV010000183.1:0-5587 GCA_039807745.1 Burkholderiales bacterium
TTCTTCGTCTTCGTGTACGCCGCGATCATTGCCGCCGAAGAGAACTTCCTGCGCGGAAAATTCGGCGCCGAGTACGAAGCGTACTGCCAGCAGGTCAACCGCATCTGGCCCAGCTGGAAGGGATTCCGGCAGTCGACCGCGGGCATGCGGTTCAACTGGCGGCGGCTCGCAATCCGGGAATACGGCACCATGTTCGGGCTCGGGCTCGCCATCATCGGCATCCGCGCCGCGACGCTGTACGAGGTGCTCGGGGAGGAGGCTCTGCCCGACATCCTCCCCCTCCTCTGGTGGCTCGTGCCGGTACTCGCGGCTTACCTCTGCGTTCGCTACCTCAAGAAATCCGGCCGCCTCACCGAGTATCGCTCCCCCGGCGTGGAAGTGTCGTAACCGCCGTGAAGCGCGGCGCGGTTAGAATGCCGCGATGCTCTACTCGGTGGTCCGCCGCGCCCTTTTTACACTCGAACCGGAGAAGGCCCAGCACGTCGCGCTAGCGGCCCTCGCGCGACTCGATGCTCTGGGCCTCACGGGATACGTGGCTGCACCGCCGGTACGCGCGCCGCGCCGCGTCATGGGGATCGATTTTCCCAACCCGGTCGGCCTCGCCGCGGGATTCGACAAGAACGGCGCATACATCGATCTCATGTCGGCGCTCGGCCTCGGCTTCATCGAAGTCGGCACCGTGACACCCCGACCGCAGCTGGGCAATCCGACTCCGCGAATGTTCCGGATACCGGAGCACACGGCGATCATCAATCGCCTCGGGTTCAACAACGTCGGCCTGGACGGACTGCTCTCGAACATCGAGCGCGCCCGATTCAAGGGCGTGCTCGGGATCAACATCGGGAAGAACTTCGATACACCGCTCGAGCGCGCGCACGAGGACTACCTCGCCTGCCTGCGGCGAACCTATCCGCATGCGACCTACGTCGCAGTGAACATCTCGTCCCCGAACACGCCCGGCTTGCGCAACCTGCAGAATGCGGAGGAGCTGGACCGGCTGCTCGACGCGCTCAAATCGGAACAGAAGGTGCTCGCCGCGGCCCACGGGCGGTATGTCCCGATCGCGGTGAAAATCTCTCCCGACCTCGCGCCAAACCAAGTCGAAGCAGTCGCGGCGCTCTTACTGAAGCACGGGATCGACGGGGCGATCGCCACCAACACGACGCTCTCGCGGGAAGGCGTCGCGGGGTCACCGGTGGCGAAGGAAGCGGGCGGACTGAGCGGTGCACCCTTGCGCGAGCGCTCGACACAGGTCCTGCGACGACTGTGCGAGGCACTGGGCAGCAGGCTGCCCGTGATCGGAGTTGGGGGAATTCTTTCGGGGCGAGATGCCCTGGAAAAAATGGAGGCCGGGGCGAGCCTCGTTCAGCTCTACACCGGCCTCGTGTACCAAGGGCCCACGCTCGTGGGCCAGGTGGCGAACGCCGTATTGGCGCGGGAGCGGTCTGCGGCCGCCTGAACGGCGTCAGACCGAACAGATCACGGACTTGAACTTGCCGCGGGGCGTGCGTGCAATTTCATCGACCACCACCACGCGGCACGCCAGGCCGCCGCCGAGCCGGGCCTGAGCATTGTCGAGCAGCGCCCGTTCGGACGCTGCCGTGTACTCCCGGGACGGCACGACGCGGATCGTGAGCGTGTCGAGGCGGTCCTGCTGGATCTGCCCTTCGAGGATGCCCGGCACCCCCCGGAACATGTTTCCGGCAAGACACGCTGCCATGCGGCGCCCGTCCGGCATCTTGATGAAGTCGTCCGAGCGGCCGATGATCTCCGCGACGATGGGTCCGTGGCGACCGCATTCGCAGCTCTCGCCGGGGGCTGCGAGGCGCACGAGGTCACCGCAGCGATAGCGCAGCAATGGCATCGCCCGGTTGTTGAAACCAGTGCCTACCGGCTCGACCAGACCCTCGAAGTCTGTCGGAATGAACTCGACGTAGCCGTAATCGTTCATCAGGTGATAACGGCCGTGCTCGCACATCCCGATCGCCGCGACCCGTTCGGCCAAGCCGTACCAGTCCATCACCCTGCACCCGAAAGCAGTGGCGACCTGCTCACGCTGCTGGCAATCGAACATCTCCGACGACGTTACGACAGCCTTGAGCGAGCGCCCCGCGTAGCGCTTGCCGTGCTCCAGCATCCATGCCGCAAGAAAACTGACCGACGAGGGATACGCCTGCAGCACGATCGGATCGAACTTCGCCAGCGCCTCGAGGTAGTGCGGCGCGTTGCGGTGCGACAGATGCAGCGACGACATCATCATCATGTTGTCGGCGTAGTTGCGCCGCCAGTACGGCGGCCGGAGGCAGTCTGCCGGAACGATAGGATCGCCGCGCAGCCACGCGCGCCGCTCGCCCGGGCGCAGCCCCGCCCACTCGAGATGCCGCCAGATGAACGCGTGCTCCCGCGTCACCGCGTCCAAGTCCTGATGGAACCACACCGGACTGCCGGTCGTGCCGCTGGTGCTGGCTGAAATCATCGGCTTGCCGGCGTCGTCGGCGACCAGCCGCTGGCCCGCCGCGCGGACCTCGGCCTTGGTCAGCAAAGGCAGGCGATGGAGATCGCGCGGGAACTCCATCGTCTTCACATCGAGCCCGAGGGTGCGGAAGCGATCGCGATAGTAGGGCACGTGCGCCGCCGCATGCCGGATCACGCGGGTCAGGCGTGCCGCCTGCTCGCGTGCCATGTCTGCGCGCGTCCAGTGCTGTGATCTTGCGAGCTCGGCCCGAACGCGGTGAAACGCAACACTCTCGCGCGCCAGCTTGCGGCCGAGTGCTCGCGCGGATAGCAGCCAGTCCTGAAACCAGGGCGGCGCTGACTTGTAGTAAACCGATGAGAACATTCCGGATCCCCCGAGGTCGTTCGGGGCCGATCTTGAGCAGTTCGTATGCCCGGGCCGACAATCGCAATCCGGGTCGCAGGACGCAGGAATGGTGCACTGCCCGCTGCGGTCGAAACGGGTCGCTCGCGCACGGATCTTTGCGTAGCGAATGCCGCGGATCAGGCGGCCTGCTTCAGCTCGTACGCTATTAGTTAACACGTTGTCGACGTAAGATGATGTGTTACACCAGCTATCAGCTCGGACCTGCAGTCCCGCAAACTGCGTTGGGGAGGCTCCCGTATGCGGATCGGTGTGCCCGCGGAGGTGAAGGACCACGAGTACCGGGTTGGCGTGACCCCGGATGGCGTCGCGCTGCTCGTTTCAGCAGGTCACGGGGTGCGGGTGCAGGCCGGAGCGGGAACGGCGATCGGCTTCACGGACGAAGGCTATCGCGCCAGAGGCGCCGATATAGTTGGCTCCGCCACAGAAGCTTATGACGCAGACCTGATCGTCAAGGTGAAGGAACCCCAGCGCCAGGAACTGCCCCTGATCCGCGCCGGGTCGACGCTCTTCTGCTACCTGCACCTGGCTGCCGACCCGGAGCTCGCCACGGCCCTGCTCGCCTCGGGCGCGACGTGCATCGCCTACGAGACCGTGACCGCGCAGGGCGAACTGCCCCTGCTGGTTCCCATGTCACAGGTGGCCGGCCGACTCTCGATCCAGGTCGGCGCCGCAGCGCTTACCCTCGCGAACGGGGGGCGAGGGGTGCTTCTGTCCGGAGTACCGGGCGTACCACCCGCCAGAGTCGTCATCGTCGGCGGCGGCACAGTCGGCGCGAACGCGGCGCGGATGGCGGTGGGTGTCGGAGCGGACGTCACCTTGCTCGACAATTCGCCACCCCGCCTGCGTCACCTCGAGGACGTGTTCGGTGCCCGCCTCAAGACGCTGCACGCGACACCACATGCCATCGCCGACAGCGTGCGCAATGCCGACCTCGTTGTGGGCGCCGTTCTGCTCCCGGCCAAGCGCGCACCCCGGCTGCTGTCGCGAGAAATCATGCGCGCCATGGCTGCCGGTGCCGCGCTGGTAGATGTCTCTATAGATCAGGGTGGTATAGCAGACACTTCACGTCCAACCACACATTCTGAGCCGATGTACGTCGAGGAAGGCGTGGTCCATTACTGCGTCACCAACATGCCGGCCGCGACCGCACGCACCTCCACCCTGGCGCTCACCGAAGTCACGCTCCCCTATGTCGAGGCGCTGGCATCGAAAGGTCTCGCCACCGCCTTCCGCGAGGACCCGGGGCTGCGGGACGGACTCAACCTCCATGGCGGGTCTGTCACGTGCCGCCCGCTGGCCGACGATCTCGGCTTCGCCTGGACGGCGCCCGATGACGTTGGCTTCTAGCCCATCTCCGGCAGCGACCTCGGTCGCAGACCGCATCGACGCTCTGCTGCCACAGACCCAGTGCCGGCGGTGCGGCTTCGCCGGGTGCCGTCCCTACGCCGAGGCGATCGCGGCCGGCGCAGCCGATATCGACCGCTGTCCGCCCGGCGGCGAACGCGGCATCGCGCGGCTGGCGCGGCTGCTCGGCGTCGCGACCAAACCGCTCAATCCCGAATGCGGCGCGCCGACGCCCAAGGCAATCGCGGTCATTGACGAGGCGGCCTGCATCGGCTGCGCGCTCTGCCTGCCGGCGTGCCCGGTGGATGCGATCGTCGGCGCACCCAGGCATCTGCACACAGTGATCACCGCTTTCTGCACGGGTTGCGAGCTCTGTCTGCCGCCCTGCCCGGTCGACTGCATCGCGATGGTTACAGTACCCGAGCGTGACGACGAAAACGACGCCACGCGGCTTGCTGCCGCAGACGCGGCGCGCGAACGCCACCTGCGCCATCGCGCACGGCTGGAGCGGGAGGAGCGCGAGCGCGCCGGGCCGCCCCAAGCGGAAGCCGTGGTCGATTCGAAACGGGCGACGGTGCTCGCGGCGATCGAGCGTGCGAAAGCCAAGGCTGCCTCCAGCGCGGGGCCGAAGCGCACGCCATGAACGCCGCGAAACGCGAGCAGATCTTCGCGCGACTGCAGGCGGCGAACGCTCACCCGACCACCGAGCTCGCCCATGCGACGCCGTTCGAGCTGCTGATCGCGGTGATCCTCTCGGCCCAGGCAACCGACAAGAGCGTGAACCTCGCGACCGCCGAGCTCTTCCCGGTCGCCCGCACGCCCGCCGCCATGCTCGCCCTCGGGCCGGACACGCTGGAACGGTACGTCAAGCGGATCGGTCTCTACCGGACCAAGGTGAAGCACATCCTGGAGACTTGCCGCGCGCTGCTGGAACGCCACGGCGGGGCCGTCCCCGACAGCCGCGAGGCGCTCGAACAGCTGCCGGGCGTGGGGCGAAAGACGGCGAACGTCATCCTGAACACCGCTTTCGGTCATCCCACGATCGCTGTCGACACGCACATATTCCGTGTCGCGAATCGCACCGGCCTCGCGCCGGGCAAGACCGTCCGCCAGGTCGAAGACCGGCTGCTGCGACTCACACCACCCCGTTACCGGCAGGACGCCCACCACTGGCTCATCCTGCACGGGCGCTATGTCTGCAAGGCGCGCACGCCGGAATGCGGCAGGTGCCTGATCCGGGATCTGTGCGAGTATCCGCACAAGGAGGGGAAGGGAGAAGCAGGAAGGGAGAAGGGCAACCTGCGCAAACCGCCTCAATCGATCTGAATCCTTCCGCTCCCCTCTTCCCTCTTCCCTCTTCCC
>JBDHRV010000184.1:0-5482 GCA_039807745.1 Burkholderiales bacterium
CACTTCGACCGCCCGACGCGACGGCATTACGACCGCATCCTGAAGAGCCCGGACCGCGAACTGCCGCTGCGCCGGCTGTTCTTCTGCCGCAAGGAGTACAGCCAGCTCGTGCTGCTGGCGTTCTTCCTCGCGCAGTCGGACGCCTCGCGGCAGCTCCTCGAGCATTACCTCGCCATCGAGCGCTTCGAGTCCGCCCTGTTTGTGCTGAAGACTCCCTGGTGGCGCGGCAGCGGCGCACCCAACAAGACGCAACTGGCGGAAGGCGATCCGCGCTTCTGGTACGCCCGCGGGGCGTTCAAGGGCTTCCTCGATCGGCTGTGGGCCCGGGCACTCGCGCCGATCCGCAACACCGAGGCGGTGGAGCGCGTGTGCGCAGACAGGGGAGAGCACCGAACGCCTGTATCTCTTCATCAAGAACGAAGCGGAACTCGCCGGGCTCAAGGAGGCGGGGGAGGACTCGAAGACCCTGTTCGGTTATCTGGAGAGCCTGTTTCTCTGCGATCTGATCGACGAGGTTCGCGTCACCGTCGAACGCACCGACGGGACGCGGGTGAAGTTCACCCAGATGAGCGAGGGCGAGCAGCAACTCCTGACGGTGCTCGGCCTGCTGCTGTTCACCCAGAACGACGAGTCGCTTTATCTGCTCGACGAGCCGGACACCCACCTCAACCCGGTTTGGACCTATGACTTCCTCAAGCTGCTCCAGGACAACATCCGCGCCGAGAAGGGGCAACTCATCGTCGCCACCCACAACCCGCTGATGATCGGCAGCCTCCACAGGAACCAGGTGCGGGTGCTCGGCGTAGGGGCATCGACGGCGGATAAGGCGCCTTGCTCGTCCTTCGGTCTACCTGCCCCCGTTCAGTCACACCCCTCTACCCCTGCAAGTTCGGCTCGCCGTCGCCGCGATCCCGATCGTGTCGCCCCTCGATCACAGCCAATCCTCCCAACCCCATCCTCGCCTGGCCACCACGGCAAAGGAGTGCACGGCCGTTACTTCACGCCGAACACTTCCGCGCAGCGCGACAAGCCCATGTTGGCGCCGCGCGTGTCCTGGCTCGCGTGAATGTGGGTGATGATGCCTTTTGCATCCGTGGTGATCTGCGCTTCGCAGAAGACCTGAATCGTGTGCGCCGGCGTCACGATCACCTGCTGAGCCCTGGGAATGCCGACGCTGAAGCTGGACGACCGGGTAACAGTAACAGTCGTGGAGGGCCGTACTGCGCGAAGACAGCATCGCCCGGTTGGTCGATGAAGCGGGAATCCATGGTCGTTTCGGCATCTGCCGTGGTCGCGCATCCAGAGACGATCGCAATGCTCGCTGCGAGCGTGGGAATCCAGGTGGAACGCACCGATGTCCTCCTCTCATTTGGGGGTCGAACGCGTACAGGCAGAATAAACGGCCTGTCCTTGTTGCTCAACGGTTCGTGTGCAAGTTGGGCGTGCTTGGTCCGTCGACGAGTGCCGTGGGCTTGCTCCCCTGCGCGGCTTTCACCCGGTCGCACCTGATCGTCGGGGACGCGGAGTCGCGCCCTCATCCTTTGTTGAGCTCGTACTGCACCGACCGGAACAGGCGCTCGAAGCGATGCTGCTCCGCCTTCCCGACGATCTCCATGGCGGGCTTGGCGAGACACAGGGGGCGCGCATGCGTCACCTTGCGCGCCTGGATCAGCTGGCGCAGGGCGATACGGGCGAGGCCCATCCGGCGCAGGTGATCCTGGATGCGGAAGTACACGAGCTGGTTGCCAGTCGCGCCTGCGACCGTGATGGCCAGGCCGATCGGCAGGCGGATCGACTGGCTCGCTCGTTGCGGGTTGCTCACGACGACTTCGATGCGGTCGATGCGCAGGGCATCGCGCCGCAGGGAGTCCCCGTGCTGGGCGACGAGCTGCGACACCAGATTCTCTTCCAGGAAATTGAGCGCGCCGATGCTGCCGGTCTTCTCGATGTCCTGTGCTTTCACATCACCGAGCTCGAGACCCAGCCGGCGCTTGCAGAAGCTCTGGAAACGCGCGCCGTAGGTCGCTGCGCTCAGCGCCCACGTCACGCGGAACATGTTGCACCAGGCCCAGTGCCGGAACAGGTTCATCCAGCCGCGGTTGTCCGGGTGGTCGAACTGAGTCTCGAGCTCGAGGTCGAGGTAGACGTTTTCCATGAGCTGCATCACCGCGTTGCACAGGTAGAACCCTTCTCGCAGCTCGAGGTAGCTGTCCGGTAGCCACTGTTCGAGCGGCGCCTCGTACTTCGTGCCGGTCGCGATGGCTTTCCAGTTGGGATAGATCTGCGCATCGAGGAAGCGCAGCTGCTGGTCGTTGCGCAGCCGTTCGTAGATCGCGTCGAGGGTCGCGGTATGACGCGTGAACGCCGCCGCGCCGCCCTTCGCGGAGGGGTGCCAGATCGACTGCAGCGCGACCATCAATCGCTCCACGTCGCAGAATGCGTCGGTGCGCTGCGCCGGGAGCTCGTCCTCCTCCGCCTCGGCTTCGGCCTCGACCTCGGCCTCCGCCATCTCCTTGGCCGGCTCCAGCACGCACTTGCCGATGTGATAGCCGAGCTTGCGATAGCTTTCGAATTGCGACTCGTCGAACCACTGGTCGTTCGTGGTCTGGTGCGGAAACGTGGGGTCCGTGGATGCGTAATGCAGCACGTCGGCGGGCTCGTCGCCGACGAGGGACGGTTTCAGATAGAGGAGCATCCCCGGCACGGCGCCGGGGTCGCGCAGGTCGTAGCGGATGCTGCCGACGGCGCAATGCCACTCGCTGCGCTTTTCCTCGCCGCGCCGCCGCAGCGGTGCGACGTCGATCTCGATCGGAATGCCGAGGTCCGCGTAGCACTTGCGGATGGCATTGCCCAGATCCTCGAACGTGAGCTGCTGATCCTGTCCCGCATCGCACGCCACGATGAAGCGGCACCGCCGGCGGACGAGCTCGTACAAACCGAGATTCTCGAAATGGCCGCCGTCGCTGAGATAGAGGTACTTGCTCGTGCTGGTGGTGAGCCCCAGGAGCTCGCGCAGCAGGCGCCACGCGGCCACGAGCGGCCCGGGTTGTGTCCAGGCGTTCGCGTCGACGGGATTGCCGCACCATCTACCCAGCCGCACGTTGAACACGGTCATCAGGAACGCGAGGGCGGGCGAGCTGTGGTAGCCCATGTTGGGGCTGGCGGCGGCGCCCGAGATGGCGAGGGCCGCGCCCAGCGTTGCCCCGTCTTCGTTCATGGTCCGCGCGGTCGGGCGGAAGCAGCCGCGAGTGGGCGGCACCGCTGCCTTGTCGCCGGGCTCCGCGTATCCGTGCGAATCGGCGGTCGGTGGCAGCTCGAAGCCCGAGAACTTGGGCGTGAAGGTGAACGAAGCGGCCTTGCGCTGCTGCCATTCCAGATCCTTGCCGTGGACCAGATTCAACGCGGTGTTCACGATGTGATAGGGACGCTGCGACTCGACGTGCCCGCCGCCCGAGATGCGACCGAGCAGGTGCAGCGCCAGATCGTCCTCGGGGTCGAAGCCGGTAAAGGGCTGAGGCTGGCGATTCGGGGCCCGTGTCGCGCCGAGGTAGCAGCGGGTGAGCCGATTGCGATAGAAGCCGTAGAGCGAGAACAGGTTGATGTCGACACGCCAGGAGAGCGTCATACCCGCGGCGAGGCACACGCCCGCGGTCGCGAGCAGGATCCAGAGCGGGATCGCGTCCATCTGGAGGAACTGCTGGTCCGCACTCGCGACGAAGGTCGGGGGGGCCGCGTACTCCGGACGGCTGTTCGCGAGAATGGGGAGGATCGAATCGATCGCGACCGACAGACCGGCCAGCAGGCCGACGATGAAGATGTACGGGGCGACGCGTGCGACGATCTCGAGCACCCATCTGGTCTGCGGTCCGCTTCCCGTCCCCAACTTCTCGCTCTTGCCCAGCAAGACACCGGCGAGTGTCGATCCGAGCCAGGTGGCCACGGTGCCCGAGGCTACCCAACCGCCCTTTTCCCACTGCTGTACCAGACTCACCACCGGTGGGACGACGTACACGGAGATGAGGAAGAGCAGCAGCCACGCGGCGCCGACGGCAAGGGCCGACCCGCCGAGGCGGCTCCACCATTCGCGCACGTCCTCCGAGTACTGCCGGCCTGCCAGACCGACGTGGAGGGTAAGGGCGAGCGCCAGCAGCTTCATGACCACGACCGTTCCGAGACCCACCGCCAGCCACCTCGCCAGGTTGCGACCGTATGCCTCGATGTTCTGGATGTGCCCGAGAAGCTCGGTGAACCAGTAGAACAGGAACCCTCCCACCGCACCGGCTGCGAGTGCCGCGCCGAGGATGGAGAGAAACTTCCCGGGCGAGTGCGTGCCGCGATCGCTGCCCATGGCGCGGCGCCATTGCCAGCGATCCGCGCGTGTACGGGCCGCGAGATAGGCCACCCCGCCGACGATCCACGCGACGAGCGCGAGCATGGCACCCACGAGACTCCACATTGCCGAGCTGAATCCCAGGTCGGGCTGCGGTTGCACGCTGAACCAGTAGCTCACGAGGTAGGCGCCGACCCCGCCCGGAATCCAGAAGAGCAACAGGATTGCCCCTGTCTGCGCATACCAGGGCGGTTCGGTCCCGGGGGCTGGTGTGCGATAGGCGAGGTTCGCGCCGACGACGGCCGAAGTCGGGATGACCAACAAGGCGAGTCCCGACCAGAGGAGGCTCCCTCCGGGCGCCGCCACCCGGCCGTCATGCGGTGTCGAGATCAGGGCGACGAGCACCCGCGGCACCAGAAGAGGCACCACGAGGAACAGGATCAGGATGCTCAGGTTGAGGTACAGATTGCGCAGATAGGTCGCCACCGCCGACAGCGTATCGGCGGACAGCAGGCCCAGGCGCGGCGTGAGGTAGTTGCTGTAGCCGCGCAGAAAGCGGATCGCCGGGGATTCACGCGAGTAACCCGGTGGACCGGATTCGCCATCCTGCGGACAGAGCTCGCCGACAACGCTGTCGATGTCGCCGCGCCGGCGCGTGATGAGCGCGGACAGCCAGCTTCCGATGTAGCCGCCACCGGAGACGGTCGAGACGTAATCGAAGAGATGCAGGAGCTTGAGCTCGCACAGCGCCTGGATCACGCCGAGGTTGAAGGTGGCACTGCGGATGCCGCCGCCGGAGAAGGCAAGCCCGACCAGACGCGCCTCGTGGGCTGCCACCTGCGAATCCGCATGCGGCGCAGCCGCGCTGGTCTTGAGTTCCGGCGGGCGGGCGCGCACGATCTCTTCGACCTCGATGCGCAGTTGCTGATCGAAGCTCGCATACGCGCACCGGTCGAGCGCCCGCCGCGTGTCTCGGTCGAGGGCGGCGGACGCCGCGCGCGCGGTCTCGCGCTTCCGAAAGCGCTCGAGCGCCTCTCGCGTCGGCTCGTCGAGCGTGCCGTGCAGCAACCCGGGGTAGTCCCCGGTGAGCTTGAGCTGAAGCTGCAGCGTGGCGACTTCATGGGGCGAGAGGTTCGTGGCGCGCATGGCTGT
>JBDHRV010000185.1:0-5465 GCA_039807745.1 Burkholderiales bacterium
GATCACGGAAATCGCCCCCGATATTTATCGCATCTCCACGTTCATGCCCGAGGCGGATCTGCAGTTCAATCAGTTCCTCGTGCGCGACGATGAGCCGCTGTTGTTCCACACGGGTATGAAGGGGCTCTTTCCGGTCGTGCGCGACGCCGTTGCCAGGCTGCTGCCGCCCTCCGAGATCCGGTGGATCGGGTTCAGTCATTTCGAAGCCGATGAATGCGGCGCGCTGCGGGAATGGCAGACCCTGGCGCCCGCCGCGACGGCCGTATGCAGTCTGGTCGCCAAGCTGGTGAGCGTCGACGATGTGGTAGCACTCCGACCCGCGCAGGCACTGGCGGATGGCGAGCAGCTTCGCACCGGCAAGTACCGTTTTCGTTTTCTCCAGACGCCCCATGTGCCGCACTGCTGGGAGGCGAGCCTGCTGTTCGAGGAAAAGCACGGCACGCTGTTGTGTTCCGACCTGTTCCACCAGAGCGGGAACGTCGAGCCCAGCACGAGCTCGGACGTGGTCGGCCGGTTCAAACAGACGCTGACCGACTACCAGCAGGGACCTCTCGCGAACTATTTGCCGTACACGAACCAAACGGAGCCGACGCTGAAGCGGCTGGCGGCGCTCAAGCCGAGAACACTGGCGACCATGCACGGATCGACGTTCGTCGGGGACGGGGAGCGGGCCATCGGCGACCTCGCACAGGCCATGAGAGATGTCCTTGCGTGAAGCGGGAGCGGCGGCGACGCGATAGAATCCGTGCCCTCCTGCTCGGGAACATCCATGCGCACGATTGCCGCGATTCTGGTTTCGCTTGCATCCATTGCCGTCCTGATCGGTTGCGCGGCCGGGCGCAGCCCTGTCGGCGCGCAGCAGACGGCCTCCAGGCAGATGTCTTCCCGACAGGTGCTTGCCAAGGAAGCGCTTACGGTCAAGGGTTCCCTCACCTATCGCGCGCGGGTCGCGCTGCCTCCCGAGACGCGCGCGGTCGTGGAGCTGAAGGACGCGTCCGGTGCCAGCGGCCCGGTGGTGGCGGAACAACGCATGGATCTCCAGGGCAGGCAGGTCCCGGTTCCGTTCGAGCTCGACGTCGATCGCGCGAGGCTGGTCGACGGCAGGCCGTACAGCGTTCGCGCGGCGTTTTCCCTGCACGGCCGTCCGACGTGGGTGTCCGATCCCGTGGTGATCACGCCGCAGCCGGACGTGATCGATGTCGGCGTGATCGAGATGAAACCGTACACGGCCCTTGCGTTCGCCAGCGACCTGCGTTGCGGCGATCAAAGGGTGACCATCGGCTACGTCGGCAACGCCATGCGACTCACCGTCGGCGACCAGTCGTTCGACATGCGTCCGCTGGCGAGCGCCTCCGGCTCGAAGTACGAAGCAGTGGGCGATCCCTCGACGACGCTCTGGACCAAGGACACGGTGGCGACGGTAGCGATCAAGGGCGTCGCCTATCCGCCGTGCACGAAGGTGAGCGCCGGCGAGCGTGCGCCATTGCGCGCGACCGGCAACGAGCCTGGCTGACGGCTCGACCTCGGCGAACACGGTGTCGGTGCACTTCCTTTCATCTCACGTACAACCTTGCCTGGCTGTCACGCCGCCCACGACGACGTCTCCGAGACGGCGGCAGCCGCCTCGTCCCGGGTGTAGAACCTGCCGCGGCGAACGAAGCCGGATACCAACGACCCCTTGACCGCGAGTACGCGACCGGATTCGGCCCGGCTCACGACCATCTCTTGCGGCAGACCGTCGAGGACATGGAAGGGGGCAGGATTGCCGTCGAGAAAGCACGCGCGATAGACCTTGCCCGTGTCGTCGTCGCGGAAGGCGGGGCGGAAGCCGAAGTCCCCGTTCTCCTCGCTGCAGCCGCCACTGCCGCGGTAAGCGTCGGACTGCGCGCGCAGATCGGTGTTGGTCCAGGAGCGCTGAGAGCGCGGCGCAAGACCGCGAGAACCGTTGCGAACCGTCGAGGAAATCTGCTGGCTGATCGCGTTCATGTCTGCCTCCTGCGCTTTTTTCGGACCTCGTTGGAAGGCAGTGTGCCTGGCGCAGATCACGCGGTAGTCAACGAAAGATCAAGTATTTGTCCGCTGCGACGGCCGCGGCCCCGTTCGGAAGTCATAATGTAGCGATACGCTGGAACGCCCCACCACCCTCAAGGAGGAGAAGCCATGTCGAGTGTCGGATACCATGAACCCGTTTCCGAAATGTCGGACGAAACGCGGGACATGCATCGAGCCATCGTCTCGCTGATGGAAGAGCTGGAAGCCGTGGACTGGTACAACCAGCGGGCCGATGCGTGCAAGGATCCGCAGCTCAAGGCGATCCTCGAACACAATCGCGACGAGGAAAAGGAGCATGCGGCGATGGTGCTCGAGTGGATCCGCCGCAAGGACTCGACCTTCTCGAAAGAGATGAAGGACTACCTCTTCACCGACAAGCCGATTGCACACAAGTAGGAACACCTTGAGCTCGAACGTCGACGCGCTGCTCTTCGACTTCGGCGGCGTCATCGTCGACATCGATTTCGGTCGCGCCGTCGCGGCGTGGGCGCAGGCGGCCGGCGTGACGGCGCCGAGCCTGGCGCCGCGCTTCACCTACGACGTCTTCTACCAGGCCCTCGAGGTCGGAGAGATCGACGCCGAAACCTACTTCGCGTCCCTGCGCGAGACGCTCGGCGTGGAACTCTCGGACCAGCAGCTGCTGAGGGGGTGGAATGCGATCTTCGGCGAGCCCCTGCCCGGCATCGACCGTCTTCTGCGCGCGCTCGCATCGCATGTGCCGCTGTACGTTTTCTCGAACACGAACCCGATGCATCACGTCTACTGGTCGGCGCGCTATCGCGACACGCTGCGTCCATTCTCGGCCGTTTTCTGCTCGTGCGATCTCGGCATGCGCAAACCCTCGCCCGAGGCGTTTCGTCGGGTCGCCGAGCACATCGGCGTGCCGCTGGCGCGTATCGCGTTTTTCGACGATCTGGCGGAAAATGTCGCGGGCGCTCGTGCAGCGGGTCTGGTCGGCTTCCAGGTCGCGTCCGTCGCGGACGTACATCGAATCTTGATCGAGGAATTGCAGGTCCCGATCCGGGTGTCGCGTACCATCGTTTGAGCAGTGCCCAACAAGCCGCCGACGCTGGCGGTCTATCCCGCCAGCGGCTTTTCCGAGCTACCGTTGCGGATCGGTTGAGCGCGGCGGTCGCTCGCTGCGGCCTGGAAGGTTGCGCCGCGGCGGCAGCATCTTCGCCCAGAGCAGCACCGGGAGCAGGAGGAACGACCCGGGCAGGATCAGGAGGATGACCCACAGCACCCAGCGTGCGCCAGCGGGCACGCGGCGCGCGCGATCATCCACAGAATCCGTCAGGCGTTGCAGCAAAGCCTCCACGTCACCGTCTCCTTGGGGCCGATGACCCGTTCTGGTACCGGGTCGATGCTCCCATCTACGCGCCTCGTCGCAGACCGGATGCACCCGCAGCCTCCACGTCAATGTACGCGGCGGTGGCATGCCCCGCCATCGTCCACTCGTTCTAGGCCGAAGGATTAGGTTTCAGCAAGGCTCGCGGTGTGCCGGTCGGCATCACGCCTGCCCGAGCTTTTCTCTCAGCAGCGTGCGCTCCAGTTCCGCCGCTGCGCGCACCGAGAAGATCTTGAACAGCGCCAGGTGCGGCAGGTCTTGGCGCATCGGCTTGCCGTCCATGCAGGCGAAGTGGCCGATGATCCTGCCGGTGGAATCGAACATGGGCACGCCGATGTAGCTGTCGCGGTCGTATTGTTCTTCCTCCGGCCAGATGTCGCACACCCCGGTCGGGCAGTAGACGATTTCCTTGCGCTCGATGACCGCACCGCAGGACGTGCCCGCGAGATCGTATTCGAAGTTCTCCCAGAACTCGCCGTTGGAGTAGTACGCGAGCGTGCGCGCCTTGGTCGGCGGATCGTCGGGGCAATAGCAGACGAGGTTGTCGCGGGTGTGCAGGATGGCAGACAGGTTCTTCATCAGCGCCTGGAAGAAATCCATGCCGGACACGGACGAGAGCCCTTCCGCCGCCTGGATGAGCGTCTCCTCGAGCTCCTTGCGCGCGTGGATGTCGTTGTCCATGACCAGCACGCGATACGGCTTGCCGCTGGCGTGGCGGATGGCGGTGCCACGCGAGTGCACCCAGCGGTAAAGGCCATCGGCGTGCCGCAGGCGGTACTCGGCCTCGAAATGAGGAGTCAGCGCCTGCACGTGATTGTCCAGCCGCGTTATGACCGCGTCGCGATCGTCCGGATGCACGAGGCGCTTCCAGTCGTCGAGGCTGGCGACGTGCGCGTCGAGGCAGCCGAGCATGCCTTTCCAGCGCGGCGAGAACTGCGTGACGCCGGATTGGATATCCCATTCCCACGTGCCGTCGTTGGCGCGTTCCACGACCAGGGCGTAGCGATCCTCGATCTCGCGCAGACTTACCTCCAGATTGCGGCGCTGGCTCGAAGCCTCGGCGAGCCGGGTTTCGGACTCACGGACGCGCTCGTGCAAACGCTTAAGCTCGGTGCCAAGCTCGCGCAACTCCCGGGGGCCGCGCGCGCCAGACGCCTCGGCGAAGCCGTCGCGGGCCAAGCCCTGGACCGTCCGTTTCAGACGCCGCAGCGGGCGCAGAAGAAAGACCTCGACGTTCGCCGCGCTCACCACGAGCAGCACGGCCAGGATGGCGAGGGGGACGACCGAGGAGACCTGGCTCTCGCGCCCGAGGAACACTGCGTAGACGCCCCAGAGCAGCAGGAAGAGCGCGGTCGGGAGAAGCAGCGTGGTCTGCAGGCTAGTCATCGCAGGTGTCCTCCAGTTGGAGCCGCCATGCTCACGGATTACAGTATAAGTCCTCCCGACGTGGTGTTGACGCACTCCGAAGAGTCATCGAGAATGCCTCAGTCCGCGCGCGCCGAGCCTGTGACGCTCGACATGCCGTAATCTGACCCGTGTAGAAGGAGTGACCCGATGGCCCTTGTCCGCGCCAACGCCACGGCCATTACGCTCGATCCGACCGAGCTCAATCTAGGACTGATCGCAAACGGAGGCCTCACCGGCGGCGGCGTGACGCTGTCTGCGCCCACCGTCGGCATCGCGACGCCCGCGGTTCTGCAGCTCCTGTACAGCGTGAACGGCGGTGCCGGCGGCACGTACGCCTGGAATCTAACCGGCTCCGGGCTCGCTTACTCGCCGTCGGTTCTGCCCAAGGGCTTTCCGGCGCCGACCATCGTCGACGGCACGCTCACCCGCCTGTTCGATCTGATCAACGGGAGGCCCGCCAGCATCGACATCAGCGGCTTCGCCGTACCGGCCGCAACGTTCTGGTCGCAGGTCAAGACCGGCGACAATCTGGGCGTCCTGACGAGCATTCTCGCCGGCGACGACAGCATCGTCGGCTCGAATCAGCGCACCGACACGACTGGCCAGCCCATCGGCGACCACCTGTTCGGTTACGCCGGCAACGACAGCATCAGCGCCG
>JBDHRV010000022.1:0-31065 GCA_039807745.1 Burkholderiales bacterium
TAGGGGTAGCGCCCTGCGGTGATGATCGAAACCGCTACCGTTGCGACCCAGTAGGCAAGGAGCAGCCCGTAGCGTAGGCGCCCATCAGAAGGCACGAGCGGCCAGATAGCTAATGAAACGACGAGCGTGGCGGCACCGAAGAGTGCCACCGCACTGACCCCCTCGAGGTTGCCACTCCCGACCTCCTGAAGCTTGGCGCTGAAGACGAAGTTGAAAGCGATATCGGACCAAGAAACTCCGACAGCCGCGGAGTACGCGATCCAGGCGAGCGTCGCTCCTGCGCCAAGGAGCGTGAGCCGCCGCCACTCGAGCGAGACGGGCTTCCGGTCGGTTGAGGCAAGGAAAGCATATATACCGCCGAGGAGGAGGAATCTCGGGCTCGCGTACGCGGCGAGACCCCACAAGGCCCCTGCGGCGAAATCAGCGAGGGCGGGCCACCACGAGCGGTTCTCGTCTGGAGCACTGTGCGCCCAGACAGCGACTGACAGCACGAAGAGCGCTGCGCTTACCGTTTCGGGGCGTATGACGAACAAAGTCGGAAACGCGAACGCGGAGCCCCCGAGAAGTGCCAGGCCGAGGGTACCCGGCATGAGTTGAAGGGCACCGGCTCCGCCTCGCTTCGACAGGGTTGCCACGAAGGACCAGAGGCCGACCGCGCAGATGAGCGCACAGACGCCAACGAGAGCGCGACCGAAATACAGTACGCCGACGCCCTCACCCCCGAGCGAGAAATAGATCTTCAGGAGATCCCAAAGGGCGCGTTGGTGGTGTTGAAAGAAGTCGCGAAGCGGTTCCTGTCCCTCCTTCCCCATGAGCCACGCGACGTGACAATGCTCGGCCTCGTCGTACGGCTCTCCGAGTTGGACGAGCAGGTAGCCCACCCAGCTTATGAGGAACAGGCCATAGAGTACTCGGTGGAGACATCTTCCGCCGCGCGCGGAAGACGTTCCTTGTAGGGTCGTGCCCCCAGCCGGTTCCCTGGAGGTCTTCACTGCCTGCGGCGCGCACCTCACTGCTGGTACCCCATCGCAAACCTGATGCGCATAACACACCTTCCAAGACGCCGGCGCGCCAACCAACGCCGAAAAGAACAGAGCCCCTTTCGGGGCTCTGGTGGGTGCTGTCCGCTGGGCGGAGCTACGGTCAGCTGTTGTTGCGGCAGTTGGACGGGAGATACTTGTACGCGGTCGACGCGGCGGTGGTACCGCAGTTCCACGTTACCTGGTTGGTCGTCGCGTCCATGGTCGGCGTCATGTAGACGACTGCGTTATCGAGAGCCGCCACAACGCCACCGGCCTTGACGACGGCTTGGACCCGATTATTGGCCCACGACAGACCGCTGATGTACTTGGCCGACGCGGCGGGAGCGGAAATCCCCGCCTCGTCGGTCGTCGTCGGCAACCTATTGTTGGTACCCGCGAACTCCGAGACGGACGTCTTCGCTGCACCGAGCGCCGCCATCACTTCGGACACCTTCGAACGGGCGATGTAATCCTGGTACGCAGGCAACGCGATCGCGGCGAGGATGCCGACGATCGCCACGACGATCATGAGTTCGATCAGGGTAAAACCTTGTTGAACGCGTTTCATCATAGTCTCCATGGTTTGGTTAGGATTTCACTGCACAAGAAACACTTTTCGTGTTGCGCTCTTCTACGCAACCCCCGTGCCACGCGTGGCGACCGTTCGTCCGTGTGCGTAACACCCTGTTTTGCACGAATGAAACACAGCCCCCTCGGCGCTCATCGGAAGCTGCACTGGTTGCACATTGAAAGGTCTGGCAGACAATTCCTGCTATGCCTCCGTCGTGTTCCTTTCCGGCTACCCGGCGCCAACTGGTCAGGCGCGATAGCCTGGTATGCGCAATAGATCGACGTCGTCGATCTGCTCCGCATCCAGAAACTCCTGCGCGAACCTCAGCCAGATCTTCTCGCGCACGAACACGTCGAACAGGTCCGGGTCGATGTGGCCGTTCAACTTGAGCTTCCCGAGAATGGTGAGCGCCTCGGTAAGCGTCTTGCCTGTCTTGTAGGGGCGGTCGCCGGCAGTGAGCGCCTCGAATATGTCCGCAATGCCCATGATCCTCGCGGGTACCGACATCTGTTCGCGCGTAAGCCCGCGAGGGTAGCCCCTGCCGTCCATGCGCTCATGGTGTCCGCCTGCGTACTCTGGAACATTCTTGAGATGACGGGGCCACGGCAGGGACTCAAGCATCTGGATCGTGACCTCGATGTGATGGTTGATGATCTGTCGCTCTTCGGCGGTAAGGGTGCCCGAACGGATCGTCAGACTGCCAATTTCCTCGTCGCTTAGAAAACTGGCCCATGCTCCACGCTCGTTGCGCCACATGCGGCGCTTCCCGATCGTCCGCACTCGTTCCTGGTCTTCCGCGCACATGGCTTCCGTTCCGATATTGGACGACCGTAGGAAAGTCCGCTCTTCGTCGAGTTCGACAATTACCGCATTGAATCCTGCTTCGAGCCGCGCTGCCGCGTCTGAGTCTCCACGTTTCATGGCCTCAATCCGAGCACGGAGCATCTCGATCTCCGCGTCGCGCTTCAGCACCTCGAAGCGGGTGTCGACCAACTTGATGCGGTCGAAAATGGTTTCGAGTTTCGTCGCCTTGTCGACCACGTGCACGGGCGTAGTAACCTTGCCGCAGTCGTGCAACAGACCGGCGATCTTGAGTTCGTACCGATCCTTGTCGGTCATGACGAAGTTCTTCAGAGGACCGTAGTCGATACGATGCGCAGCGTCGGCCAGCATCATCGTCAGCGCGGGGACCCGCTCGCAATGACGCCCCGTGTAGGGAGACTTGTCGTCGATCGCCGCATTGATGAGGTTGATGAACGACTCGAAGAGCTGCTCGAGTTGGTTGATGAGTAATCTGGTCGTAAGAGCGATGGCGGCTTGAGAGGCGAGCGACTCCGCCAGCCTCTGGTCTGCTTCGGAGAAGCCAACGATGTCCCCGGAGTCATGCGCCGTGGCGTTGATGAGTTGCAGCACACCGATGACTTCGTCTTCGTGGTTCTTCATGGGAACGGTCAGGAATGACCGCGATCGGTAACCGGTCTTCTGATCGAAGAGGCGAGTACCGGAGAAGTCGAAGCCCTCTGCCGCATAAGCATCTGCGATGTTGACGGTGATCTCTCGCAGTGCGGCGTAGGCCACGACCATGGACTCATTCGGCCGTCCCGATTCGTCGTACAGCGGGATCGGGTCCAGCGTGATCGGCCGTCCGGTCGTCCCCCCCAGCGAAAGGCCGAGTGAGTCGGTACGTATGATCTCGAAGCGCAGCGTTCCATCCTCGAGGCGGTAGAGCGTGCCAGCGTCCGCCTTCGTTATGGTCTTGGCCGCCAGCACGATGGTCTCGAGCAGCTGGTTGATGTCCTTCTCGCGCGAAAGCGCTATGCCGACCCGATTGAGCTCCTCCGCGCGATCGAAGAAGTCGACGGCAGCGTCGAGGTCCAATTTCATCAGCGCAACTCCCGGCGAATCTCGAAGACTTGCGCGCCGCTGGTCACTTGATGCAGACAGCGCGCACCTGGTGCATGTCGGTGATCCCCTGAAGCACCTTCTCGATGCCGTCCTGCTTCAGAGTACGCATGCCCTCCTCCAACGCCGTGACGAGCATGTCCGCGACGCGGGAATGCTCCTGAATGTGTTTCTTCACCGCGTCCGTACCCACCAACAACTCGTGGAGCCCGACCCGCCCGCGGTACCCGGTGTTGTTGCAAGCCTCGCACCCCACCGGTGCATAGACGGTGAACTGTCCATGCTCGTCGGCAAACGACTTCACCCATTCTTTGTACACTTCTTCATAGGCGCCCTTCGGGTCGGTCTTCCAGAACGGCGCGTTTCGAAGCTCCTGGCAGTACTCTTCCAGCATCGCCTTGACCTCGTCCTGTCCAGCGACACGGGGCTTCTTGCATTTGCCGCAGAGGCGTTTCGCGAGACGCTGCGCCAGTACGCCCAAGAGAGCATCGGCAAAGTTGAACGGGTCCATGCCCATATCGAGCAGCCGAACAATCGACTCTGGCGCGCTGTTCGTGTGGAGCGTGGCAAACACCAGGTGACCTGTGAGCGAGGCTTCGATCCCGATAGCAGTAGTCTCCTTGTCGCGCATCTCGCCTACCATAATGATGTCGGGATCCGCGCGCAGAAACGCCCGCATCGCTGTCGCGAAGTTGAGACCTGCCTTCACGTTCATCTGCACCTGCCGCAATCCCCGCTGCGTGATCTCGACCGGATCCTCGGCCGTCCATATCTTGGTCTCGGGAGTGTTGAGGTAGCCGAGAACTGAATGCAGGGTGGTAGTTTTTCCTGATCCGGTCGGTCCGCAGACGAAGAAGAGACCGTAGGGCTTCGAAATGCAATCTTTCAGCGCCTCGGCGTTACGGTCGGCGAGTGCGAGCTTGTCGAGAGGGATGGGCTCACCGGCCGCCAGAATGCGCATAACGATGTCTTCGAGACCACCTTGCGAGGGAACGGTCGCAACCCGCAACTCGATGTCGAGCGGTCCGAAGCGCTTGAACTTGATCTTGCCGTCCTGAGGCTTGCGACGCTCCGCGATGTCCAGATCGCACATGATCTTGATGCGAGCCGCTATTGCAGCGCGATACGAAGCCGGTACCGAGATGTACGGGAAGAGGGTACCGTCCTTGCGGAAGCGCACTTCGGTCTTGCCTTTGCCGGGGTAGGGTTCGATGTGGATGTCGGACGCTCCCTGATGGAAAGCGTCGATGATGATCTTGTTGACGAGCTTGACAACCTCATTGTCCTGCGCCTGATCAATACCGTCGGCATCTGTCGCATCGAGCTCACCGTCTTCGGTGAGACCCTCGAGGATATCCCCGATGTCGCCCGAGTCGGCGATCCCACCCCCGTAGAAGAGATCGAGGTAGTGCACGAACTCGCGTCGCGTGGTGACGCGGTAGAGGATCTTGCTCTTGGGGAAGACGTTGTTGACGACCCTTGCACTGCGGACCCGTTCCGGATCCCCCGAAACGACGAGGATGCCGTCTTTCGAGTCCTCGATCGGGAGCCATTGATTCTCTTCGAGATAGCTTCGACTCAGGTTTCGGAGCAGGTCCATCGGCTTGACCATGTCCGCCTTGTAAGACTGGTAGGGCACTCCAAAGAACTCGGCCAAGGCATTGCCCACTGCGTCGACCCTCACTTGGAATTCGTCTATCAACACGTCCTCCACATCGACGTTCTTACGTCGAGCAGAACGCGTTGCCAGCTCGAGTTCGTCCGCTGAGATTGCGGCCACCGCTACCAGGTGATCGAACTTTCCACGGATCAGCTGCTGCGTCTTGTGCCTCTGCCTGAGTGCGATCGCGAGGGTTTCCGCGACGCTCGCAACGCCATCCTCGGCGAAATGCGGGAAGGGTCCACCTGACTTCGTGTTGATGAGCTGAATGACGCCTAGCAACTCCTTGGCGGGACCGTCGACGATCGGCGCCACCAACATCTGCCGTGTGCGGTAGCCGGTGCGCTTGTCGACCTCCTTGAGAAAGTGGATCGGAGGTCTGTAGCTCCTGAGTTCGTGATCGTCGTAAACGTCCTTGAGATTGACAGGACGGCGGTGGACGGCCACATAACCGGCGATGCTTTGCTCGTTGATGGGAAGCCTTAGATCCTTGAACGACGACAGACCGGTCTTGACCTTCGACACGATGGTCTGCCGGTCTTCGCTCGTGATATAGATGGTGAGCCGGTCTGCATCGAGCAGATTGCAAAGGTCCTGGCTCACCTCGAGCATGATCTCTTCGATGTTCGCGGTGGCATGGATCCGGTTCGTTACCGCCTGCAACCGCTTCGAGAACTCGAGCTTCGCAGCGAGGTTCTCCGGCCCCGGAGACGGGCGTCCAGGTTCCAACGTAGCGCTCATGCACTTTTCATCCTCGACTGATCACACAGGCCGACCTAGGCCAGCGCACCGTCACACCGGGCGACGCTGCGAACGCCTCCACGACGCCGGAGGGGCAGGGTCCCCTCGCTGCTGCAAGCACGTTCGTCGATTGCGCGTCAGGTCTCATGTCAAGGTGGATCGAAGCTTGGCGTGACGACCCTGGAGCAGTGCTCTCGGTCCGTCGGGCGGTATCTACTTCGGTAGCACAGCCAACGTCTGCAAGGATCGTACCGAGTCATGGCCACGATTGGAGAGCACGACACACTCCCGCCATGGACCTGCTCGCCTCGCGAGCGCGTGCGTCGTCAAAGGCGGCTAGAAATCGAAGCTCTCTCCGTGGAGCAGCATCCGTGGCCGGAAGCGACCTACGCGGTGATGGATCTCCCGCATCGTGAGCTCCGCCTCGCCGGGCTTGAGATGGGTGATAAGGATCTCGGCCGGACGCTGCAGCTCGGCGAGTTCTGCTGCGAGCATCGAGGGGCACAGGTGCTTCGACGCGATCGCAAGGTCTCGCTCCTTGTCGGGAAAAGCAGTCTCGATGATGAGATAGCGGAGGTTTTCCACGCGGTTTACATACTGCCACAGCCACCGATTCCGTCCGGTATCACCGGAGAAGACGAGACTGTTCACCCCGCTATCCAGATGAAACCCGACTGCCGGCACCACATGGTTTGCCTCGATCGCCGTGATGGATCGACCGTCGAGTACGACGGGTTTTTCGACCTCGAAGCGCTCGTACCGCAGATAAGGACGGCGCGCATTCGGGATCGTGGTGAAATCGGGCCAGACATGCCAGTTAAAGATGTGCTCGCGCAGAACCTGGAGGGTCTCCGCGGTCGCGTGCACGGTCAGGGGTTGCTCGCGCATGTAGCCAACCGAATCGACGAGGAAGGCGATGCAAGCGATGTGGTCGAGGTGGGAGTGCGTCACGAAAACGTGATCGACTTGGCTCATTTCAGAGAGGCTCAGGCTGCCGACCCCGGTGCCGGCATCAATCAGGATGTCCTCGTCGACCAGGAAAGCTGTTGTGCGCAGATTCCCGCCGATGCCGCCGCTGCACCCCAGAACCTGCAGCTTCACGACCACCTCCCTGTCGCACGGCAGCAACTACGCGCTGCAGAGAAGGTGTTCCGGATCCCGAACCGTTGGTGCCGAGTCATTATCGTCGGTCGCAGCCACCATTCGCAACGAGGCACCCCGGCTGCCAGGGTGACTTGGAACGAGCCAGCCGAGTCCGTTCCATGATAGCAACCTCTTCCCTCGGTGTCGCTCGGACGCCTTCACCGAACGCGGGGACCGGCGCTCCGGTACCAGGGAAACCAGCAGCGGTGCGCCCGCAAACAAGGAGACGCCGGTTCTTGTGCGGTGTTTTGGTAACGATCCCGAGCCCGTTGGGGCGCATCAGGACTTGAGAAAGAACTCCATCTTCACGCCGGCTAGTTCGACGATGTCGTGATCACTGAGTGGATGGGCCTGTGTATCCAGAGCTTTGCCGTTGAGAATGGGAAAGCTCGCCCCTTCGACGTGGGTGATGTAGTAACCCTGCGGACGGCGTGTGATGACGGCCACCTGAACTCCTGGCTTGCCCACGGTCGTCAATGATTTGGCAAGCTCCAATTCCCGTCCGGCGCTCGGTCCGGTCAGAATCTGGATGGCAGCGAGCGGCATCGCAGCCGGAGCAGGTTGCGAGACGGTTATGGACCGCGCGCCCACCGGCGTGGATTGAGATGTCATGGCCGTAGCCACGGGCGGCGACAACTGCTCCACGCCGAGGGCGACGGCCGACGCTGCGGCCACGGCTGCGATCGGTCTGCTGTGGGCAACGACGCCGGCGGTAGAAGTTGCCTGGATCGCAGGCTGCATCGTGCTCCCCGGTGTTGGGGCGGCCACGCGGTTGAGCGACGTTACCGTGCCGACGCCGTGAGTGCGGACCGCGTGCCCCATCTGCGTGTCGCTAAGAGATCTGGAGCCAGACTGGGTTCGCGACAACGGCGCCCGCAGCACCATCGTCTTCTCGAAATCTGCCGCAGTGGTGCTCGATGCGACCTCGTTGATGTACTTCAGCTTGTACTTGCCCACTTCGACGACATCACCGTTCTGGAGAAAGTGCTTCTTGACGCTCGCACCGTTCACGAGGGTACCGTTGGTACTCCCCATGTCCTCGAGAAACGAGTCGTTGAGGATGGTGACGATAACGGCGTGCTCTCCACTCACCGCGAGGTTGTCGATCTGGATGTCATTGTGCGGCTTGCGTCCGATGGTCGTGCGCTCCTTCGTGAGTTCCTGCTCCTTGAGCACGATGCCATCGAGGCTAAGAATCAACTTCGCCATTGCATTATCCCCGTTGCTCTACTTCATCCAAGACTTGATTTTGGCGAAAAAACCGGCAGATGCCGGAAACAGTTGCAATACCCGTACCAGAACGACAGAAATGTTGTCCTTTCCGCCATGGTCATTGGCGATGCGGACGAGGTGATCGGCAGCGAGTTGCATCTTGTCCCGCATGCTGGACAGGGCGAGATGCATGTCCTCGTCCGAGACCATGTCGGAAAGGCCGTCCGAGCACATGAGGTAGATGTCGCCGGCCAATACGCCGTGCACATGAATCTCCGCTGCGAGGCCAGGATCGATACCGAGTGCGCGCGTAACCAGATTCCTGTTCTGCGAACGACGCGCCTGCTCTCGCGTGAGGAGGCCGCGGTCGATCTGCTCCTGAAGCAGACTGTGGTCGCGCGTGACCTGCTCGAATGCATCGTCGCGTAGCCGATAGAGCCGAGAGTCGCCCACATGGCCAACCGTAACCCGGTCGTCGTGGAAAAGCGCGGTGACGAGCGTCGTCCCCATGCCCGAGTACTGCGATTGCCCCGATGCCGCCAGCAGGATCGATGCATTAGCGCGGGCGATCCCCTCTCGCAACATCGCGACTTGCGCAGCATCGCAGCCATTGCGCCTTTCGGCATGCTGGTCCTTCCGTGCAAGCGCTGCCTTGAGGTCGGTCATCAGCGTTGCCACGGCAATCCCACTCGCTACCTCGCCGGCACTGTAACCTCCCATCCCGTCGGCGAGCACTGCCAATCCGAGGTCGGCGTCGACGCCTATGCAATCCTCGTTATGGTCGCGCAGGCGCCCGACATCGGTCGCGCTGACGATCTCGAGGGCTTTGCGCAGGCTCAACGCAGCGCCCCTCTACGCGCGCGTGATGCCCGCGCTTCCGAGTCGGACCGCTTCCAGGGAGTTCGGAGAAGGTGAATGAGACATCTCGGTGGTGTCGGGCGCCAGAGCCGAAAGCATGGCGTATGCCCGACGCTGCGAACCGTGGCCGCAACGGCGAATGCGCCGCGCCGAAGCCGCAGGCATGGGCTTGGGCGTGCATGCAGCCTTCAGGCACGCAGGGGATGATAGTCCAGGATCTTCGGCGGCTCCTTGGAAAAAGCACCCGCTTCCCGCATGGCCTCAATCTCGGCATCCGCATAGCCCAGCACCTCGCGCAGGACCTCGTCCGTGTGCTCGCCCAGGAGCGGCGAACGCGCGATGTCGGCAGGAGAATCCGACAGCTTGATCGGCATGCCGACGTTGTGCCATATCCCGCGCTGGGGATGATCGAGCTCCACATACATGTTGCGGAGCTTCACGTGCGCGTCGTTGGCGAGGTCGTGGGTGCTCATGATCGGACCGCACGGCACGTCGATATCGTTCAGCAGCTGCATGAACTCGCGCTTGGTGTAGTTCGAAGCGAACGCCTCGATCAGCCGCCACATCTCATTCTGGTTCTTCCGGCGCTCGCCGATGGAGGCAAAGCGCGCGTCCTTGGCGAGCGCCTCACCGCCGATGCGGGTCGCGAGCCCGTTCCAGACGGCCTCCTGGACAACGACGTAGATGTAATCGTTGGGACCGCCCGGCTTGCAGCGTACGGCGTTGCCGAGCTGCCCTCCACCCGAGTCGTTGCCCGCGCGCGGCGCCGTATCGAGCCCCTCCGTCGCGACCGAGTACTCTGCGAGGGCACCCTGCTTGAGCCGCTGGTGGTCGCGGAACTTGACGCGGCAAAGATTCATCACGGAATCCATCATCGCCACCTCGACATACTGCCCCTGTCCGCTCGTGTTTCGATGATGCAGCGCCGCGAGGACGCCGATGACGAGATGCAGGCCGGTCCCGGAGTCGCCGATCTGCGCCCCAGTGACCAGCGGCGGCCCGTCGTTGAAGCCGGTCGTGCTCATCGAGCCGCCCATGGCCTGCGCCACGTTCTCGTAGGCCTTGAAGTCCGCATACGGTCCGTTCGAACCAAAGCCCTTGATCGATGCCATCACGATACGCGGGTTGATCTCGTGCACCTTCTCCCACGGGAAGCCGAGCCTGTCGAGCACCCCCGGCCCGAAATTCTCCATCACGACGTCGCAGTGCTTAAGCAGGGAGATGAAGACCTCCTTGCCCGCCGGGTTCTTCATGTTGACCGTGATCGAGCGCTTGTTGCAGTTCAGCATCGTGAAATAGAGACTGTCCGCGTTCGGCACGTCGCGCAGCTGGCCGCGTGTCACATCGCCGGTGGGCGGCTCGAACTTGATGACGTCCGCCCCGAGCCAGGCCATGAGCTGCGACGCGGTCGGACCGGCCTGGACATGGGTCATGTCGAGGATGCGAAAGCCGGAAAGTGCCTTGTTCATGCGGGGGTCCTCGTGGAGGGGTCGGAAAAGTATGAGCGGCCGGTCGGGGCAGTCAGGAGTATTTGGACGAAGGAAACATCTTGCTTCGCGTCATGAGCTTGAGCTCGTCATCGATCCCGGCCACCTGCGGCACGCTGCGCACGACGCGCTCCGTTGCGTCTCGCTCGGCCTGGGAAACCACGATGCCGCGCAGGATGATGCGGCTGCCGTCGGCCTCGATGGTGACCCGGACGTCGCGCGTGGCCCCATCGTTGCGCAGGGCGGCCCGAACATGCGCCTCGAGAGTCATGTTCGCGAGCTTGGCCCGCGATTCTGGCGTCTCCTGAAACTCCGGTCGGGAGAGCAGATGCAGCACTTGCTCGACGCAGCTTTCGATGGTCAGTCGATCGGTATTGAGGGTGAGGTCGTACAGCGTAGGATCGCCCCAGCTCACGCCGAAGCGCTCGTGCATCCGCGCGGCGTGGGCGCTGTCGGAGCGACGAATCTCGTGCAGTGCCGCGTCTGCATCGTCCAGGTCCACATTCTCCATCAGCCAGCGGACGCGGTTCTCCACCGTGCGGGTCACGCGCACGCAAGGAATATGGGGAACCGGGCGCAACAGGCAGGTCGCCCCCCAGCCGCGAATCACGGCGTTGCCTGCGGACGCGATCGTCAGAACCTCCTCTGCCGTGACGACCGCTTCGGCGTCTTCGTCCGTCCGCAGCTTCTCCAGAAATCCCGCCTTGCCCTCCCGCAGACGACGGATCAGGCTCTTCGGCACGTGCAGGCGCTCCGCGATGTGATCCCCCACCTCGTGCTGCAAGGACTTGAGTCCCAACCGTGCCGCCAGTTCGAGTGCGACATCCCGCGCGAGGGAGCCCATCTCATGGGTCATGGCAATAACCGGCATCTTGTCCCCTCCTTCGCGCTAACCCGCCTGTCCCGGTTCAAAGGGTTCCACGCGTCCGGATCGAATCCTCCTCATCGTTGCCGAAAGGAGCGGCCAGAAGAGCATGACGATCGCCAGCGTGGCAATGCTGCCAACGAGCCAGTTGGACCAGAAGATCGCGAGGCTGCCTTCGGAGAACAGCATCGATTGCCGGAACGAATCTTCCGCCTTGTCACCGAGCACCAGCGCCAGCACCATCGGCGCAAGCGGGTAATTCAGCTTCTTGAACACATATCCCACCACGCCGAAGAGCAGCATGAGCCACACGTCGAGCATGGCGCCGTGCACCGTGTAGGACCCGATCGCGCAGATCACGATGATCACCGGCGCGATGATAGAGAACGGGATACGCAGGATCGCCGCGAACAGAGGCACCGAGGTCAGGACGACGATGAGTCCCGCGATGTTCCCGAGGTACATGCTCGCGATGAGCCCCCAGACGAAGTCCTTCTGCTCGACGAAAAGTAGCGGGCCCGGCTGCAGCCCCCAGACCAGGAGGCCGCCGAGGAGAACAGCCGCCGTGGGCGAACCGGGGATACCCAGCGCCAGCATGGGCAGAAGTGCGCTGGTGCCTGCCGCATGGGCGCCCGTTTCAGGGGCGATCACACCCTCCAGCTGTCCCGTACCGAACTTCTCGCCGTCCCGCGAGGCCCGCTTCGCCACCCCGTAGGCCATGAACGACGCCGGCGTGGCACCCCCCGGTGTGATCCCCATCCAGCACCCGATCAGGCAACTGCGCAGCATGGTCATCCCGTAGCGCGGCAGTTTCTTCCAAGTTTCGAGCACCACCTTGCCGTCGATCCGTGCACTCTGACCCTTGAATGCGAGCCCCTCCTCCATCGTGAGCAGGATCTCGCCGATGCCGAAAAGGCCTATCACCGCGACCAGGAAATCGAACCCGCGCATGAGCTCCGTGGAGCCAAAGGTGAGCCGAAGCTGACCAGTCACGGTATCGAGGCCGACCGCCGCCAGTGCAAATCCCAGCATCATCGCAGCGAGCGTCTTGAAAGGCGAGCCCTTGCCCATGCCGACGAAGCTGAAGAACGTGAGCATGTAGACCGCGAAGAACTCCGGCGGACCGAACTTGAGCGCAAACTTCGCCACCAGCGGCGCCAGGAAAGTGATCATCAGCACGGCTACGAACGCGCCCACGAACGATGCCGTGAACGCCGCCGTCAGCGCCTCGCCAGCGCGGCCCTGTTGCGCGAGCGGATAGCCGTCGAAAGTAGTAGCCACGGACCACGGCTCGCCGGGGATGTTGAAGAGGATGGACGTGATCGCACCGCCGAAGAGTGCCCCCCAGTAGATGCAGGAGAGCATGATGATGGCGGACGTGGGCGGCATCGTGAAGGTGAGCGGCAGCAGGATTGCGACCCCGTTCGCGCCGCCCAGACCCGGAAGCACACCGATGAGGACGCCGAGCACGATGCCGACGAACATGAGCACGATGTTGTAGCCGGTCAGAGCGACCGCGAAGCCTTGAAACAGCGAGCTCAGCTCCGTCAATGCCTCTTCCTCCGCGCTAGAAGCCGAGCATGCGTTCGAGCGGCCCCTTGGGCAGCGGAACGGCAAACCACTTCTCGAACATCAGAAAGAAGAAGACACCGACGCCAAGGCTCACCGCAACCGCCCGAGCGATGTCGTAACGGCCGAGCCAAACCATGAAGACGGCTATGTACAGAGCCGAGGCAACGTAGATCCCGAGCAGGTGGATGAGCCCAACGTAGATCGTCGCGGGCACCAGCACCGAGAGGATCTGCCGCAACTGTCCGCCGTCGATAAAGGTTTCGCCGGCACGCAGCCCCCCGGACAGTGCGCGCAATGCGATCGCCGCCGCCGACAGACACAGGGTGAGACCGATATAAAAGGGAAAGTACCCGGATTGCGGACCGTCGGAACCCCATCCTGAGCCCAGCCGCTGGCTGTCGTAGATTACGACCGCGCCCACCGCGAACAGGACGGCCGCCGTGATCACCTCCATCAGCGCGACCGACGGCCCGCGGCGAGGCGGGACGGACCCCTCTTCCGGATCACTCATGCTGGCCGCCCACCTCGTCGTTTCTCACTTTGCGATAAAGCCCGCTTCTTCCATGAGCTGCTTGTGAGTGCCTTCGGCCCTCGCCAGCCAAGCCTTGTATTCGTCGCCGGACATGCTGGTTTGATTGAACGCTCCCTTCTCCATGAACTCCTTCCATTCTGCGGTCTCGCGCACCTTCTTCATCAGGTTCTGGAAATAGGCGAGCTGGTCGGCGTTGACGCCGCCAGGCATGAAGATGCCGCGCAGCATGACGTAATCGAGATTGACCCCGGCCTCCTTGCAGGTTGGAATGTCGTTCCACGACTGGGTTTCGGTGATTTTCTGCTTGTAGGGCATGCGCTCGTCGTCGAACACGCACAGCGGCCGCAGCTGACCGGCCCGCCACTGCGCGACGGCTTCGATGGGGTTGTTCACGGTCGAATCGATGTGATTGCCGACGAGTTGCACCGCGACCTCGCCGCCGCCCTTGAACGGCACGTAGGTGAACTTGGCCCCGGTCGCCTTCTCTAGGCCCACGGTGATGATCTGGTCCTCCTGCTTGGACCCTGTGCCGCCCATCTTGAACTTGCCTGGGCCGGCCGCGTTCGCCGCCGCAATGTACTCCTGCACGCTCTTGTAGGGCTTCTCCGCGTTCACCCAGAGCACGAACTGGTCGAGCGCCATCATCGAGACTGGCGTCATGTCCTTCCAGTTGAAGGGGGTACCGGTCGCGAGCGGCGTCGTGAAGAGGTTCGAGAGGGTGATGATGATCTTGTGCGGGTCGCCCTTGCTCTTCTGCGTCACGTCGAGAAAGCCCTCGGCGCCGGCACCACCCGCCTTGTTGACCACCACCAGCGGCTGCTTGGTCAATCCGTACTTGGTGACGATGCCCTGGATGAGCCGCGCCATCTGGTCCGCACCGCCACCCGTTCCGGCCGGAACCACGAACTCGATGGGCTTGGTGGGTTCCCACGCTGCAACTGCGGGACCGCCTGCGGCAAGACCGATGGCGGTTGCCACGGCGAGGGCCACCAGGGACCTGCCCGCAGGACGATTCATTACCTCTGGCATTGCGATTCTCCTCAGGGTTGAAACGGGATCAAGGCCGTCAAACCGGCCGCACGCAAGCAAGTAGCGTTCACAGCAGACAGCGCCTCACCTCACCAGCAAAACGGGGCAAGGCGCCAGGTGGATCACCTTGTTCGCGACAGACCCGAGCAGCAGTCCCGCCACGCTGCCCAGGCCTCGCGTCCCGATGCAAATCTGGTGACAGTGAAACTTCTTCGCATACTCGACGATGACTTGCGCGGGGGCGCCGATGCCGATATGAGGCACATATTCCACCGCTGCGTGGTCGAGCCGTTCGCGTGCCGCCTTGAGCGCCGCGTGGCCCTCGTCCCGATAGTATTCCTCGAGCTGATCACGCCGAATGAAGCTCTTCACGTTGCCGGAGAGGATCGGCAGCTGGACGTTCAGGAGATGTATATCGACCGGGGGCTTGTACCAGCGCAGGAGCTGGATCACATGCTCGACGGTGCGGCCCGAAGCCTCGGAGCCATCGACGGCCAGCAGAAAGCTGAGGGTGTCCACGCCGTCCGGCTCGTCAGCGCTGATGGGGCGGGGGAACGGCCTGCTCGCCGGCCGCGAGATCGATCGCCGCCGCGGCCGACACGCGCGACATGCGCCGCGCCACGAGCTTGCCGATACCGATCACGAGCAGGGCACCCGCGACCGGAGCGACTTGGACGAGCCACGGCGCGTTGGCTGCGACCCAGTCGTGGACGATGACGTCGCTTGCAAACATGCTACCCGCGATCCAGCCCAGCAGGGCGCCGCCCGCGGTGATGATGATGGGGTAGCGCTCCATCAGCACCAGCACGATCTTGCTCCCCCACACGATGATCGGCACGCTGATGAGCAGGCCGAGGACGATGAGAATCCTGCTGTCCTTGGCGGCTCCCGCGATCGCGATCACGTTGTCGAGACTCATCACGGCATCGGCGACGATGATCGTCTTGATGGCTCCCAGCAGGTGATCGGAAGCCTTGATGTCGTGTGCGCCATCCTGCTCCGGCAGCACCAGCTTGACCCCGATCCAGACGAGCAGCAGCGCACCGACGATCCTGAGGAAAGGGAATCTGAGCAGGGTGATGGCGAAGAAAATCAGCGCCACTCGCAGCGCGATGGCCCCGAACACGCCCCAGAAGATGCCCTGATTGCGCAGCCGCGGTGGCAGTCGCCGGCAGGCCAGCGCGATCACCACTGCGTTGTCTCCGCCGAGGAGAATGTCGATGGCGATGATCTGCAGCAACGCGACCCAGAACTGCGGGCTCGTGGGTTCCATGCGGCAGGCTACGCACCGATCTCATCGCGAGGCGCAGCAGTCATGGCGGGATTGCCCTGCGCTTCAGAACAACCCGACGACCTTGCCGTTCTCATCGATGTCGATCTTCTCCGCCGAGGGCACCTTCGGCAGGCCCGGCATGGTCATGATGTCGCCGCAGATCATCACGATGAACTCGGCGCCGGCGGCAAGTCGTACCTCCCGGATGTTGACCACATGGCCCGATGGCGCACCGCGCATGCTGGCGTCGGTGGAAAACGAATACTGCGTCTTGGCAACGCATACGGGATAGCCGCCATAGCCGTCTTCCTGGAGCTTCTTGATCTGCGCCCTGACCTTGCCGTCGGCCGAGATGTCGGCGGCGCCATAGATCCTGGTCGCGATCGACTTCATCTTGTCCCACAGGCCAAGATTGTCGTCATACACGAAGCGGAAATCCGACGGCACGCGCTCTATGAGGTCGACGACGGTGCGAGCCAGATCCTCGGCGCCCTTCCCGCCTTCGGCCCAGTGCCTGGCGAGGACCACCGGGGCTTCGTGATGCGCCATCTTTCTGGCGAGGAGCTCGACCTCGGCTGGCGTATCGAAGGTGAAGTGATTGATCGCGACCACGCACGGCAGGCCGAAGTGGTTGCGCACGTTGTTCACGTGCCGCTCCAGATTCTCGATGCCTTTTTCCAGGGCCTGCAGGTTCTCGCGGTTGAGCTCCTTCAGATCCACGCCGCCGTGATACTTGAGCGCGCGCACGGTGGCGACGATCACCACCGCAGACGGACGCAGCCCGGACTTGCGACACTTAATGTCGATGAACTTCTCCGCACCCAGGTCCGCGCCGAAGCCGGCCTCCGTCACGACGTAATCGGCAAGCTTGAGCGCCACCTTCGTTGCGATGACAGAATTGCAGCCGTGCGCGATGTTGGCGAACGGGCCGCCGTGAATGAAGGCCGGATTGTTCTCCAGCGTCTGCACGAGGTTGGGCTTGAGCGCATCCTTCAAGAGCACGGTCATGGCGCCATGCGCCTTGAGGTCGCGCGCGCGGACCGGCTTCTGGTCCCGGGTGTACCCGACCACGATGTTGCCCAGCCGCTCCTTCAGATCCTTGACCGAGGTCGCGAGGCAGAAGATCGCCATCACCTCGGACGCGACCACGATGTCGAAGCCGTCCGCGCGCGGGTAGCCGTTCGCGGTGCCGCCGAGCGAGCAGACGATGTCGCGCAGCGCGCGGTCGTTCATGTCCACCACGCGCTTCCACGCGATGCGACGCACATCGAGCCCGAGCTCGTTGCCGTGATGGATGTGGTTGTCGACCATCGCGGCGAGCAGGTTGTTGGCAAGCGCGATGGCGCCGAAGTCACCGGTGAAGTGGAGGTTGATGTCCTCCATCGGCACCACCTGCGCGTAGCCGCCGCCGGCGGCACCGCCCTTCATGCCGAACACGGGACCGAGCGAAGGCTCGCGCAGGCAAATGACGGCGTTCTTGCCGATGCGGTTCAGCGCATCGCCGAGGCCGACGGTGGTGGTCGTCTTGCCCTCCCCGGCCGGCGTCGGGCTGATGGCCGTGACCAGGATCAGCTTGCCATCCGCTCGCCCGGTGAGCGAATCGACATAGTCCAGGGATACCTTCGCCTTGTAGTGCCCGTAGGGCTCGAGATGCCCCTCGTCGAGCCCGAGCCGCCCAGCAACCGTTGCGATGCGCTCGAGCTTCGTGTGCTGTGCGATTTCGATGTCGGATGGCATGTATCGGACTCCTCCGTTCGCTTGGTATGCTGCCCATCGCAGTAGTCTGCCGGGAGTCGGTGCACTCGACCCCGGGTCGTTGATCCGGTGCGAACCGGATCGCTGCCGATGCTCGCTCAGGTCACGGCGGACAGCAGTTGACCGCCGCCGTAGCTCGAAGTTGCGGCGAGCCGCCCGCCCTTCTTCACCTGCACCGCGCAGTACTTGAATTCCGGAATCTTGCCGAAGGGATCCAGTGCCGGATTGGTGAGCAGGTTCGCCGCCGCTTCGTAGTAGCAGAACGGGATGAACACCGCACCGCGCGGCGTGCCTTCGTCGGCGCGCGCGTAGAGGGCGATGGCGCCGCGGCGCGAGGCCACCGTGACCACCGCACCCGGCTTGACACCGAGCGCATCGAGGTCGAGCGGATGCAACGAGGCGACGGGGTGCGGTTCGATGGCGTCGAGCACGCTCGCGCGGCGCGTCATCGCGCCGGTATGCCAGTGCTCGAGCTGGCGCCCGGTGATGAGCACCATCGGGTAGTCGTCGTCGGGGCGCTCCGCGGCTGGAATGATATCGGCGGGGACGAGGCGTGCCCGACCGGTCGCGGTGTGGAAATGGTCCACGAACACTACCGGCTGACCAGGGTCGGTCTCGCTTTCGCAGGGATAGGTGACGGATCCCTCGCGTTCGAGGCGCTCCCACGTGATGCCCGTGATCGAGGGCATCGCCTGGCGCATTTCCTCGAACACTTCCGCCACGCCGCTGTCCGGTCCCGCGTAGTGCCAGTCGAGCCCGAGTCGCCGCGCCATCTGCTGGATGATCCAGAGATCCTGGCGCGCCTCCCCAGGCAGATCGAGTGCCCGTCGCCCCAGCTGTACCATGCGGTCGGTATTGGTGACCGTCCCGGTCTTTTCCGGCCACGCCGAGGCGGGCAGAACCACGTCGGCGAGGTATGCGGTCTCGGTAAGGAAGATGTCCTGCACCACGAGCCAGTCGAGCTCGGCGAGTGCCTCGCGCGCGTGGTTCAAGTCCGGATCGGACATCGCCGGGTTCTCGCCCATGATGTACATGCCGCGGATGCGCCCCTCGTGGATGGCGTCCATGATCTCCACCACGGTGAGGCCTGGCTTCGGATCGAGATGCGTCACGCCCCAGAGCTGCTCGAATTTCGCCCGGATCTCGTCGTCGTCGACGCGCTGGTAATCGGGGTAGACCATCGGGATCAGGCCGGCGTCCGACGCACCTTGAACGTTGTTCTGTCCACGCAGGGGATGCAGCCCGGTGCCGGGTCTGCCGACCTGCCCGGTGATCATGGTGAGCGCGATCAGGCAGCGGGCGTTGTCGGTGCCATGCACGTGCTGCGAGACGCCCATGCCCCACAGAATCATCGATCCCTTCGAGGTCGCGAAGAGCCGCGCCACCTCCTTGATCGTTTCAGCGGGAATGCCGCACAGCGGTGCCATGGCCTCGGGACTGTAACCCTCGACGTTCGCCTTGATCTCGTCGAAACCCAGCGTCCGGCTGTTGACGAAATCCTCGTTCACCAAGCCCTCATGGACGATGGTGTGCATCATCGCGTTGAGCAGGGCGACGTCGGTGTCGGCGTTGAACTGCAGGACATGTGTCGCATAGCGGGCGATCTCGGTCCGGCGGGGATCGGCGACGATGAGCTTCGTGCCGTTTGCGACCGCGTTCTTGATCCAGGTCGCGGCGACCGGATGATTGACGGTCGGGTTGGCGCCGATGATCAGGATCACATCCGCCAGCATCACATCCATGACCGGATTCGATACCGCGCCGGAGCCGAGTCCCTCGAGCAGCGCCGCCACCGACGAGGCGTGGCAGAGTCGCGTGCAGTGGTCCACGTTGTTGTTGCCGAAGCCGGTGCGCACCAGCTTCTGGAAGAGATACGCGCACTCGTTGCTGCCCTTCGCCGAGCCGAAACCTGCCAGCGCGCCCGCACCCAGCTGCTCGCGCAGCGTCTTCAACTTGCCCGCGGCCAGATCGAGCGCTTCCTCCCACGTCGCTTCGCGGAACACATCGCGAATCTGTTCCGGATCCATCTTGAAGTCCGCGGACTTCTCGACTCCCTCCCGTCGCACCAGCGGCTTGGTCAACCGCTGCCGGTGGTGCACGTAGTCGAAGCCATAGCGGCCCTTGACGCACAGGCGGCCGCGGTTCGCCGGTCCGTCTCTGCCCTCGACGTACAGGATCTCGTTGTCCTTGACGAAATAGGTGAGCTGACAGCCGACCCCGCAATACGGGCATACCGAGTCGACGACCTTGTCCGGCACCTGCAGCCCGACGCCACGGGCCGGCATCAGCGCGCCGGTGGGGCAGGCCTGGACGCACTCGCCGCAGGCGACACAAGTGCTCGCCCCCATGGGATCGTCGAGGTCGAAGACGATTTTCGAATGGTCGCCGCGCCAGGCGTAGCCGATGACGTCGTTCATCTGAAGCTCGCGGCAGGCGCGAACGCAGCGTGTGCACTGGATGCACGCATCGAGGTTGACCGCCATCGCCGGATGCGAGAGATCCGCGGCAACGCGCGGCCGCGGCGCGAAGCGCGGCTTGCCGAGGTCGAACTTCTCCGCCCAGTGATTCAGCTCCGAGTGCAGCGTGAACTGCTCCTCGGGCATGTCGGAGAGCAGCAACTCGAGCACGATCCTCTGCGCGTTGAGCGCGCGCCCGCTGTCGGTCGAAACCTCCATGCCCGGACGTGGAAAACGGGCGCAGGACGGGGCCAGCGTACGCTCGCCCTTGATCTCGACCATGCACGCGCGGCAGTTGCCATCGGGTCGCATGCCGTCCGTGTAGCAAAGACGCGGGATCTCGATCCCGTGCCGCTGCGCCGTGACGAGGATGGTCTCGTCCGCGCGACCGACCAGAGACTGGCCGTTGATGACGAACTCGACCGGCAAGGCGGCGATCTCGGATTGGCTGGTTGCTGTCATGCGCAAAGGCTCCGTGGTGTTCTCATGCGCTGCCGCATCACGCACCGTGCAGCTCGTGGCCGAAGTACTTCAGCACCGACAGCAGCGGATTCGGCGCCGCCTGCCCGAGCCCGCAGATCGACGCATCCATCATCGCCTCGGCGAGCTGGGTCAGCAGCGGTTGGTCCCATTCCGCCTGCTCCATGAGTGCGAGCGCCTTGGCGGTGCCGACACGGCAGGGCGTGCACTGGCCGCAGGATTCGTCCTTGAAGAAGCGCATGACATTGCGCGCCGCATCCACCGCCCGGTCGTGGTCCGAGAGCACGATGATCGCCGCCGAACCGATGAAACAGCCGTAGGGCTGCAGCGTGTCGAAGTCGAGCGGCAGGTTGCCGAGCGAGGCGGGCAGGATGCCGCCCGAAGCGCCACCAGGCAGATAGCCGTAGAAGGTATGGCCGTCGAGCATGCCGCCGCAGTATTCGTCGATCAGGTCCTGCACCGAGATGCCGGCCGGCGCCAGATGGACGCCGGGCTTCTGCACCCGCCCGCTCACGGAGAACGAGCGCAGACCCTGGCGACCGTTGCGGCCGAAGCTCGCGAACCACTCCGCGCCGCGCTCGAGCACGTCGCGCACCCAGTACAGGGTCTCCATGTTCTGCTCGAGCGTCGGGCGCCCGAACAGCCCGATCTGCGCCAGGTACGGCGGGCGCAGCCGCGGCATGCCGCGCTTGCCTTCGATGGATTCGATCATCGCGGACTCTTCACCGCAGATGTACGCTCCGGCACCGCGGCGCAGATGGATCGGCGGCAGCGCGCACGGCGGATCGGCCTGCAGGCGCGCGATCTCGCGTTCCAGGATGTCGCGGCAACCGTGGTATTCGTCGCGCAGATAGACATAGCACGCAGCGGCTTCGACGGCCCAGGCGCCGATCAGCATGCCTTCCAGAAGGCGGTGGGGATCGCGCTCGAGATAGGTGCGGTCCTTGAAGGTGCCCGGCTCGCCCTCGTCGATGTTGACGGCGACCAGCTTGGGCTGCGGTTCTCCGCGCACGATGCGCCATTTGCGGCCGGTCGGGAAGCCCGCACCGCCGAGGCCGCGCAGCCCCGAGTGCTCCATGCGGCCGATGATCTCCTCGGGGTCGCGCTTGCCGGCGAGGCACTCGGCGATGATCCGGTAGCCGCCGCCTTGCCGATAGGCGTCGTAGTCGACATAGGCCGGGCTCACGGCGCGCCGGTCGCTCGGCGTATGCTCGGGCGCCGCGAAGTCGGCAGGCTTGAACATCCCGTGCCCGCTCGCCTCGGGATGTTTCAGGTCGCGCTTTTCGACCAGCTCGCCCACGCGATCGACTGTCGCACAGGCGACCGGGTGCTGCCCCACGACGGCCGCGGGCGCCTGCTCACAGCGCCCGATGCACGGCGCCGGGATGACACGCACGCCCGGCCCGAGAACAGCCTTGAGGTTCGCCAGAAGCGCGTCGCCGCCGGCAAGCTGGCAGGACAGGGAATCGCAGACCCGCACCGTCACGGCGGGCGGCGCGTCGCCATCCTTGATCACGTCGAAATGATGGTAGAACGTCGCAACCTCGAAGACCTCGGTCATCGCGAGATTCATCTCGCTGGCGAGCGCTACGACATGCGCAGCCGAGATGTGGCCGCAGTGGTCCTGGATCCGGTGCAGGTACTCGATCAGCAGGTCGCGCTGCCGGGGTTCGCCGCGCAGCAGGGCGCGCACATTTTCCAGCGCATTCTGATCGACCACCCGTCCCTTGAGCGACGCACGCGCCTTGCGGGTCTGGCGTGCGCCGACCGCTGTGATGTTCTTGAACTCCATCGACTGTTGTCCTTCCTCCACGGGGTTGCGGCCTGCTTTGGACCGAATCTCCCGTTACCACCCTGAACCCCGAACGCAAAACCTACGGCCCGAGCGCAACTTCAGTGCCACCCACAAGGCCCAGCCAACGTATTGATTTCTCTTGCACAAAGCAAGCGACCGGAGCACCGCCCGCGGAACAGACTGTCCTGCCTGCGAACGACTGTCCCCCAGGATGAACAGCGGCCGCGGGTCTCGCGGCCGCTGCCTCGAACAGGATCGAACTTACTTCAGCAGCGACTTCAGGGTGGATCCCATCTCCGCCGGATTGCGGGTGGTCTTGATACCGGCTTCCTCCATCGCCGCCAGCTTCTCTGCCGCGGTACCCTTGCCACCGGAGATGATCGCGCCCGCGTGCCCCATCCGCTTGCCCGCCGGCGCGGTCACCCCCGCAATGAATCCGACCACGGGTTTGGTCATATGTTTCTTCACCCAGCGGGCGGCGTCCTCCTCGTCGGAGCCGCCGATCTCGCCGATCATCACCACGGCATCGGTCTCGGGGTCGTCGTTGAAGAGGCGCAGGAGGTCGAGATGCTTCAACCCGTTCACCGGGTCGCCACCGAGGCCGACGGCGCTCGATTGTCCGAGCCCGAGGTCGGTCAACTGCGCGACCGCCTCGTAGGTCAGCGTGCCGGAGCGCGACACCACCCCGATGCGGCCCTTCTTGTGGATGTGGCCCGGCATGATGCCGATCTTGATCTCGTCCGGGGTGATGATGCCGGGGCAGTTCGGTCCGAGCAGCAGCGTCTTCCGGCCCCGCATGCGGTGGCGCGTGCGAATCATGTCGCGCACGGGCACCCCTTCGGTGATGCACACCACGAGGTCGAGGTCGGCGTTGACCGCCTCGTCGATGGCGGCCGCCGCGAACGGCGGCGGCACGTAGATCACGCTGACGTTCGCGCCGGTGGCCTCCTTCGCCTCCTTCACCGTGGCGAAGATCGGGATGCCCTCGAAGTCCTCGCCCGCCTTTTTCGGATTCACACCCGCCACGAAGCAGTTCTTGCCGTTGGCGTAGTCGCGGCACATGCGCGTGTGAAACTGCCCGGTCTTGCCGGTGATCCCCTGAGTGATCACCTTCGTGTTCTTGTTGATCAGAATGCTCATGCTCGCCTCTCCCTACTTGCCCGCGACGGCCGCGACGATCTTCTCCGCGGCGTCCGCCATATTGTCTGCAGCGATGATCGGCAGCCCCGAGTCCTTCAGGATCTTCTTGCCGATCTCCTCGTTCGTGCCCTTCATGCGCACCACCAGCGGGACCGCCAGATGGGTCTCCCGCGCCGCGCTGACGATGCCCTCGGCGATGGTGTCGCAGCGCATGATGCCGCCGAAGATGTTGACGAGGATGCCCTTGACCTTGGGATTGGCGAGCATCAGCTTGAACGCTTCGGTCACCTTTTCGGTGGTAGCACCGCCGCCCACGTCGAGGAAGTTGGCCGGCTCGGCGCCGTAGAGCTTGATGGTGTCCATGGTCGCCATCGCCAGACCCGCGCCGTTGACCATGCAGCCGATGTTGCCGTCGAGCGAGATGTACGAAAGGTCGTACTTCGACGCCTCGACCTCCAGCGGGTCCTCCTCGTCCAGATCGCGCATGGCGAGGACGTCGGGCTGGCGGAAGAGCCCGTTCGAATCGAAGTTCATCTTTGCGTCGAGCGCCACCACGCGGCCGTCGCCGGTCAGGATCAGCGGATTGATCTCGGCGAGCGAGGCGTCGGTCTCGTCGAACGCGCGGTACAGGCCCTGCAGCACCGTGCGCGCCTGCGGGATGCTAGCGTCGGGGATGCCGATCTTGCGCGCCACGTCGTCGGCTTCGGCGTCGGTCAGACCTTTGGCCGGATCGATGGCGACCTTGTGGATCTTCTCGGGCGTTTTCGCGGCGACCTGCTCGATGTCCATGCCGCCTTCCGAGCTCGCCATCAGCGTCACGCGCTGCGCGACCCGGTCGACCACCATGCCGACGTAGAGCTCCTTCTTGATGTCGGCGCCTTCCTCGATCAGCAACCGCCGCACCTTCTGGCCGCCGGGGCCGGTCTGGTGCGTGACGAGCTGCATGCCGAGGATCCGGCTCGCGTTCTCCTTGACCTCGTCCTCGGACTTCGCCACCTTGACGCCGCCTCCCTTGCCGCGGCCGCCCGCATGGATCTGCGCCTTCACGACCCAGACCGGCCCGCCGAGCTTCTTCGCCGCCGCCATCGCTTCGTCGACGGTAAAGCAGGGTACCGACCGCGGCGTGACGACGCCGTACCTTCTCAGGATTTCCTTCGCCTGATATTCGTGGATCTTCATCGTGGATCTTCTTCCGGTGATTGTCGGGGCTGGTCACGCGACTGCGCCGTGGGGATTCTCGAGGTTGCCGCCACGGCGATCCAATAACGTCGCGCCCAGCCGTATTCTACTCCAGCGCCCACGGCCGCAGGCTGGCAAGAAAGGCGTCGCGGCGCCGCCGCTAGCTGCCGGCCGACGAGCCCTTGAGCCGCGGCAGCGGATCGTCCAGAGCGCGCGACGGATCGCGATCGTCATCGACCATCGGACCTTCGGTGCGCGGCCCGCGCAGCGACACGCCGAACGCCTTCAGCGGGTGGGCCAGCGCGTCGTTGACTGCGGTCGGCTCGTAGCCGCAGTGCGCCATGCACTGCGCGCACTTGGGATTGTGGCCGGAGCCATAGCGTTCCCACGCAGTCTCCTCCATCAGCGCCTTGAACGTGGGCGCGTAGCCTTCGCCCACCAGGAGGTAACAGGGCTTCTGCCAGCCGAACACGTTGCGCGTCGGGTTGCCCCAAGGTGTGCACTGGTAGCTCTGGTTGCCCGCGAGGAAATCCAGGTACAGGCTGGAGTGGTTGAACCGCCAGCCGCGCCCTCGTGCCCTGCGCAGGATGTCGCGAAAGAGCTGTCGGGTCGCGTTGCGCTGCAAGAAGACGTGCTGCACCGGCGCCCGTTCATAGCTGAAGCCCGGCGACACGGTGATCGCCTCGACGCCGAGCGCGGTCACGTAGTCGAAGAACTCGGCCACGCGCTCGGGCGACTCGCCCTCGAACAGCGTGCAGTTGACAGACACCCGGAAGCCCCGCGCCAGCGCGAGCCGGATCGCCTCGACCGCCCGATCGAACACCCCGTCCTGGCACACCATCTCGTCGTGACGCTCGCGATCGCCATCCAGGTGCACGGAGAACGTGAGGTAGGGCGACGGCGTGTAATCGCCCATCCGCTTCTTCAGCAGCAGCGCGTTCGTGCACAGATACACGAACTTCCTGCGCGCGACGATGCCGCGCACGATCTCCGGCATCTCCTTGTGCAGCAGCGGTTCTCCTCCCGGAATCGAGACGATCGGTGCGCCGCACTCGTCCACCGCCGCCAGGCACTCCGCCACGGAGAGCCGCTTGTTGAGAATTTCCTCCGGGTAGGCGATCTTGCCGCACCCGGCGCACGCGAGATTGCAGCGGAACAGCGGCTCCAGCATGAGCACGAGGGGATATCGCTCCACCCTGGCGAGCTTCTGTTTCAGGATGTAGAGACCGACCTTCAGTTGCTGGCGTATGGGTACGCTCATTCGTTGCCCAGGTAAGGGGTTCGGGGATGGGTCGCAATCGACCCGCCGCTGCGAAAGGACCGAGCGAGGAGGGTAGCGCGTGGCCATCGCTTCTTCTTGCTCGTTGTCGCGCTGCCGGCTTGCACCGGCATTCTAGGCGACATCCCTGCAATTGACGATAATAGCGCGGCGGGGACCTATGCGCATCCCCGGCACGGGGCGGGCTGCCGGCGCTGGCCGGGTCCGCTCGATGCGTTTTCGCTCCGCGCGCGGATGTTTCTTTCCACGATCATGACAGCAGGATGCTCCCGGTGGCGCGTGGCAAAGCTGATTCCAGGGAACCGGCTGGCCGGTCACACCCCCTCGCCTTGCCTCTCGTGATCGCCGATACCCTGGCAACATCCGCCGTCGCCCCCCAGAGCGAAGTGCCCGAAGCGTCGGACACCGCGTTCCAGGCACGCATGCTGGACGGCGTGTCGCGGACGTTCGCGCTCACCATCCCGCAACTGCCGCCCGACCTGCATCCGGTGGTGAGCAACGCGTACCTGCTCTGCCGCATCATCGACACGATCGAGGACGAACCGGCTCTCGACCCGTCGGCGAAACGCGCCTTCTCCGAACAGTTCGTGCGGGCCGTCGGCGGCGACGAGCCGGCGGAGAACTTCGCCGCCGCGCTCTCGCCGCTGCTGTCCGAGTCCACGCTCGCCACCGAGCGCGAGCTGGTCCACGAAACGCCGCGTGTGCTCTCGATCACGCACCGGTTCACGCCCGCCCAGCGCGATGCGCTGGCCACCTGCGTGCGGATCATGGGCGAGGGCATGGTGCAGTTCCAGGAGCAGAAGAATGCCCGCGGCCTGGAAAGCCTCGCGGCCATGGACCGCTATTGCTATCACGTGGCGGGGGTGGTGGGCGAGATGCTGACCCGGCTGTTCTGCGAGCATTCCGGCGCCATCGCGCGTCATCGCAGCCGGCTGATGCCCTTGTCGGCGTCGTTCGGCCAGGGTCTGCAGATGACCAATATCCTGAAGGACATCTGGGCCGACCTCGAGCGCGGCGCCTGCTGGCTGCCGAGAAGCGTGTTCGAGGAGGCCGGGTTCGACCTCAAGAATCTTGCTCCGAATGCGTATAATGCCGCGTTTGGCCGCGGACTCACGTCCCTCGTCGCGATCGCGCACGGCCATCTGCGCAACGCCGTGCGCTACACGCTGCTGATCCCGCGTGAGGAGACAGGTATTCGCAATTTCTGCCTATGGGCGATCGGCATGGCGCTCCTCACGTTGCGCAAGATTCACCAGCACCCTGATTTTGCGCACGGCGATGCGGTGAAGATCTCGCGCCGGAGCGTGCGGGCAACCGTGATCGCGAGCCGGATCGCCGCCCGCAGCGACCGCGCGATCCGGATGCTGTTCCAGGTCGCAGCCGCCGGCCTGCCACTCACGCACACGGAGGTGAATTGATGGTGCCACCCGCGGGTCACCCGCAACGCAAGCTTTCGGTTGTCCGCGCTGCGCCGCGTGATGCACTCGACGCCGCCATCGACCGCGGGCGAGGTGGCCTGCTCGCCGCGCAGCAGGCGGACGGTCACTGGTGCTTCGAACTCGAAGCCGATTGCACCATACCGTCCGAGTACATCCTGATGATGCACTACATGGACGAGGTCGACGAAGCACTGCAGGCGAAGATCGCCGTCTACCTGCGTGCGCGACAGATGCCCCACGGCGGCTGGCCGCTCTACCACGGCGGGGCGTTCGACCTGAGTTGCTCGGTGAAGGCCTACTATGCGCTCAAGCTCGCGGGCGACAGCACCGCAGCGGCGCACATGGTGAAGGCGCGTCAGGCCATTCTCGCCCACGGCGGCGCGGCGCGCGCCAACGTCTTCACGCGCATCGCACTCGCGCTGTTCGAGCAGGTGCCGTGGCGTGCAGTGCCCTTCATCCCGGTGGAGGTGATGTTCCTGCCGCGCTGGTTCCCGTTCCACCTGAGCCGGGTATCGTACTGGTCGCGCACGGTGATGGTGCCCCTGTTCATCCTGTGCAGCCTGAAGCCGAAGGCGCGCAATCCGCGACGCGTCGACATCCGCGAGCTCTTCACGGTCGAACCGGAGCACGAGCACCACTATTTTCCCTCGCGTTCGCGGCTGAACGACGTGTTCCTGCTGCTCGACCGCATCGGCCGCAAGATCGAGCCCCTGATTCCGGGCTGGGTCCGGCGCCGCGCCGTGCGCAAGGCGGAAGCGTGGTTCCTCGAGCGGCTGAACGGGCTGGGCGGTCTCGGCGCCATCTTCCCGGCCATGGTGAATGCCTACGAAGTGCTCGATCTGCTCGGCTTTCCGCCCGAGCATCCGCACCGCAGGACCGCCCGGGCCGCCATCGACAAACTGCTCGTGGTGAACGAGGAATCGGCCTACTGCCAACCCTGCTTCCCGCCGGTGTGGGACACGGCCATCGCGTGCCTGGCGCTCCACGAAAGCGGCGCGGCGGCCGAAAGCGTGACGCGCGGGCTCGACTGGCTGAAGGCGAACCAGCTGCTCGACGAGCCGGGCGACTGGCGCGAAGCTCGCCCGCATCTGCGCGGCGGCGGCTGGCCTTTTCAGTTCGAGAACGGCCACTATCCCGACATCGACGACACCAGCATGGTTGCCTGGGCGATGGAGGCGGCGGGCCGACCCGAGCATGCCGAGTCGATGGCACGCGCGATCGAATGGATTCGCGGCATGCAGTCGGCGAATGGCGGCTTCGGCGCGTTCGACGTCGACAACACGCATTACTACCTGAACGAGATTCCGTTCGCCGACCATGGCGCACTGCTCGATCCCCCCACCGCGGACGTGAGCGCGCGCTGCCTGGCCGTGCTCGCCTCCAGCGCGAGGACGAATGCCGATCATCGATTGGCGCTCGAGGCGTGCATGACATATCTGCGATCGGAGCAGGAACCGTCGGGCGCGTGGTTCGGGCGCTGGGGCACCAACTACATCTACGGCACGTGGTCGGTGCTGGCGGCGTTCGAAATCGCCGGCGTTCCTTCCCGCGACCCTGCCGTGCAGCGCGCGGTCGGCTGGCTGAAGCGCGTGCAGCGGCCCGACGGCGGCTGGGGCGAGGACAACGACACCTACCTGCATCCCGAGACGGCGGGTCAGGCGCACGAGAGCACATCGTTCCAGACCGCCTGGGCGCTGCTCGCGCTGATGGCGGCCGGCGAAGGGCGATCGGAGGCAGTGCGCAACGGTGCGCAGTACCTGCAAGCCACACAGCGCGCCGATGGGTTCTGGCACGACGACGCGTTCACGGCGCCGGGGTTCCCGCGTGTCTTCTATTTGAAGTACCACGGCTACAGCAAGTATTTCCCGCTCTGGGCACTGGCGCGCTACCGCAAAGAGCGCAACGGCTGCGCGTGAATGCCGCGGTCGCCGGCCTCATCGTCGCCTTGCCGGAAGAATGCCGCAGCCTGACGTCCCGGGGCACGCGCCGCGGCGATTGTTTCGCACTCGGTGATGCGCGTCTGGTCTGCGTGGCCGGGGTCGGTCGGGACAACGCCGCACGGGCCGCGCACCAGCTGATGGAGCGCGGCGCGCGGGGTCTCGTGAGCTGGGGTTGTGCCGCCGCGCTGTCGCCGGCGTTGCGGCCCGGCGATATGTGCTTGCCGGCCGAGATCGTGGACACGCACGCCCGGCGCTGGCCCGTATCGGAGGCTTGGCATCGACGCGCGAGGCACGCGCTCGAAGGTGCGGGCGAGGTCTGCGCGGCGACCCTGCTCACCACCGATCGACCGGTCGCGACGGCAGCACACAAGCGCGCTCTGGCAACGCGGACCGGGGCCGTCGCCGCAGACATGGAAAGCGCTGCCGTGGCGGCGGTCGCGCATGAACATGACCTGCCGTTTCTCACGGTGCGCGCGATCGCCGACCCGGCCGAAGTATCGCTGCCGCGCGCCGCGATGCGTGCGCTCGACGCGGCGGGGACTGTTCGCCGCATCACGCTATTTGGCGAGGTCTTGCGCCACCCTGGCGAACTGGGCGCACTGCTGCGCCTGGCATCGCAGTTTCGTACAGCGCTGCGAGCGCTGGCCCGCAGCGCCGATCGAATGGGCCCGGGCATGCAGCTCGACGAGGGGGGCGCGTGACCGTGGCGCAGCGCACCGCTAACATGGCCTGTTTGCCTACCGGACCGGACCGATGTCCTACTTGATCGACCTCATGACCGAGCACCGCGGGGAGAACTTCTTCCTGCACGAGAACTATCTCAACGCCCAGATGGTGCGGGTGCTGAAGACCATCGGCTACGATCGGCTCTACACGCGCGCGGTCGGTCCCTACCTCTACGACGGGCAGGGTAACGAGTATCTCGACCTGCTCGCGGGCTGGGGCGTCTTCGCCCTCGGCCGCAATCATCCGAGCGTGAAAGCAGCGCTGCAGGATGTGCTCGCGCACGATCTGCCGGACATGGTGCAGCTCGACGTGTCGCTCCTCGCGGGGCTCTTGGCCGAGCGCCTGCTCAAGTTCACGCCGGGCGACATCAGCAAGCTGTTCTTCTGCAACTCCGGCGCGGAAGCGGTCGAGGCGGCGATCAAGTTCAGCCGCTGCACGACAAAGCGCGAGCGCATCCTGTACCTCGAGCACGGCTTCCACGGCCTTACCCTGGGCGCGCTCTCGTTGAACGGCGAGAAGCTCTTCCGCGACGGCTTCGGTCCCCTGCTCCCCGAGTGCTACCCGGTGCCCGCCCACGACCTCGCCGCGCTCGAAAAGGCGCTGCATCACCGCGACGTGGCGGCCTTCGTGTTCGAGCCGATCCAGGGCAAGGGCGTCAACATCCCGCCCGACGATTATCTGCCCGAGGCGGCGCGCCTGTGCCGCCAATACGGGACGCTGCTCGTCGCCGACGAGATCCAGACCGGCCTCGGCCGCACCGGGAAGTTCTTCGCGGTCGAGCACTGGGGCGTCGAGCCCGACATGATCTGCATCGCGAAAGCGCTCTCCGGCGGCTTCGTGCCGGTGGGAGCGGTGGCGATGCGCAAGCGGGTCATGGATGCCGTTTTCAACCGCATGGACCGCGCGGTGGTGCACGGGTCGACCTTCTCCAAGAACAACATGGCGATGGCAGCCGGGCTCGCGACGCTCAAGGTGATCGAGGAGGAGAAACTGGTCGAGCACGCGGCGA
>JBDHRV010000023.1:0-30764 GCA_039807745.1 Burkholderiales bacterium
CCCAGTGCTGGAGATTCCGATTGTCCCTGGCCACGTTGTGGAGGGAAGAGTAGCGCTGGCCAGAGTTCTAGATGGTCCACCACCAGGGGGCGTCGCCGCCTTCTTCATCAGACACTCCGTTGTCTTCGGCGCCCCACCAACGGGTGACGTGTCTTGCTCAACCGCAGAGATCCTTGAAGAGCTCTCAGCCGAGGTGTTGGAACTCGCGGAGCGCAACCGATTCGAGGCGGCAACTGAAGCCGTGCGAGGGTTGGTGGAGTTGCATGCAGCACTCATCAAATGCGGTGCGTTCGTTAACGAGGCCGGTAAGCACGATAACGCCGCTTTGCTGCGAGACCCGTACGGTCTTGGATCACGGGCGATTCATGAGCGCTGGCTGGAGCCGTATCGACCGCTGGGCGAGATGGCGGTGCGCAACCTGACTTTCGACTCGACAATTTTCCGCAGGCACTGCTATCTGTCGTACCACGTCGTCGACTCGCTTCGGGGTCAGCATCTCGATATTCTCACCTACACCATTCACATCTCGACCCATCTGATGTACCGATTAGGCATCTGGTGGTCGGAGAAGATCGAGGAACGTGGCCTCATCGAACACAATGCGTCGGATGGCGTCATGCTTCCGCCACCACTTTCGGGGACGTATGACCAAGCCTTGCGATCATTCATCGGCGGATGGGAGCAAATTACGCTTTCGGAGCCCCTGGAAGAGTTTCCGAATGCGGATGAGGCATGGGCAGCACACTGCCGTCAGGCACGCTTTGCCGCCGCGCAAGCCGAGGAAACCGTTCATATGCTGCTCAGTGCGGTTTTCCGAGGCGACAGGACCGGCGCTTTGTGGCTCGCAGACTCGTTCTTGAGGTGGTTGAGCAAACTTGAACACCGGTTTGAGGGGCATGATCCCGACGAGACTGGAAATCGCCTCCTCACCTTTGCGTGCGTTCGGAAAGAGTGGGCCGAAATACGGGAAACTCTCGACGCTATTCCGCACGGCGCCCAAGAGTCCGCGATCACCTCCGAAGTTGCAGCGACGGTCCTGCGGCGGTACTGGACAGATCTCCGGCTTATTGTTGTCTGCATCCTGCTCGACTGGACTCCGGCAAACTCCCCCGACGCCTTCGCTCTCGAGCTCGCGAACGCACTCCTACAGGGTCGAAACCTTAAGCATGGCGGCGACATCGACGCCGATGCTCTGACCAACTCGTCATTGGTCCTCATTCACTTGATCCGGCTACGGCTCGCGGACCGGGAATATACGGAGATCCTCGACAAAGTCGTCGAGCGAGCACAAGACCTGCGTAAGCCAGAAATGGTTTCGGGCCGCGTATATAGCTCCGTCGGGGCGGACGACGTCGAGTCGCTTTGTCTAGCCCAGGCCCAGATTCTTACCGCCATTACCGCAGCGCCGATCGTTCTCTCTGACGAACTGTGTTTGCTTGTTCGAACGTGGTCCGAGGACTTGCCGCAGCTGCAGCGGCTAAAGCGTCTCGCCGAGCAACTCGTCGACTGCATGGGATCCGAGGCGTTTCACGAAAAGCATTGCATCATCGGAGCTATTCGCCGGGAACTCGGTTTGCCGGACAACGCCGAGGAGCTACAGGGGTGGGTGCACGGGACGCTAGAAGATATCGGTTGCATGGCTGGAAAGGCACACGAGAAGACGCTCGAGCAGGCGGCTGTAACGCAGACGCGCCTCAATGAACTCGGCAAGGCCGTGTCCGATTACGTTCTTGCCACTGGCAACAAGGTGTTCCCTTTCACGATCCAGCGAAAAATCGAAGAGGTCTCCGTAGTCGGCGAACGCAGGTCATCAACGTTTAGAGGGCTGAGCAAAGCCCCCTACACCGACCCTCCGCTGGGCACCGAGACATCGTCAACGCGCGATATGTTCTGCAGGTATGTCGCGTTGGACATTGGAATTTGGGTCGTTACGGACCATCTCAAGGCAGTTGGTGAAAGCCCACTTCGGAAAGACTCCGAGCAAGCATTCTTCGAGGACATGGCTTCAAAGGCTGACGCGTTACGTGCGCGAGACTGTTCGCCACTACTCCTTGTGCCTGCTCAAGGCGCTCCGGCTTGGCTTCGACCCTGGCGTCAGGAGGCCCAAGGTGCCGACACCAACGACGCCGTCTCGTTCCGTCGACGGAAGTCTACTGACCCCGAGACCGTTATCGGTTACTTCAACGAAGTTCCTGCGCACCGAGTCTCTTTGGATGGCAAGGATTGCTACGTTGTTGGCCGGGAGGCCTTCGAGACCATGATCTACGAGGCTCGCAAGGATGGTTCGTGCGTGTCTGTCTCGTACGAACCATTGGAGAATCAGAAGCTAAGCCTGACATTCGAGTGGGCGTTCGGGTTAGCGACGACGCAACACTCTGCTCCAGGCGGCGAGGGCTCGAAAAGGTGACGGCGGACTTTCGCGGAGAGCAGGGTGAAGCGGCTGGTCGACGAGACCGTAGGAGAAGCGCACGCCCGTCCCCGCAAGGGGGGAGGTCGTTCTCGATAGCGTACTCGGGGCATGATCTGCGCTCCCCTTTCCTTTGCGGGACAACCGCCTCAACTGGCAGAATTACACCAATCGTATCAATTGAGGTGATGACCATGATCCGCGAAGCGCCAGCGATGACGGTCCGCCAGAACCTGGGCGACTTGCTCAGCGAAGTTCAATACCGCAAGGGGAAGGTAATCATCACGAAGGCCGGGAAACCGGTTGCCGCCCTTGTCGACATCGCGCTATTCGAGCGTATCCGAAAGCTGGATGAAGAGTTCGATCAGATGCGCGAAGAGTTCGCCCGGGCTTTTGCGGACATGACCGAGGAGCAGGTTGCAGCCCTGGTTGAGGAGGCCGTAGGGGAAGCGCGCACCCGTCGCCGCAAGAGGTGAAGGTCGTTCTCGATACGAACGTGCTGCTCTCGGGTTTGCTGGCCCCCGACGGCACGCCGGGCCATATTCTGCGCGCGTGGCTTGAGGCCCGATTCGATGTGGCGATGTCGATCGAGCAGCTCGCCGAAATCGGCCGGGTGCTCGGCTACTCCAAGATCCAACGAAAGTTGCAATGGGACGAACAACGGATCGAGCAATTCATCTGGCAGCTCTACATCCGGACCGACGTCGTCAATCTGCACGCGCTGTCGGTGCAAGTCCCGCGCGATCCTAAGGACATGCCGATTCTCGCGACACTCGTCGCTTCGGACGCCGATATCCTCGTGACGAGAGATCGCGACCTGCTCGACTTGCGTGGCAAATATCCGATTCAGACACCCGCGGAATTTGCTCGGCGGTTGTAACGCCACCTTCTTCACCGCGGCGCGCAATCGATGCCACAAGTGCATCGATGAAGTTGCTGCGCCCGCGATCTGTCGTTATGCGCGCTTCCTTGGGGCTGGCCCTTCAGCCTGCTTCTCCACCACCGGCGCGCTCTCGGGTCGTTTGACCGCCACCGTCTTCGTAAGCCGCCTGCATGATTCCCAGGACCTCCTTTTCGGCAGCCAGCCAATACTGCATCGCCAATCCGTGCGGGCGACCGGCAGACTCCCACATCAGATACGCGAGATCCCGAATACGCTGTTGTACGCCTTCGGTCCTCTCGGTGACAGCGTCACTGACGACATTGTCGCCCCGATCTGAGGCAATTGTCAGGGGATAGATTATTCCAACGCGCCTTCTTTGCATTGGCGAAGAAGTCTGAATTTGGTTGCGGCTGGATACCGCGCCCTTTCTGATGCCGGCGAACTGTATCGTCGGACGAGTAAGCGGTCAATGGACGTCCGAGAGGTCCGGGTTGGGATGTCCGGGTTGTAACCCGTGCAGGTCGTGGCTGAGCCACGGCGCAGGGTTATCAACGAGCAGCCCGTATTGCCGAGCGCTCAGACCAGGGCGACCTGCAGATCGGCGATTCGCTTCGCGCGCTTGACGAGTTTCGCATCGAAGGTAACGAAGTGTTCCGCCGCTCTTCCACCGGACAGATGCAGTGCATCGGCGAAGTCGAGTCCCACCCGCGCCCAGTCGAGGGCGGCAGTTACCCTCGCGAGATCCTCGCAGCGGACGTTGGGCAGCGCGATCAATGCCGTGAGCGCATCGACGATCCGGATAACATCGAGACCATAGAGCCGACGCAGGACCCATTCGGCTTCTAGAAACACCGTCGTCGGAACGAGGATCGTTTCGCGCTCGAAAAGGGACCGCGCCCGCTTCGCTTGCCCGGGATCGTCTTCGGTAAGCAACCGGACGACGACGTTAGTATCGACCGCGATCACGGCGTTCCTTCATTTCGGCGTCGATCGCGGTCTCCATCTCCTCTAACGTTCTCACCGGCCCATCGACCCTGAGGCGACCAGCGACATCCTCGATCCGGGTCGGCGCAACAGTCCGCGCCGGACGAAGGAGGATGCCGTCCCCGGTATCCTCGACCGTGAATTCCGTGCCCGGCTGCCAGCGATGCGCCTCACGCACCGCTTTGGGCAGGATGATCTGCCCCTTCGAAGACAACTTGGTGGTTTCCAATCGAAGAACCTCATGAGGTAAGACGCAGTAAGATTACTATACCCGCCAAAGGCGTGCTGCACAAAGCAACTCGTCCCGACCGACCACGCAGGCAGCAATGCCGCTTTGGCAGCAGGCTCCAGCCTCGTCCTTCCAGCACCCGCACAGCCGTGATTAAATGGCGCGGTCGATCTGCCCGCGGGCGGTCGCAGCGGACGCCGATCCGACGGTGGGTTCACCCAAAGGAAAAATGGAGGGTCGAAAAATGAGAACGAGAGCGCAGTGGTTTCGCTTCCTGCTTGCCGTGTCCGGTTTCGTGCTGCTGATCGGACCCCCGCTGGCCCGTGCCGACGGCCCGGGAACGCCGCCCAAGCTCGTGCTGTTCATGGTCGTGGACGGCTTTCCCCAGGAGCAACTGGTGAAGTACTACGATCAGGTGGGCAAGAACGGTTTCCGCCTGTTCCTCGACAAGGGCGCGTGGTACAGCAATAACAACTACAGCCACGCCACCACCTACACGGGCGTTGGTCATGCCACGCTGCTCTCGTGCGCGCACCCCTACAAACACGGTGTCGTCGGCAACGACTGGATCGACAAGAAGACGAAGCAGCGCCTCTATTCGACCGAGGACGAGCGCTACAAGTATCTCGACGAGGAGACGCCGAAGCACGCCGGCACCTCTCCGTTCAACATCAAGGTGACGACGGTCGGCGACGAACTCATCTACGCCAACGGCCAATCCAAGGTCGTCGCGATCTCCGGCAAGGACCGCAGCGCCATCGGCCTTGGCGGGCAGGACGGAGTCGCGTACATGTACAGTCCGACGACGGGGCGTTTCATCACCTCCAACTACTACATGCAGGATTACCCGGCCTGGTGGAAGAAGTACTACGAGGCGAAACCCCAGGACAAGTACTTCGGCACCTCGTGGACCCTGCTTTTGCCGGAGAGTGCCTACGCGCGCTCGGCGCCCGACGACCGGCCGTGGTCAACCAACTACAAGGGGCTCGGCACCAAGTTCCCGCATCCCGTGAGCGGCGGCGCCGACAAGCCGGGCAAGGCCTATTACGACGCGATCTTGTGGACACCCTACGGTGACGATCTCACGCTCGATTTCGTGAAGGCCGTGATCGAGGGCGAAAATCTCGGCAACAATCCGGCCGGCGTGCCGGACATCCTCGCCATCAGCTGGACCAGCCACGACTACGTCAATCACCTGTTCGGCCCGGAGAGCAGACAGTCGCAGGACCAGACGGTGCGTCTCGACCGCGCGTTCGCCGATCTGTTCGAGTACCTCGATCGGCGCATCGGCATGAAGAACGTGCTGGTCACGCTGTCGGCCGATCACGGCTTCATGAACGTTCCCGAGTACAGCGTCACCCGCAACCTCGACGCCGGCCGCATCGACCCGGACAAGATGATCGCCGACACCAACACGGCGCTCTCCCAGAAGTTCGGCGAGGGCAAGTACATCACGGCTTGGTGGAACCCGAATCTCTACGTCGACTACGACCTCGTCGCTTCTCGCAAGCTGGACAAGGTGGAAGTCGAGCGCGCAGCGCAGGAGTTTCTGCGCACGTATCCGGGCGTGGAGGCGGTGTTCACGCGCACGCAGCTCGAACAGGGACAGATGCCCAACACCAAGATGGCGAAGCAGGTCGCACTGGCCTGGCATCAGCAGATCAGCGGCGACATCGTGATCATGAACAAACCGAACTGGTATCTCTTCGCGAAGCCGTTCGCCTATGCTGCCACCCACGGCTCACCGTGGGCCTACGACACCAACGTGCCGCTCGCAATGTACGGTCCTAACTGGGTCAAGGCCGGCAAGTATGGCGATTCGGAGACCGTGGATCTCGGCCGCACCATTGCGCATGTCCTCAACGTGCGCCCACCCAACGGGTGCGAGGGACGGGTACTGATCGAAGCGATGCGCTGATCCCGATCCGATCCGCTGCAGGCCTAGCCCCGCGGGGCGAAGCAATTGCCCACCCTCTCCGATGCCCTTCGAGCGCCCCTTGCTGGTCCTCTTCGCCCTGCTCGTCCTGCCGCTCGCGGTCAGCGTAGCGTCACACCCCGCGCCCGCCGCGCCGTGGTACGCGGCGTCCCGTGCGCCGACCGGGCTCGCGCCCGATCCCGCGACCGTGCGCGAAGCCGTAACGCAAGTCTACGCCGCACCCGCCTACGGTTGGCGCGGCGCGTTCGCGGTGCATACCTGGATCGTGGTGAAACGTGAAGGCGCGGCGTCGTTCACCCGCTACGACGTGGTGGGCTGGCATGGCGCGCCGTTCGTGCATCGGAACTACGCGCCCACGGACGGCTACTGGTTCGGCAGCCGACCGGAGATCCTACTCGACCGACGCGGAGAGCATGTCGAAGCGCTGATCGACCGCATCGAGGCCGCGGTGCGAAGCTACCCGTTCGTAGACCGCTACCGCACCTGGCCGGGGCCGAACAGCAATACGTTCACGGCCCACGTTGCGCGCAGCGTTCCGGAACTGCGGCTGGACCTGCCCGCCAATGCCATCGGCAAGGACTACGTCCCGCTCTCCTCCGCGCTCGGAGCGGCACCGAGCGGAACCGGCCTGCAGGCATCCTTCCTCGGCGTGCTGGGCATCCTGCTCGCCGCCGAAGAAGGGGTGGAGATCAACGTAATGGGACTCTCGCTCGGCGTCGACGTGGCTTCGCCTGCGCTGCGACTGCCCGGGCTGGGGCGCGTCGGTCTCGCGAATTCGAAGTAGCGCCTTAAGCCGCCGCCTCTCGCTGCACGCGGTAGTGCGCCTCGGGCACAGGATAGCCTGCCGCGCCGAAGGTCTCCGTGATCACCCGGTTGGTGTCGAAGTACACCTGCCAGTAATGATCGGTATGGGTGTACGGCCGCACCGCGAGCACCGGACCGCGCTCGTTGAAGTCGATGATCTCGACATCCGGCCCGGCATCTTTGGCGATGTTCGGGATCTTTGCGAGCGCGGCTTTCAAACGGGCGACCGCATCCTTGGGGTCGACCCCGTGTGCGAGCTGCGCCAGCCGGTCCACCCTGCGGTACGGGCTCGCCGAAAAGTTCTGCACCGTGTCGGAGAAGATCTTGTTGTTGCCGACGAACGAGGTGACGTTGTCCGGCTTCATGATGGTGGTCGCGAAGAGGCCGATCTCCTTCACCGTGCCCTCGATGCCGCCCGCCATCACGTAGTCGCCCACCTTGAACGGCCTGAGCACGATGAGAAACGCCCCCGCCGCGAAGTTTGCGAGAAGGCCACCCCACGCCGCACCGATCGCTATACCGGCGCCCGCAATCAACGCCGCGAACGACGTCGTCTCGACCCCGAAGTATCCCAGGATCGCGATGACCAGAATGACGTTCAGCGTGACGCTGACGACGTTGCCGATGTACCGCAGAAGCGTCGGATCGACGTTCTGTCTCGTCAGCGCCGCGGAAACCAGTCGAACAGCGAGACCGATCAGGTAGCGTCCGACAATCCAGACCGCGATCGCGCCAACGGCTTTCAGGCCGAAGGTGACGAGCTGCGCGCCGGCGGTGTTGAGCATGCCTTGAATGTCCATCGTTGTTCTCCTTGCGTGGACTGGTTGGTGCGAAAAAACGGGCGGAGTCTATCACTAAGCGATGGCGAAGGCACTCAGCGCTCGACGGTGAATGGCCATGGCATTTTTCGGCGAACGCACCGCACAGCCGACCTCAACCCAGCGGTCAGTCACTCTCCCGCGGCGCGCTCAGTGCCGACGCGCGCTTTCGAACGCAGGGACCGCGAGTACGGCCGACGGCATTTGCAGTGAGCCGAACAGGGCTGGCGGACGATCTACGCGCCGGCGCGCTGACCGCGCTCTGGCGACGGCTACACGGGGCGAGCCGGGGGGCGTGCGCCGCCCAGCGCTTCGAACATCCCCCCGGTATCAGGAGTAGATGCGGAAAAGGCGCTGAATCTGGTCGAACTCGTGGAGATACGCCTGCGCCACCTCACGATTCGTGGCCACGACGGTAATGTCGTGCGAGAACACCGAGGTGTTGTACCAGTTGAAGCTGCCCTCGATGACCGTTGCCTCGTCGACGATGCAGTACTTCGAATGCACGGGCGAATACGGTACCGCGTGATCTGCCTGCCCGTAGACCAACCCCACGGGAATGCCGGCTGACTTCAGTCGCTGCACGGCCGGCAGCAAGGGTCGATTGAGCTCCTCTTCCATGGTTCGTTCGATGCCTATCCGACCCTGTCGCGCCAGATGTCCGTTGAGCAGGATGTGCACATGGACACCGCGGTGCTTCGCGTGCAGCAGCGCATCCACCACGCTGTCCCCGTGCTCGCCCAGGAGGTTGCCGATCAGGAACAGGCAAAGTTTGATCGACTGCCTTGCCCGATGGATCTCCGACAGGATGGCGTGGTGCGGGCGGTAGTACTTGCCGTCGGCGAGCGTGTGTCGGCCAAACGTGTAAAGCAGGTTGAAATGGCTGAGCGGATCGATGCGGTACTTCTGAATGACGCCGCCCCGTTCGCTCTGGAACACGTTGTCCAGCAATCGGCAGACACCCTTCGAATGAAACGTCATCCCCGATTCCCAGTTTGCCCACCAGCGGTCGAAGGTGATGTTGAAAGATCCGAGAATGCAGTCCTCATCGTTGAAGATGATGAACTTCGTGTGCATGTCCGGATCGACCTCGATCAGGTGATGGTGCGGGGTGCAGAACACGCCCAGCAGCTCGATCCCGGCGCGCTTCAACCGCGCGTAGTTCGGGCTGTTGGTGAGCGTCATCTTCCGCCAGTCGACGATGCACTGGACCCAGACGCCGTTCTCGCTGGCGTGAACCAGGTGGCGCGTGAAGTCGCTGTCGTCTATGCAGTCCACGCTCACCTTGATGGTGCAGAACCGTCCGGGATGCTCCCGCTTGCTTCGGATGACCTTGTCGATGTGATCGTGGATGTAGCGCTTGGGATGATAGGGATGATACTGCTGTCCCTTGGTGAACTTAGGCGTCAGCCGCAACGACTCGAAGTGGTGGTTGTACCAGTCGACGTCCCGCTGGAGGTCCCCGCCGTTCGCCTCGTACGTCCGGTAGCCGTTGCCAGTCGCACCATGCGAGGAGAGCCGCCGGTACTGCGGATTCCCGTCCTTCAGCTGCGGCTCTTCCATGAAGATGTATTCGATCTGCGAAGGAATCGATTCCTCGTCCCGGTGCACGATGAACGAGAACTTCACGCACTTGATGTGACCGAAGGTGCTCGAGAAGGGGTGCACGAAGAAATCCCGCGTCCGCCGCCTGTGATGGTTCCACTCGACATCGTAGGCGTCCGTGTCGACGATGAACGTCTCGCAGATGCCGTGTTCGCGGTAGACCTTGAGGACCACCTTCAGATTGGCCTGGATGCCGAAAGCGACATCGAAGGTGATCTTGCCCCAGCGCAGGGAGAACTTCTCGCCGAAGTCGTTGGCACGCGAGAAAAACGTGCCAAGATTCCCATCGACGGGTACTGCATAGGATTCTGCTGTCTTCATGTGCCGACCGATATGCCCCACTGCCTGCTGGGGTCTGCGCGGCAGCATTGGCGCTGCCGCACTCAATAGTTTGTCGGTGTCCCGTCTTCACTTCGGCTCGAAGCTCATCAGATAGCCGATGTGATCGGACACTCTCCCATAGTCCTGCTCGGTGAAAACCTCGCGGCCCCCGGTAACCGCGAGCTCGCTCGACTTCCGCAGGAACACGTAATCGATGCGATGATCGTTGTCAAGATGACGGTGCCAGTGCGCCTGCCTCTCGTTGCAGATCTTCCCGAAGATCTGCGGTGAGTTCACGGCGAGATACTGGTCATCATACTCGTTCGAGTTGACCACGAGCTGGTAACCCTTCGAGCCTGCCTTGATGTTGAAATCGCCGCAGAGCATCGTCGCCCGCACCTCGTCGACGTGCTCATTCCCCGCCCACTGCCGCAGTGCCTCGAACTGCTCGGGAAATCCGTCGTCCCACCAGCTCAGGTGCGACGAGAAGACATTGACGAGTCCCAGGTGCGGAACCCTGATCTGCGCCATCACGACTTTTCGGGCGTGAATGTCGTACGGATCGCGACTTCTCGATACGTACCGTCCTTCATGCCTGACAATCGGGTGCCGGCTCAGGATCGCAACACCCTCCCGATAACGATCGAAGCCGAGATGCGACCAGTCGGTGACCAGATGATAAGGCGACGTGAGCCGCTCGTTGATGATTCTTGCCGCATTCGACTGCCAGTCTCCCTGCCCGTTGTTCCAGAGCTCGGCCACCTCCTGCAGGCAGACGACGTCCACGTCCAGCTCGTTGATCGCGCGTGCGATCTGCGACAGCTTGCGGTCCTGGTTCTCTTCCTGGTAGCAGTGCAGATTCAGGATCAGCACGCGGACCAGCGCGTGGTAGATCGAGTAGCTCCTGCCGAAGTTGTCATCCCAGAAGACCCCTTTCTTGGTGTCGCAGGTAATCCGGTACTGGATGCGGCGGGAGTGGTCTACGTTCAGCGCGCCGTCCCAGACCTGGATTCCGTAGTGATTCGGGTTTCTGGCGTTGCTCCGAAGACCGGTATCCCAGAAGTTCCGCCGGAAGCGGCACTGCGTGCTCTGGGAGGTGCGCCAGTTGTCGTTCGTCCAGGTGAGCTGGACCCGTTCCGGTTCCAGATGCCGCTGGACCGCGACCACGACGGGGAAAGCCGTTTGCCCATCGGTCACCTCGTTTTCGAAGCGGACGTTGAGCACGGGTATGTCCTGCGTGACCCGAATCCCGGAATCGGCCTGGACGGAATAGTTGTGACCGTGATTGTTGTCCCAGTATTCCTTGCCCGCCACGCGATAGCGCAATGCAAACCGCACGTTTCCGGGAAGCGGCTTGCTCGAGATAAGGGTAAAGGTCTTCCTCGCGACCCAGTATTCCTTCTCGCGATCCACGCTGCTGTGATAGCGCGCGCGCAGCGTGTGCCAGACGCCGTCTTCGCCGGCCCACTTGACATCGACGCTCTTCTGGTACGCGATATTCTCGACGAGCAGCGCCACCGACAGCCTCTGGTGCACCACCGTGGTCTGCCGGGTGATCACGTTTTCCACACAAAGAAGCTTGATTTTTTCCATGGGTCCGCGCCGCCGCTTATTTCGCTTTTTCTCGAAGCCCGAGGAAGCGCAATTTACCGTCGGCGAGCGATCTGTCAAGCCGCAACGAAGCTTGCGCGCATTCCCCGACAACGGAAACAATGCAGGACAACGCCGGGGATCCGCCCTCGGCTCGCCTGACGATTTGTCTGCACCAAGGATCCATCATGACTGCCACCTACGAAGATATTCTGTACGACATCACCGACGGTGTCGCCACCATCACCATCAATCGCCCGGACAAGTACAACGCGTTCCGCGCCCAGACCTGCGAGGAGCTGATCGACGCTTTCCAGCGCGCGGGCTGGGATCGCACGGTCGGCGTCATCGTTCTCACGGGGGCGGGCGATCGCGCCTTCTGCACCGGAGGGGACCAGTCGGCGCATGCCGGCCATTATGACGGACGCGGCGTGATCGGTCTGCCGCTGGAGGAACTGCAGGCGGTGATCCGCGATGTGCCGAAACCGGTCATCGCCAAGGTTCGCGGCTACGCCATCGGCGGCGGACATGTGCTGGCCCTGCTGTGCGACCTCACGCTCGCCGCGCAATCGGCCCGCTTCGGCCAGGTCGGGCCGAAGGTCGGTTCGGTCGACCCCGGTTTTGGCACCGCCTACATGGCGCGCGTGATCGGCGAGAAGCGCGCGCGCGAGGTCTGGTACCTATGCCGGCAGTATTCAGCGGCCGAAGCGGTGCAGATGGGGCTCGCGAACAAGGCCGTGCCCGACGCCGAGCTGGACGCCGAGGTCGCACGCTGGTGCGCCGAGATCCTGGAGAAGAGTCCGACCGCACTCGCGCTCGCCAAGCGCTCGTTCAATGCCGACAGCGCGCACATCGCGGGGATATCGGCGCTCGGGTTGCAGGCGGTCGGCCTGTTCTACGGCACGGAGGAATCGAAGGAGGGCGTGCGCGCCTTCCAGGAAAAGCGCAAACCGAGGTTCCGGAAGACTTGAGCGGGTCTGCCGAGCGGGAGCCTGCCCCGTTTCCGAGACCCAGTCCCTTGGGAGAACGCGGTTGCATGTGCTAGTGTGAAAGTAGGGAGTCTCCGCCACAGAACAAGCGAAAAAGGAGGATGCGATGAAAGCGATCTTGTTGCTTACTGCCAGCGGCCCGATGGTCATTCTGACCTCGTATGACACAGCGACGGCTCAGGGCCTGTTGAAGAAGCTCGAAGCGAAGGGAATCTCGAAGTTCATCGCCCATGAGATCCCGCTCGAGGCCGCAAAAAAGCGGTATGGCGGTCATTTCACGATCGTGCAGCAGGATCTGCACGAAAGCGACGATCTTCGCGTGCTGGACTACAGCGGCGAGCGGGTCTTCTCCCTGTTCAGTTTCGATGAGCTGGGACCGGGGATCCGCTATGAGGCTGGCAAGACGATAGCGGAGCCGCCTGCGCGCGTGCAGACGGCGCAAGACCTGCAATAGCCGCACTTCAGGTCACCGGCAACGGGAGCGCGTCCCCGCGCTCCAACAGCCTGGTCATCTCCCACGCCGGCAGCGGCCGGCTGAGGGCGAATCCCTGTGCGGCGTCGCAGCCGCGTCGGCGCAGGAACTCGAGTTGCGCGAGCGTCTCGACGCCTTCTGCCACCACCGCCAGACCGAGACTGCGCGCCAGCGCGATGATCGCTTCGGTGATGGCCGCGTCCTGTGGGGAGGTCGTGACGTGGCTCACGAACCCATGGTCGATCTTGAGCTCGGCCACCGGAAACTGCTTCAGATATCGCAGCGCCGAGTAATCGACGCCGAAGTCGTCGATCGAGACGGCCACCCCCCGCTCCTGCAAGCGTCTCATCACCGCGGCAGTCCGCTCGAGGTCGCTCGCGAGCATGCTCTCCGTGATCTCGAGCTTGAGATCCAGGGGTGAGATTCCGCTGCCGTCGAGCGCTCCGGCGACCGTCGCCTCGAATCCCGCGTGTGCGAACTGGCGCGGCGAAACATTGACCGACACCGGCAGCGGCGGCAGTCCGGCGCTGCGCCATGCGCGCAGCTGGCCGCAGGCCTCCAGCAGGACCCAGCTCCCGACGCCGATGATGAGTCCGCTGTCCTCCGCCAGGCCGATGAATCGCGCCGGTCCGAGCAGCCCGGCAGTCGGATGGCGCCAGCGCAGGAGCGCCTCGGCGCCGAACAGCTTGCCGTCGGCAAGGCGCACCTGCGGCTGGTACATGAGCTCGAACTCGTGACGGTCGATGGCCTCGCGCAGGGCGCGCTCGAGCGCGAGCCGCTCGGCCGCGGCTTCATCCATCTCCGAATCGAAGAACCGCACCGTGTCGCGCCCCGCGGATTTGGCCCGGTACATCGCGGCATCGGCCCGCCGCAGCAGCGTGTCCGCGGCCTCGCCGTCCGCCGGGAAAAGCGCGCCACCGATGCTGGCGCTGATGACGAGCGCTTCGCGCCCGAGGGCGAGCGGGTCGCGCAGAGCCGCCGCGATCTTGTGCGCGACCGCCTCGGCCGCCGCGCGATCGCTCGCGTGGTCGAGCACAACCACGAACTCGTCGCCGCCCCACCGTGCCACCGTGTCGCCGTCGCGCACCGCGGAGCGCAGACGTTTCGCCACCTGCTGCAGCAGCACATCGCCTTCGCTGTGGCCGAGACTGTCGTTCACGTGCTTGAAGCGGTCGAGATCGATGAAGAGAACGGCGACACAAGCACCCGAACGGCGCGCGTGTGCGAACGCCTGCACCAGCCGATCGCGCAACAGGACCCGGTTCGGCAAGCCGGTGAGCGCATCGTGGGTGGCCTGATACTCGATTCGCTCCGTCATCGCGGCGATGTCGCTCATGTCGGTGACAGCGAGCACCGCTCCGTCGATCGCACCGCACGCGTTGCGCACCGGCCGGCCGCTCACGCGTACCGTGCGGGTCTCGCCGGTGCGGACCGTGAGCCGCCCGCGCAGACCGGAACCGACCTGCTCGTGCAGCCCCGGCACGAACACCTCGTGCGCCAGCCGGCGCAGGCGGCCGTGCTCGTCCTCCAGGCTGAACACCTCCTCCAGCGCGCTCCCGTCCGCCTGCGCCGCGCTCATACCTGTCAGCGCTTCGGCCGCCGGGTTCAGGTAGGCCACACGCCCCGTCCGGTCGGTCGCGATCACCGCATCCCCGATCGCCTGCAGGGTGGCGTTCAACTCTTCCCGCTCGCGCGCCAGTTCCACCGCGGTCGATCGCAGCTGCAGCCAGCTCCAGAGCGGATAGGACAGCAGGGCCCCGACAAAAGCGGCGGCAGGCGGAAACCAGACGTTTGCCAGGCGCAGCAACGCGCCAGCGAGCAGCAACGCGCCGAGCGCGCAGGCCACGGCCATCACCGCCGGCACGAGCGAGGTCCGCACGCGCCAGGTCACGAGCAGCGGCAGCACGGCAAGGAGCATCGACAGCACGAGCGTGATGGGCATCGGCAGGCGCTCGATCAGGCGCTGCTGCAAGAGCGCATTGACGACATGGGCGTTGAACTCGACGCCGGACATGGGCGCGCCGCCACGCGCCACCGGCGTCGGCAAGGAGTCCTGCACGCCGGCCGCCGTGACGCCGACCAGCACGAGCTTGTTGCGCAAGGATTCCGCAAGCGCCTGATCCCGTAACACTTCGACGTAGGAGAACGTCGCGAACTGCCCGTCGGCGAACGGCACCAGAGCGCGATAGTCGCGCAGCCACCGCCCGCCGCGGCTCGGCGGTGCGTCCGGCCGGCGCTCGCCGGGTAACTCCCCAGGCGCGCGCGCACCGGCTTCCAGCAGTGCAAGAGCAAGATGCGACCACGTTGCTTCGAGCAGCCCCGCCTTCAGGTAGGCACTGCGCGCAACGCCGTCAGGATCGAGCTCGGCGTCGACATGTCCGTGCGCAGCCTGTGCCGCCAGCACCGGCACGGACATCCTTGCGCGCAGCACGCCTGCGCCGGGATCGACATCGGGGAATACCGGCAGCACCACCGGGCCGAAGCGCGCGATCGCGTCCGCCAGACGCTGGTCGTCGTCGGCGTCGCCCGGTTCGGCGAAAATGATCTGCAGGGCGACCGCGCGCGCCCCCGCCGCCCGCAGGCGATCGAGCAGATCCGCATGCCGGGCCCGGGGCCACGGCCAGCGGCCCAGCGCCTGCAGGCTGCGCTCGTCGATCTCCACCAGTGCGATGTCGGCGCTCGGCGGCGGCCGGTCGACCACGAGCAGCGCGTCGTACAGCACGAGATCGATCCGATGCAGCGCGCCGCTCGCCGCCAGCGCGAGCGTCAGTATGGCGAGCAGCGCGGGCGGCACCAGACGGCGCCGCCACGGCACCGGGGTCGAGGTTTGGGTCACGCGCTCAAAGCACCAGCAGGATGATCACTGGAACAATCAGTAGCGGCCAGTAATTGGGCCGCTCGGGAATGTCGATCCGCTGGGTGCCAGCATAGGCGCTCACGATGCCATTCGGGTAGACAGTGCGGGCGCGCACGTAGTAGGAGCCGGCGGCGGGCCGCGGCAGTTTGATCTGCGCCTCGGGCACCGCCTGCGTCACCACCACGTCGGCGAAGCGCTCGTCGCGCGCCAGCTCGAACTCGTAGCTGACGCCGGGCCCGGCGGCACGCCAGCGGAACTCGATCTCGTCGTCGGACACGCTGGGCGCCGGCAGCGACGGACCGGGTGGCAGCACGCGGAGCGTCTGCGCATCCGAGAACGGACCCTCCCCCTCCTCCGGATCCGTCGCAGCCACTCGCCAGGCGTAGCGCCCTGGCGGCAGCGCGTCCGGCAGGCGCAGCTCCGCGGCGTCGACCGCCGCCACGTCGGCGCGCAGGTTCCGGAAAGCATCGTCCTCGCTCAACTGGAAGCGGTAAGACGTGCCGGGCGCGGTCGAGCGCGTCCAGCGGAATACAGGCGTGCCGTCGGCGAGTTGTGCTTCGGGGGGCGGCTCGAAGAGAAACGGGGGTTCCGGTCGCGCGTTGATGGTAATGCCTCGCTCGGCGTCCATGCCTTCGAGCTGCCGCGCATCGATGCCGCGCAGCCGCAGATAATAGGTGCCGTCGGCCAGCGCCGGTCCCCGCAGCAGCGGCGCTTCGAATACCGCGTCCTCGAGCAAGGTGGAGAAGTCGGCGCTGACCGCGATCTGCAGACGGTAGCGTGCCGCGCCGGCCAGCGGCGGGACCGAGAACGCAATGGGCACTTGCCCGAACTCGGTCGGCAGGCCGCTCAAGTCGGGCGCAGCGAGCAGCGGCGTCGGCGGGGTGGGTGCACGCCCCGTTACCGCCATCGTGCCCATGCGCGGTCCGAGCTCGACACGGGCTGTGTTGCTGGCGACCCGTACGCCGCCCTCCAGCACCTCGGTCGAAGCCCGTGCCGCGTCGGCATTGACCCGAAAATGAGTCCCCCGGACGGAGGTGACCGCGGCCGGTGTGTCGATCTCGAACCGTCCGCCCCCTCTTCTCTGCCCGTGCACCCGGCTCTCCGAGCGCCCGCGCGGCAGCTGCACGCGTGTGCTGACATCGCCGGTCTGAGGAATGCGCTCGCTGTGCCCGATGCGCAGCTCGCTCCCACCCCGCAGGTACATCCGGGAGCCGTCGGCAAACTGCAGCTCGACGCCGCCATCCGGCGCCGTGCGCAGGAGATCGCCGGCAATCACCGTCGCATCGCGCTCGAGCGGGCGGGGGGATTGATCCGGCCTTTGCAGCGCGACCCCGCCGGTCACGGCCATCACCTGCACCGGCTCGCGTTGCCGCCGCAGCCATGCGATCGGCACTCGCAGCCGGGTGCCGGGCGCAATGTGCCGGGCATCGCGAATGTCGTTGTACTGCTGCAGCCGCGGCCAATAGCGAACGCCGGCGAGATAGCGTTCGGTGATGGTCCAGGGATTGTCGCCTGGCTGGACCACGTAGACCCACTCTTCGGCAGGAGCCGACCGCACAGCCAATACCAGCAGCGCGCACAGCCACACTCTTGCGAGTCCGGCGGACATCCGATGAGATTCCTCACAAGCTGGACGAACGCACCGTAGCATGCTGTCCCGCACGGTGCACAGTGGGGCAAGATTGCCCCGCTACGGCGCGAGGAGAACGGCGCGGCAGGCAGCGGGCAGATCGGCGAGCGTGAGCTTGGGCGATGGCGCCGCCCGGCGGCGCGCGAAGTCGGCCCGCGCCTCCTCGCTGAACCACCAGTCGAGCCCGGCGTCGCAGCCATCCCCGGCGGGAACCGGCGGCTGGTCGACGCACTGCGCATCGCCCCGCGGACAGCGCAACCGCACGTGCATATGCGCGTCATGGCCCCACCAGGGCCGAATCCTGGTCAGCCAGCGGCGATCGCCCTGCGCCGTCTCGCACAGCGCGCGCTTGATCGCGGGGTTTACGAAGATGCGGTCGACCTCCGGGAAACCGGCTGCGGTGCGCAGGAGCGCGAGATGCTCGGGCGTCCAGTGCGCCGGATCGACGCGGTGACCGTCGCCGCGCACCATCGATACGGCGGACAGCTCCTCGCGTGCGGGCTGCGAGAGTGGCTGCGGCGGCGCCGGTGTAAGCCAGATGTCGGCATCCAGCCCGGTCTGATGGCTGCCATGTCCGGAGCGCATCGGCCCGCCGCGCGGCTGCGCGAGGTCGCCGACCAGAAGTCCCGGCCACCCCTGCCGGGGCGCGGCCTCGGACAGCGCGCGAATGAACGAGATCAGCGCGGGATGTGCGTACGCCCGGTCGCGCCCGGGCCGCATCACCTGCCACCCCGGCCCGTCGGCGGGCAGCCGCGCGGCCCCGGCAAGACAGCCGCGCGCGTAACCGCCGATGGCGGCCGCGGGCGGCGGTGACGGGGACTTTGCATCCCCGAAATCCGCCTCGGCGCGCACCGAACCAGAGGCGAGCGCGCAGAGCAGGACCATGCCGAAGCCCGTGGGGCGCATGCGCACGCCGGGCTACTCCGCGGGCCGGGGGCGCCAGCAATCGCGCATCTCGCGCTTGAGTGTCTTGCCGGCCGCGTTGCGCGGAAAATCGTCCAGGATCTGGACCGCATACACGCGCTGATAGCGGGCGTCGACGCGCGCGTTGATCCACTCGCGAAGCTCCTCGGCACTCACCCCGCCGCGCTCGCGCAGGATAACGGCCGCAACCGGCGTCTCGCCCCACTTCGCGTGCGGTACGCCGAACACCGCGACCTCGCGCACCGCGGGGTGCCGCGTCAGGATCTCCTCGATGTCCTTCGGATAGACCTTCACCCCTCCGCTGTCGATCATGTCCTTCTTGCGATCGACGAGGTAGAGGTAGCCTTCCGCATCGACGTAGCCCAGGTCCCCGGTGAACAGCCAGCCGTCGCGAATCGCCTGAGCGGTGAGATCGCGACGGTTGAAGTAGCCGGTCATGAGCGACGGCCCGCGGCCGACGATCTCGCCGACTTCGCCCGGCGCTGCGTCGCAGCCGTCTTCGCGCACGATGCGCATCTCGTAGAACACCGGCGGCCGGCCGACGGAACCCGACTTGCGCTCCGCCTGCGTGCGGTCGAGGATGGTCCAGAACCCTTCCGTCAGCCCGTAGAGCTCGTGGAAGCGACCGGGGAGCAGGCGGTTCAGGAGGTCCTTGTGCTCCTGGTACAGGGGTGCGCCGAGCGAGAGGATCATCTGCAGCGATGCGAGCTTCCCGGGCTCGAAATTGGGCGCGCCGAGGATCGCGATGATCTGCGCCGGCACCAGCATGATGTGCGTCACACGCTCGCGCGCGATGATCTCGATAGTCTCGGCGGCGTCGAACTGGCGCTGCAGCACGTAGCGCGCGCCGACATAGAAGCAGGGCATGAGCGTGACGAAGGCGCCGTTGAAGACGATGGCCCCGGCATGCAGCACTACCGACTCGGGACTCATGCGCCAGGCCGACGCAAAGAGGGTGCAGTACATCGCGCGCACGAAATGCGTGTGCATGATGCCCTTTGGCAGCCCGGTCGTGCCGCTCGTGTACATGATGTTGAAAAGATCGTTCTGCGCGACCGGTACCGCTGCGACACCCGAACCGCTCTCGGCTGCCTCCGCCGCGAAGTCGCCGTAGTCGCCCGTAGCTCCATCGATCAGCAGCACGCGCCCGGGCGCAAGGTCGGGGAGTTCCGCCCGCACGGGGTCGAGCAGCGCGGTCATCGATCGCTGTGTCACGAGGCAGGATGCCCCGGAGTCGCGGATCAGGCTCGCCAGCCCGGCCGGCATCAACAGGGGGCTCAAGGGCACGAGCACGGCACCGATGGCGGGCACCGCCCAGTACACTTCGAGCAACTCGCGACAATTGGGCAGCAAGGTCGCGACGCGATCGCCCTTGGCAACGCCCAGTCCCCGCAAGAGCCGCGCACAGCGGTCGACTCGGGCGCCAAACTCGCGCCAGGTGAGCCGCTCTCCCGCCACGACGACGGCCGTCTCGTCCGGACGAAATCTCGAGTGATGTGCGATCAGCGTCGCGAGCTGCAACATGGTCCTCTCCCTGTTGAAATGCCTGCGTCGGCATCTGGCGGCGCGGACCGCTCGATACGACGGCTCCCCGCACCCGAGCCCCATTTTATTCGCGTTGCCGGCGGCCTGCCCGTCCGCGCTGCCGGTACAATCGAACAAACCTTCGGCGATCCGCCAGTAAATCGGGAGGGACAATGACCGTCACCATGCGGCAACGCAAAGTGCAGTGCCTGAGCCCCGCCGGCTTCCACGACATGGCCTACGTGGAATGGGGCGACCCGCAGAACCGCAAAGTGCTCGTCTGCGTCCACGGGCTCACCCGATGCAGCCGCGACTTCGATTACCTGGCGCAGGCGATGGAATGGGACTACCGGGTGGTCTGCCCGGACATCGTCGGCCGCGGTCGCAGCGACTGGCTCGCCAACAAGGCGTTGTACGGCGTCCCGCAGTATGCGGCGGATATCGTGACGCTGCTCGCGCGATTGGATGCAGACGAGGTCGACTGGGTCGGCACTTCGATGGGTGGGTTGATCGGCATGGCGCTGGCGGCGCAGGCGCGCACGCCGATCCGCCGCTTGCTGCTGGTGGACGTGGGTCCGGTCGTCACGGCCGCTTCGATCGCGCGCATCAGCGAATACGTCGGCAAGGCACCGCGCTTCGACTCGATCGAGCAGGTGGAGGCCTATGTCCGCGTGGTGGCTGCGCCCTTCGGTCCGCTCACCGACAGCCAGTGGCGGCACCTCACCGAGCATTCGCTCAAGCCTGCGGCCGATGGCAAGTTCGACCTGCACTACGACCCGGGCATCGCCGAACCCTTCCGCACCGCCATGGGCGAAGGCAAGGACTACGAGATCTGGCAGATCTACGACCTGATCCGCTGCCCGACGCGGGTGTTGCGCGGCGAAACGTCCGACGTGCTGACAGCGGAGACCGCGCGGGAAATGTCGTCGCGCGGACCGCGCCCGAAGGTGGTGGAAATCCCGGGCGTCGGCCACGCACCGATGCTCATGGACGACTCGCAGATCGGACGCGTGCGCGAGTTCCTGCTCGCCGAATGATTGCCTGGAACATACCAACTTATTACATATCAATAGGATACGTAATGCTACGTATTTTTTACAGCCAGGTTGTTCAATAATATTTTGAATACTTGACATTAATTATTCTGTACTACGACCCTCCCGCACCCTCTCCGTAACGGTGCGGCGGAAGGTACGAAAACATGCAGAATGTCTTGTGAAGGTGCCGTTATTTTGGAGTAATCTTATGAATTGTGCGGTGCACGAACTCGTCCGTACCGAATGCCCGTCACAAGCCGGTTCGCCGGTCAGTGGCTGCCGGACAGCCCCCCGGAGAGGGGTATAACCATATGTTTTGAGGTCGCTTGCTCGTCAATCCAACCATCGCGATCACTCCGGTCAGGCAGTCGATCGCGCATCGAATGCGGAGGGAACCATAAGATGTTTGCACTACTGAAAGAAACACCCGATTTTGCAGTGAGTTGGTTGCGCTACCTCCTGGCGATGCTGCGCGCGACCAACCGGGAAGTCAGCGAATTCAACGAAAGCCTTCTCGTCGCCGCTCACATCGCATTGCAGGCTGCCAAGGACAATCCGCTGAGCATCATCGAGACGTTTGAAGTCGCAGGCCACAACGTTTCCATGCTGCGCAAGGGAATCATGGGAGCGCAGGAGAAGATCGCCGGCTTTGCCTTCGATCAGCTCGAGGAAGGCACGCGCGCCCTCATCAACACCGTTGCCCACGCGGAGGGGGAGAAACTCGCCGGCTTCATGCGGCGCGAAGCGGAGGTAATGGAAGCTGTCGCGAACTTTACCGAGCAGATCGAAAAGATCAAGGATGAGTTCGGATTTCACTTTAACTCTCAACACTACAAGCTTGTTCACGAAACAGATGCATTCCTCCTTTACCAGGTTCTCCCGTTCCGGAAGGATGTCAAGGTCCGGGACGACCTGAAACCCATGCTCCTGATCCCGCCGTACATGCTGGGCGTCCACATCCTGTCTTTCCTGCCCCACGACAACAAGAGCTACGCGCACTCCTTCGCCAATGAAGGTGTCCCGACTTATGTCCGGGTGGTGAAGGACATCCTCACCACCGAAAAGGTGCAGGCGATGACGCCGGAGGGCGATTGCGACCAGACCCGTGAGCTATGCGCGAAGATCAAGGAGCTCAATGGCGGCAAGAAGGTCACTCTCAACGGCACCTGCCAGGGCGGATACATCTCGCTGATGAACATCCTCTCCGGGAGGCTGCGGGACGTTTGCGACGCCTTGATCACGAACGTCACGCCGGTCGATGGCACCTACAGCGAAGCGATCTCGGGCATGCCCAACATGCACCACGATTTCATCACCACGACGCTCCCGAACGGCGGGAAGGTCGCCAACGGCTATCTGCTGAGCCTCGGCATGCGTCTGGTGGCGATCGATCGGGAAACGCCGCTGGTGAAGGTGCTCGATCAGGCTTCGCTGCATCGCGCCACGTCGCTGAATCCAGGCAAGACGCCGGCTGCCCTCTTCCGCTGGCTCCTGCGCGAGCGGGTGCACCTGCCGCTCGAAATAGCCAAGATGAGCTCGTGCACGTTCCAGGAGCCGATCGCCGATGACGGCACGCTGCCGGTCCAGCTTTACGGCCAGCCGCTCAACGTCAAGGACCTGATCGACCTGAAGATTCCCTGGTACCAGAACTATGCGATCAAGGACGATCTCGTGACGCCGGCCTGCGCCACGGCAGCCAACAAGTTCCTGGAAGACTCGGGCATCGTCGAGTCGGTAGCCTTCTTCGGCGGGCATGTGGCGATTCTCACCAGCCCCTACGCCAAGAAGGCACCGGTCAACGGCGAGTTCGTCGACGCCAACGGCAAGCCTTCCCGCGGACCGGTGAAGTTCCAGATCGATATCTCCGCGCCCGAGTTCGCCACTGCCTGAGTCGGCCCCGCCGATGGACCACGGAAGGGGGTGAAAACCCCCTTCCGAGCACCTCCGGGTCCCATCCCCCGCCACTTTGTCGTTCAGACCTGTTCCATTGCCGTTGCGGTGCTCACGGCAATCTCGTCCAGCCACACCTTCGCGCATACCGCGCTCTGGACGTTCGACGCCGCGGTGACCTCCAGAGTCAGGGTCACGGTACGGTCGGCAAACTGCCCGAGGTCGATCCCCGCGCGCCGTGTCCACTCCGTCTCGGCGTAGTCCATGCCGACGGCGGATACTTCGTCCACCGGTATGCCGTCGACCAGAATGCGAAAGCTCGCGCTGGTGTATGGGTTGGCGGCTGCGCTCAAACTGATTCTGCGCACGTAGCTCAGTTCCGGGCGCGCTCCGAGCATCGTCCGTTTCGACACCACGCAGACCTTTCTGCCGATACCTCCCGCATCACCCGACGTGACCTGACCGTGCAGCATCGGGCCGCCACGGAAGGCGTGCGGACCGTCGTGCAGCAACTCCCAGCCCTCGCCTTCCCAACCCGATCCGGCAAGACCCCCCCCCTGACTGCGGCCCCCCCGGGCGGCACCCGCTCGGGAACGGTCGAGCACCCCCGCTGCTTCGAGCGCCGTAGCGATGATGCCCGGCACATCGAGACCCAAGGGGGCCGCCCCGCGCGGGCGAGCCGATTCCTTGGCGCCGCCCTTGAGCAGCCCCGCCGCTTCGAGCGAGGTGGCGACGATCTTGTGGACGTCGAGACCGAGGGGCGACGCCTCATCCCTGGCATGGCTGTCCGATCCCGACCTGCCCTTGAGCAGCCCGGCCATCTCCAGGGACTTCGCAATGATCCCCTCGATGTCGAGGCCGCGCTGACCGGAAGCGGAATCACCGCTCCCCTGCCGCGCGCCCGTACCCGCCCGCCCGCCACCGCCGCGCGCCGGATCGTCCGCGCGCTCTGCTCGGGGTGTCTCGTGCGTTTCGTCTGCAGCTGCCGGGATGTCCAGGCGCGTCCCGACCAGTCCCCAGAAGCTCGCGATGCGGTAGCTGGACGAGATGCCGGCGGCGTTGAAGAAAGGTGCCGCTGTCCCGCACTGGTGCGATTCGTCTCCGGGGTCGACGGCTGCCCCGTGTGCCATGCCCGAGATCGTGTATGACTCCAGGATGTCCTCTCCCGCAGCGTTCTGCCAGACGCGGCGGCGATGCCCGTCGATCCGCATGTCGATCGTGTGCGCGGCAGGAAGCCCGTGGACATCGGCCCACTGCTTGACGATCTCTTCGGCATTGGTGGACTTGACGGTCTTGTCGGCATCACCGTGCCAGACCGACACCTTCGGCCAGGGGCCGCGGTGCGATGAAGCCGCCCGCACGAGCTCTCCCCACTCGGCCGGCGACCGGCTCGGGCCCTGGAAGATGCTCTCGAAGGCGTCCTGCACACCGTTCGCGGCGCGGTAAGGCACGCCCGCGAGGATCGCACCGCCCGCAAACACCTCGGGATAGGTGGCCAGCATCACCGCCGTCATGGCGCCTCCCGACGAGAGCCCGGTCACGAACACCCGCTGCCGGTCGAGGCCATGATCCGCGACCATGCGGTCGATCATCTGCCTGATCGAGAATGCCTCCCCGCGATCCCGGGCAATGTGCTCCTGGCGGAACCAGTTGAAGCACCGCAGCGGATTGTTCTTCCAGTTCTGCTGCGGCAGCAGCAGCGCGAAGCCGTAGCGATCGGCGAGCGTCGACCACCCGCTGCCCTTGTCGAACGACGCCGCGCTCTGCGTGCAGCCGTGCAGCACCACCACCAGCGGTGCCGATGGCGGCAGGCGTTCGGGCACGTACGCATACATCGCGAGCTCGCCGGGATTCGAGCCGAAGTCGCGTTTCAGTACGAGGCGACTCTGCTCGCTGTCGACCTGGTCCGACCAGGTTTTCACCGAGTCGAGCGTCGACAGCAGCTGCTCCCATCGCCGCTGAAAGTGCGGCTGATGGGCGAGCTTCGTCATATTGGCCAGGGCGGCCAGTTTGGGACCAACCTTCTTCAACACGATGGACCTCCTGCCGTGCGGGACGGCGGTAAGCATGCCGATCTCGACGAGCTTGCGGACCGGCAGGAAAACGGTGTGAAAGAGTCCTGGATCGGCGCTGCCGCCGCGCGCCGGATCGAGCCATGCGGGAGGTTGCCCGCCATCCGGCAGTTCGAAGCGCTGCGTGACAATCGTACGCTGGCCATTCACCCACGCCCCGAACTGCACGCCGGCGACCGGACAACCGCGGTTGACCCAGATGCCGAAAAGCTCACGCACGAGCGTGTCGCGCGAGGGCGCTGTGTGCGCCATGTCGATGAGCCGCGTCAGGGTTTCGCCGAACCGCAGTCGCTCGGACAGCACCGGCAGTTGCGGCAGCGGCTGTGCCGACGCGCCCTCTCCAGGTGAGCCGAGGCAGACCTTGGGGGTGCCTGCGTCGGCCGCCGTTGCTGTCGGGGTCAACTGGCTGTAGCACCGGATCGCCTCGACGGTATCGGATTGTTGCGGCGCCGCCATCGATCCGATGAGCAGGTTCGCGGCGTATTGCGGTGTCGCAAGCGGCGCCCCCCTCCCGCGCGGCCCCGGTGCTTCGAGCCCTTCGGTCACCAACAGCGTGACCCGAAACCGAAGATCCCGGCGCGATTCGCCGAGGATGTCCGCGAGCCGCTCGCTGAACTCGTAACGCCGCAGTGCAGTGTTCATGGAGGAGAGATTAACAAAGTTGGAAGCTCTTGTAGATTATTTTTTTTAGTAGATGATGTTTTATCACAAACAACCCACTTCATTGATCATTATGGGGGTAAGCGGCATACGATTTCCTGGAACGACGGATTCACTCGACACACACTAAATAATGTGACGCAGACAAGAACGGCGGCACCGAGGACAGTCTCCCCGGTGCCGCCGTTCTTGTTCAGGTGTGCGCCCGATCAGGCGCGGAGGATGCCGCTCAGAAATAGCGCCACAGGAGGTAGACGTGGCAGATCGCGACGTGAATGAGCATCAATGGGAAAGCGGTCTTCGAGTACGCCACGAAGCGGAAGGGAATGCCGTTTCGCTCCGCGATCCCGGCTACGGTGAGGTTTGCGCTCGCCCCGATCAGCGTGCCGTTACCCCCGAGGCAGGCACCGAGCGACAGGCACCACCACAGCGGCATCAATCCGTCCGGTCCGCCGAAGGCGGGCGCCATGGCCTTGATCAACGGGATCATCGTCGCCACGAACGGGATGTTGTCCACGATCGCCGAGAGCACCGCCGAGGACCACAGGATGCTCAGGCCGGTGACCGTGAAATCCCCGCCCGTCGCGGCGAGCAGCTTGTCGGCCAGCAGCTTGAGCAGGCCCGCGTGCTCGACACCGGCGATCACCATGAAGAGCCCGATGAAGAAGAAGATCGTGATCCACTCGACCTCGTTGTAGACCTTCAGCACGTTCTCGGACTGGTGCTCAGCCGACTTGCCGAGGTTGTCGAGCATCAGGAGCAGCGCAGCGCCTCCCATGCCGATAATGCCCGAGTCGAGCCCGAGGTAGCGGGCAGACACGAAAGCGACGATGACCAACGCCAGCACCAGCGAGGCGAGCTTGAGCAGTCGCGAATCGGTGATCGCCTTCGTTTCGTCGAAACTCATGACCTTGGTGCGCAGGTCCGCAGCGGCCTGCATGCTCCGTCCCCAGATGAGGTGCATCGAGATCACGTGCACGACGAGCACGACGACGATGACGGGTGCGAGATTGAGCACGAAGTCGTTGAACGACAGCCCCACCTGGCCGCCGATCAGGATGTTCGGCGGATCGCCGATCAGAGTCGCAGTGCCGCCGATGTTCGACGCGAGGATCTGCGAGAACAGAAACGGATACGGATTGACCTTGAGCGCCTCGGTAATCACGAGGGTCACGGGAACCACGAGCAGTACCGTCGTCACGTTGTCGAGAAACGCCGAGACGACGGCGGTCACCACCGCGAGCATCGCGAGGATGCCGGCGGGATTGGCCTTCACGAGCTTGGCCGACCAGATCGCCAGATACTCGAAGACTCCGCATTTTCGCGTGATCGAGACGATGATCATCATCCCGACCAGCAGTCCGATGGTGTTGAAGTCGATGCCCGCGACCGCCTGCTCCTGCGTGAGCAGCCCGAACATGATCATCAGCATCGCGCCGAGGAGCGCGATGATGGAGCGGTTCAGCTTCTCGCTGATGATCACCCCATAGGTGACGATCATGATCGTGGTGGCGAGCCACAGCGGATTGAGGCCGAAGATGGCGGAAGACGGAATCTCCTCCATCACTTGACCCTCCCGATCCGTGCGAGCACGTCCCACACCGAGACAATCCCGATCAGCCTGCCATCCTCGACGACGGGCAGGAGATTGCGCTGGCGGTGGAGGAAGAGCATGGCGTTCATGAGCGGCGTATCCGGGCTCAGCACCGGAACGGTTGGGTCGATGTGCAGGCTCACGGGATCGTTCGCGACTGCGTCGATACGCTCCTGCAACTGGGCGAGCGTATCCTGGATGAATCCCACCTGCAGCAGATGGCTCATCGGATGTTTTTCGTCCTCGTGAGAGAGGACTCTCGGCATGGCGAGTCCGATCAGGCGGCTGCGCGGCAGCATGCCGACATAGGTCTGGTCGGCCTCGACCACGGGGAGTGACGGCAGCTTGTGCTGCACGATGGCCTGAAGCCCCGAGAGGATCGTGTCGGTGGGCTTCAGGACGGCAGGAGGTGCCGACATGATCGAGCGGCACGACGCATCGGAGTGCTGGTTCATGATCTCCCCTCGAGACGAAGAGTCCGTAGCCGGAATCTCTCCTCTCTAGCCTTGCTTGTTCTGTTATGTGTGCAGCCGCGCTGGTGGAGACGGGTCGAAGACCGATCGGATCAGGGCAAGGAACTGCCCCCTGCAGCGATCGTCGAGTCAACAACCTCCCCGCCATCCGAACCGTACCATGCCTGCCCGGTTGGCTCAAGGCGTGCAGCGTCCGGCGCGAGGCCGATGCTGCAGATCTGAGGGATTCTTTAGTGTTTGGTGTATGGGGAATGAGACGTGTGATGTGCGAGGCGCGCCTCCGTCAACCATTCAGCGTGACGGTGTGCCGGCTCGATGCTGACGATTCGATATGCGCTTCCCATCGTCGCGTACACTGCCGCGGCGATCACGGCGATGTGAGCCTCCGTCTCCGCATCGGCAACCTGAGCATGTCGGACGACCTCGGGCTTTGCCTTGACGCGCGTGGTGCCGATGCGGTTGATGAGCGGGAACATGGCAAGCACGACGCCGATTCCCGAGATGATGATGAAGCTCAGAAAGAAATCGATCACGCTCAGAATTACAGCGCCCTGGAGGGTATCTGGAATGATCGGTTGCATTCTTTGTCGGTCTCGTGTTGTCCGGTGCAGCGGGCGCTCAGTTGACGCCGAGCAGCGCGAGCAGGATCCCCCCTGATATCGCGGTGCCGAAGACGCCGGCCAGGTTGGGACCCATCGCATGGTAGATCAGGTAGTTGTTCGGGTTCTCCTCGTGCGCGACGATATGGGACACGCGCGCAGCGATCGGGACCGACGCGATTCCGGCCGACCCGATCAGCGGGTTGATCTTCTCCTTGAGGAACAGATTCATGATCTTTGCCGTGAGCACGCCCGACGCCGTACCGAAAACAAACGCAATCAGACCGAGTACGACGATCATCAGCGTCTCCAGATTCAGGAACTTGTCGGCTGCCATCGTGCCGCCGATCGCGACGGTGAGGATGATGATGATCACGTTCATGAATGGCCCGGCGGCAGTCTTTGCGAGGCGCTCGGTCACGCCGCACTCCTTCATGAGATTGCCCAGCATCAACATCGTGATGAGGGGCGCGACCGGCGGAAAGAACAGATTGACGATGATCGCGATCACGATGGGAAAGGCGATCTTCTCCACCTTGCTGACCTTGCGCAATTGGGCCATGCTGATCTGACGCTCCGCCTTCGTCGTGAGGAGGCGCATCACCGGCGGTTGTATCATCGGCATCAATGCCATGTAGGAGTAGGCCGCGACGGAGATCGGCCCGAGCAGGTGCGGCGCGAGCTTCACCGCAACGAAGATAGCCATCGGGCCGTCGGCGCCGCCGATGATGCCGATGGCACCGGCCTCGCTCAGCGTGAAGCCCAGCAGCTTGGCGAGGATCAACGCGACGAAGATTCCGAGGTGGGCACCGGCACCGAGAATCACCAGCTTGGGATTGGCGATCATGGGACCAAAGTCGGTCATCGCACCGACGCCGAGGAAGATCAGCGGCGGGATGATGAGCATGGCCACCCCCTCGTAGGCGTAGTGGAAGAGACCGCCTTCCCTGACCGCGTACAGCAACGCCGAGATCGCCGGCCCCCCCGGCACGTCGGGCGGTCCCGGCACGTTCGCAACGATGCAGGAGAAACCGATGCCGATGAGCAGTAGCGGCTCGTAATGCTTGATGATCGCGAGGTAGACCATCGTCGCGCCGATGGCGATCATCACCAGATTCTGCCAGGTGATGTTGACCGCGCCGGTTTGGTCGAGCAGCGCTTGCAGAAATACCAATGTCTGATCGAACACCGACCGGCCCCCTGTGGTTCTTGTAAGAAACGGGATCGCGCGGACTGCGCCGTGGCGATCGCCTGCCCGGCAGGCCGCGCACGTCCCCCGTTTGCGTATCGTCCGACTATAGCCGGATGCCGTCCCGTGAGAACTAGGGTTAATACTGGATCTCGCTTCCGCCACGAACCGGCACACAGGCACGGGCCATCTGCGTCATCACGCAACCGCAGGCCGCGGGTCGCCCAAACATCTCTTGGGGGCGCGGATTGAAAACGGCTATTCTCCCCCGAGTGCCGCAGGAACATTCCGCCTGGAGATCCCGATGACTGATGTCGCCGAGATCCAGCCCATGCCGCCCGACGTCATGCGCTGGGGTTCACTGGGGGCTGCGCAAGGCTTCGTCATCGCGCTGCTGCTGGTGGTCTGCGTGGCCGCACTCGACTACGTCACCGGTTACGAGGTGCGTCTGGCGATTCTCTATCTGCTGCCGATTGCCTTGTCCACCTGGACTGGCGGAACCAGGGCGGGAATGGTGATCGTCGCTGCGGCGAGCCTGTGCTGGGTCGTGACGTTCCGCTCCACACACGCGTACTCGCAGGAGATCTTCTTCTATTGGGAAGGTCTCGTCATGTTCGCGGTGTACATCCTGTTCGTCTGGCTCCTGGCGCGCCTGCACGTCGCGCTCAGACGCGCGGACGAGCGCTTCCTCCGCGTCCTGGAGGAGCTGCACGCCGGAGTCTATGTCATCGACCACGATCGTGGGCGCATCCTCTACGCGAACCGTCGCCTTGCCAGCATGATCAACGAGGATCCCCTCTCGGTGAGCGCCGCCGATCTCGAAGGGCGATTCTGCGGTGCCATGGATGCGGCAGCCGCAGAACCGGGATTCCACTTGTCCCAGCCTGGGGAGGCGCGGTTCGTTTCGAGGGAGGTGCGTGACCCTGTTACCGGAAGCTGGTATCTCGTGCAGGCGGGTCCCGTGCCGTGGAACCGGAATCGCCGCGTAAGCCTCAAGGTCATCACCGACATCTCCGAGCAGAAGCACGCTCTGTCCCTCAAGCAGCAGCATCGCGACATGCTGCACCAGTCGGCTCGCCTCGCTGCCCTGACCGAAATCGCTTCCACACTTGCCCACGAGATCAATCAGCCGCTGATGGCAATCGCGAGCTACACCGATGCCTGCCTGCGCTTGCTGGCGCGCCCGCAGGCAGACCGCACGGAAGTGCTCGCGGCGCTCGAGAAATGCCGCCGCCAGGCGATCCGCGCCGGCGAAATGATCAGCCGCATGCGCGAGT
>JBDHRV010000186.1:0-5305 GCA_039807745.1 Burkholderiales bacterium
GACAACTGCTTCGTCGGGTTGTCAAATGCGGACCATGAGATTCGAGGAGCGCGCGCACGCGCGGGTGGGACAGGGCAGGCAGCGCGGCTTCACGCTGATCGAGGCGGCCATCGTCCTGGTGATTCTCGGGTTGCTGGTCGGCGGGGTGGTGAAAGGCCAGGAACTCATCGCCGGGGCGAGGGTGCATAACCTGGTCGCGCTGCAGACGGGAATCAAGGCGGCCTTTTTCACTTTTCAGGATCGCTACCGCGCGCTCCCCGGCGACTATCCCCAGGCCACGCGCAACGTCCCCGGGGCTGCCGGCGACGGCAACGGCAACGGTCGCGTCGAGGTCACCGGCAGCCCGCTGGAGACGCTGCTCGTCTGGGACCATCTGTCCAAGGCCGGGCTGCTCAACTACGGCTTCGACGCGGCGAACGCCGCCTCCCATTCGTCCGCGACCACTCCGGCGAATGCTTACGGCGGCTTTCTCGATCTCGCTTACGACAACGCCTACGCAGACCCCGGCGCGCCGCCCAGCCGGCACAACCTCAAGACCGGAGGCCAACTGCCGGTGGCGATGCTGGCCGCCGTGGACCGCAAGATCGACGACGGCAATGCTGTCACCGGCATCTTCCGCGGCTCCGCGGCGTTCGGCGCTGGCGGGGTGGGCAACTGCTGGAACGCTGCCGGACGCTGGGCGGAGGAGACCGGTTTTCCTAACTGTGCGGGGACGGAGCTTTTCTGAGGCCGGGCGGTGGCCTCACCACAACTGTCGGGCTCAGTCGTGCTCCGGATAGCGTGCGTCGAAGGGGTAGGCGATGAAGTCGTCCCCGAGCGTGCGCCAATTCCCGAGCCACTCTTCGGCCACGCGCTGCCCCTCCTCGCGCAGCCGTGCGTAGTGGGCCGGATCGCGGTCGTACTTGGACGTGTAACACATGCCCCACGCCGTCTCGCGTGTCATCTTGATCGTGCGGGCCGTCACCACCTTGCAACCCGCGAGCGGCGGATGCTTCTCTCCGAACTCCTCGATCCAGCGATTCATGGTGAGGATATGGTTGAGCTCCTGGTTGAGCGAGAGGTTGCCGGCGAGATCGTTCTCCCGGTCGCGGATCATGCTGAGCGTGATGTTCGTCGTGCGGGGATCGAACTCCTGCGGGTTGATACGGATCACCCAGATCTCGTCCGGCTTCTCCTCCTTGCAGTCCGCGTCGAGCAGATCGCGCACGGGGGGATTCTGCGAGTACAGACCGTCCCAGTAGTGCGCGTTGCGGGTGATGGTCTTGCCCGGCCGCAGCGTCGGGAAGACCGTGTCGGGGATGACCTGCGCGGGAAGAATCTCCGGCAGCGTGCCCGATGCCGCCACGCCCTCGAGCGAGATCGGGCGTCGCATCCGCCAGCGGTGGGTCTCGTATTGCGCGATCTTCTCGCCCCCCGGGTGCAGGCCGAGCTGTTCCAGCGTCTTGTCCGAGTCGAAGATCTCGAAGTTCCCGCTCAAGACCTCGATCGCACCGACGATGATCCGCACCTTCGCCTCGAGCACGCCCGGCCAGTGGATCGCGTCGAATTGGGGGCACAACGACTCGAGCAGCGCGGCGAAGTCCAGGTACTCCGGACGCACGCCCATCATCGACAAACCGGTGAGGCCCATCTTCCCGAAGGGACTGTAAGGGCTCGACGACGGCGACGGCATGCCCTTCGACGCCCACTGCATGAAGCTGTTCACCATCCGGTTGTGGGTGTGCTCGACCGGCGTCGTCGCGGCGAAGGTGGTCCACAGGTGGTCGAGGCGCTCGATCGCCTTGTCGAGCGTGCCGCAGTCGGCATCCGCCTTGTTCGGGACGAGGCCGTACCAGGTCGCGAGTGCGCACATCGCACCGGCTGAGGTGCCGCTGATGGCGACGATGTCGAATTTGTCGCCCCCGTCCCGGCTCGCGTCCCACCGCTTCTTGGTGCGCAGGATCTCGGTGAGGACGCCCCAGGTGAATGCCGCGTGCGTGCCGCCTCCCTGGCAGGCAATTGCAATTTTCTTCGTACCCATGCTTGTTTCTCCGATATCTTCTGTTTCAAATTCCGCGCCGAACCGTACGCTCGGCCATCACCATTGCTGCTCGCCGAGCCAGCGGGCGATTTCTCCCGCTGCTCGCTCCCAGTGTGCGTCGAGCATGAGCGTGTGGCCCGCCCGCGGCACCTCGACGAGCTTTGCGTTCCAGCGGATGGCGCTGAAGTAGAGCAGGCTCGCCGGGAAGACCGCATCGCGTTCGCCCCCGATCACCAGCGCCGGGATGCGCGGCAGGCGGCGCGGAGCGCGCAGACCGAGCAGCGTCAGTTCCGTCACGGCGCGGGTGGACTCCGGTTGGAAATGGACCTGGAAGCGCACCAGGTCTTCGGGCTGCATGTCCGGCGAGTAGTACACGTCGCGCATGAGCCGCAGCGTCTGCTCCGTATAGCGTCCCTCGGTGGCGCGGGCGACCTCGCTGAAAAAAGCCGGCTCCGTCAATGCCAGTTTCATCACCGCCGCCAGTGTCCCGATGGTGGGCACGGGCGACATCAGGACGGCCGCCCGCGCCGGTGCGCATGCCACCACCCGCTCGACGATCGCGGTGCCCATCGAGTGGCCGATCAGGACCGGCGGTTCGCCCAGGGATGTCGCCACCCGCGCGACATCCGCGGCGTAATCGTCGAGTCCGAAGGAATTGAGTTGCTCCCGTCCTTCGCTCAGCCCGTGGCCCGACAGGTCGAGCGCGTGACATTCGAAGCCGCTGCGGTTGAAGTAGGGCAGGAAGAACTCGTCCCAGCAGCTCGCGCCGACGTAACCGCCGTGCACGAAGAGCAGCGGCGGATGGCGCGAAGCCACGGCCGCCGGCCGGTACAGGGTGTGGAGCTTGCGCGTCGTCATGTCCTTCACAGTGGTTACTCGCCCGGCGATTCCGCCATGTCCTCGGCGCGGCACTCGCCCAGCACGCGCAACTGCCGTGCGAGATCGCGCAGAGCCGTACGCAGCCCCTCTTCCAGGACCGGATGGTAGAACGGCATCGCGAGCGCGCGCTGCGCGGTCATGCGCTGCTCGACCGCCCACGCGAGGAGGTGCGCCATGTGCTCCATCTGCGGTCCGAACATCTCCGCGCCAATCAGCCTGCAGGTTCCGGTCTCGGCATAGATGCGCACGAGTCCGCGATTGCGTCCGGCGACGCGAGCGCGCCCCTGGTCCTCGAACGACACCGTGCCGATGGCGTGGCGCCCCGTGGGCAGATCGGCAAACCGCGCGCCCACCAGCGCCATCTGCGGGTCGGTGAAGGCGATGGCAAGCGGCGTGCGGCGTTCATGCGCCACCACGTCGGGCCAGCGCATCGCGTTCTCGCCGGCGATGCGGCCTTCGTCCGCCGCCTCGTGCAGCAGCGGCTGCTTGCCATCGGCATCGCCGGCGAAGAAGATCGGTGCCTCGCCGCACTGCGCGGTCTGCGGGTTCACCGCCGGCAGCCCCGCGTCGCTGAGCGGGAGCCCGGTTGCTTCCAGGCCGAGGCCGGCAATGGCGGGGCGCCGGCCGGCAGCCACCAGCACGCGCGCGAAGCGCTCCTCCTGCGCGGCGCCGCTCGCATCGCGCCAGCGCAGCAGGATGTCCCGTTCCCCGGGCTCGGGGTCGAGCATCTGCACGCCAAGTCTCAGGTCGAGCTCGCTCGAGAGCTCGCGATCGGCGATGCGCTTTACCTCGGGATCGGTGAACGCGCCGACCTCCGCGAACGGGTTGAAGAACGCCACCCGCACACCGAGCCGCTGCAACGCCTGGCCGAGTTCCAGCGCGATGACGCCGGTGCCGATCACGGCGAGACTGCCGGGCAGATCCGCGAGCTCGAAGACGTCGTCGCTCACCATGATCCGGTCGCGGATGCGGTCGAACGGCGGCGGCACGAAGGGCTGGCTGCCGGCGGCGACGACCACGGTGCGCGCCTCGACGCGGACGCGATCGTCGACTGCGAGCGCGGTCGGACCCGTGAACCGCGCATGGCCGCGCAGGCGCTGCGCTTCGGGGATCGCTTCGGTCGCATCCACCATGAAGCCGGCGAAGCGATCGCGCTCGCGGCGCACCCGCTTCATCACCGCAGCACCGTCGACCCGGAGCCCGCCTGCCGCGTGGACGCCAAACGCCGGCGCGACGTGGATGGCATGCGCGGTCTCCGCCGCCGCGATCAGGAGCTTCGACGGCATGCAGCCGACACGCGCGCAGGTGGTGCCGTAGGGGCCGCTCTCGATCAGAAGCGATCGTCCGCCGCGCTTCTCGACCTCGCGGCGCGCGTTGAGGCCCGCCGTGCCGGCGCCGATGATCGCTACGTCAACGGACACCGTGTCCATTCGCACAGGCCTCCTGCGGTCTCATGCGTTCGGCATCTCGATCTTGACCTCCAGCACCTCGAGGTTCTCCTGGCGCTCGAGCGAGACGCGGATGTCGCGCCGGTCGATGCGGACGTACTTCGACACCACGTCGACCAGTTCGCGCTGCAGCGCCGGCAGCCAGTCCGAAGCGGCGCCCCGACCGGTCCGCTCGTGCGCCAGAATGATCTGCAGGCGTTCCTTCGCGATCGTCGCCGTCTTCTTCTTTTGTCCCAGAAAGAATGACAGGAAGGACATGCGCCGCACCCTCATCGGTTGCCGAACAGCCGCTTGAAGAACCCCGGCTTCTGGTAGTCGGTGAAGCGCAGGGGAATGTCCTCGCCCAGGAAGCGCGACACGACATCCTTGTAGGCGCCGGCGACGTCCGTGCCGTTCAGATGCACCGCCGGAAGGCCCTGGTTGGATGCCTGCAGCACGGATTCCGACTCGGGGATGACGCCGATCAGCCTGATGCGCAGGATCTCCTGGATGTCATCGAGGGAGAGCATCTCGCCGCCCACCACGCGCTTCGGATTGTAGCGGGTGATCAGCAGATGCTCCTTGATCGGCTCCGCGCCGTCGATCGCGCGCTTGGTCTTCGACGCGAGGATGCCGAGGATGCGATCGGAATCGCGGACCGACGAGACCTCCGGGTTTGTCACCACCAGCGCTTCGTCGGCGTAATGCATGGCGAGCAGGGCGCCGGTTTCGATGCCCGCGGGCGAGTCGCAGATGATGTAATCGAAGCCCAGGTCCTGGAGGCCGTTCAGCACGTTCTCGACGCCCCGTTGCGTGAGCGCGTCCTTGTCGCGCGTCTGCGAAGCCGGCAGCACGTGCAGGTTGTCGCAGTTCTTGTCGCGGATCAGCGCCTGGTGGAGCGAGGCTTCCTCGTGGATGACGTTGATGAGATCGTAGACCACGCGGCGCTCGCAGCCCATGATGAGGTCGAGGTTGCGCA
>JBDHRV010000024.1:0-29958 GCA_039807745.1 Burkholderiales bacterium
GCGTGTTGATGTTGGAGAAGGCTTCCGCTTCGTCGTCGAACGCTGCTTCCGCGACCCGCAGCGTCGCGTACCACGCATCGATCTTGCGACCTCCGTCGGCCAGGTACGCGGTGAGGTGAGGCAGCAGGCCGCGGCGGCAGAGGCAGAACACGGGATGCGCCTGCTGACCGGTTCTCGCGACTGCGAGGTCGGCTTGCGCAACATCGAGCCCCTGACGCAGGCGCGCGACGAGATCGCGCGGCAGGAACGGCGAATCGCAGGGCACCGTCATCACCAGCTCGTGGCGGGCGTGGGTGAGGCCGCTTTGCAGCCCCGCGAGCGGCCCCGCGAACCCGCCCAGCGCGTCGCCCACGACGCGGCAACCCAGCGTCGCATAGGACTCGACGTTCTGGTTGGCGTTGACCAGCACCTCATCGACCTGCGGCGCCAGGCGTTCCAGCACCCACTGCGCCATCGGCTTCCCCCGCAGCAACTGCAGCCCCTTGTCGACGCTGCCCATGCGTCGGCCGCGGCCGCCCGCCAGGATGAGTCCCGTGATCCCGGTCACGATCGGCTTTGAGCAGGCATCGTTTCCGACGCGCGCCGGAAACGATGCTGCCCGGTGAAGAGGAGGTAGTGCCGGCCGGTCGCGCGACCGATCATGGTGAGGCCGACCTGCTGCGCGACCTCGTACCCCATCTGCGTGAGACCGGAGCGCGAGACCAGGAAGGGGATGCCCATCTGCGCGGTCTTGATCACCATCTCCGAGGTGAGGCGCCCGGTCGTGTAGAAGATCTTGTCGCCGCCCTCGATGCGGTCGAGCCACATCTGGCCAGCGATCGCGTCCACCGCGTTGTGGCGGCCCACGTCTTCCACGAACATAAGGATCCGGGCGCCTGCCGCGAGCGCGCAGCCGTGCACGGCCCCGGCCTGCTTGTAGACGGTGTCGTACTTGCGCACGTTGTCGAGCAGCGCGAAGTAGGTCGCCTCGTCGAGCACGGCGTGCTCCGGCAGGCGGACTGCGTCGATCTCGTCCATCAACGCTCCGAAAATGGTGCCTTGCCCGCAGCCGGTGGTGACCGTGCGCTTCGCCATGCGCTGGTCGAGATCGGCGAGGCCGCTCTTCGTGGTCACGGCGACGGCGTCGACTTCCCAGTCCACCTGCACGGCGACGATGTCCTCGATGCGCGCAACGAGGCGCTGGTTGCGCAGGTAGCCGATGGCGAGCGCCTCCGGCGCCTGCCCGAGTGTCATCAGCGTCACGATCTCGCGGCGGTCGACGTAGAGCGTGAGGGGATGTTCGCCGGCGATCGCGGTCGGGACGACCTTGCCGTGCTCGTCGATCGCATCGACGTCGAAGGTGGCGGGTCGGGCCGCCTGCGTCAGCTGGGGGCGGTAGGCGGTTGGCATCGGCTCGCGGCTCAGCCGCCGATGTACGACATCTCGATCTTGCGCAAGGTCGCGGTGGCCGCGCTGCGGATCTCCGAGTAGCGATCGGCGCGCACCGACCAGAGATCGGTGAGGGTGCGCCGGACCTCGCCATCGGAAGCACCGCCGCGCAGGAGCGCTCGCAGGTCGTGCCCCTGGGTCGCGAACAGACAGGTGTAGAGCACGCCCTCGGTGGAGAGCCGCGCGCGATTGCAGTCGCGGCAGAACGCGCGCGTCACGGAGGCGATCACGCCGACCTCGCCGCTGCCGTCCAGATACCGGTAGCGCTCGGCGACTTCGCCGCGGTAGTTCGGATCGACCGGCGCCAGCGGCAACTCGCGGCCGATGCGCGCAACGATCTCAGCGGCCGGGACGACGTCGTCCATGCGCCAGCCGTTGCTGTGACCCACGTCCATGTATTCGATGAAGCGCAGCACGTGTCCGGAACCCTTGAAGAAGCGTGCCATGGGCAGGATGCTGTCCTCGTTCACCCCGCGCTTGACCACCATGTTGACCTTGATCGGCGCGAGCCCGGCGGCCGCGGCTGCCTCGATCCCGTCGAGCACCTTGGCCACCGGAAAGTCGGCGTCGTTCATCGCGCGAAATACGCCCTCGTCCAGCGAGTCGAGGCTCACCGTGACGCGGGAGAGGCCCGCCGCCTTCAAGGCAGCCGCCTTCCGCCCGAGCATGGAACCGTTCGTGGTCAGCGTGAGGTCGAGGTCGCCTGCATCGGCCAGCATCGCGATCAGGCGCTCGAGATCCCGGCGCAGAAGCGGCTCGCCCCCGGTCAAGCGCACCTTCTCGACGCCGAGTGACTTGAAGATGCCGACGAGACGCACGATTTCCTCGAACGAGAGGATCTCCCTGCGTTCGAGAAACGGATGATCCGCGCCGAACACTTCCCGCGGCATGCAGTAGACGCAACGGAAGTTGCAGCGATCGGTGACCGAGACGCGCAGGTCGCGCAGCGGTCGCCCGAGCGCATCCTTGACGCGGCGCGCGACGGCTGTCACCTTGTCGTTTCCGGCGCGCAGCATGTCCTCGGGCCGCGGTTGGGGCGCGTCGTGCCGGGTCGGGTCATGTGCAGTCCTGGACATGCGAATGTGTTTGCTGCATTGCGGCGGCCTGGCCGGCTCGGCCGCACCACAGCGTTCTGGTCGGAATTATTGCAAAAGCCGGCAATCCGTTCCAACCCGCCACGGAGTGCGACATGGGTGAGCGAGTCGAGCATGAGCCTGCGACGGCCTTGCTCTCGATGCCCCTGCGGCAGAGCGTCGCGGTAGTGATGGAACGCACCCCGCTCGCGAGCCGCTGGCAATCCGAGCGTTGGGAAGCGAAGGGCGTCGTGCCCGACATCTTTCGGCAAGTATGCGCCACCGCGTTACTGTCTACGACGACGGTAAGCGCCTCGAAGTTCTCTTTCCGGGGTTCGACATCGCCTTGAAGGGCGAGGACCTCGGTCGGGCTGCTCGTGCCTGCCCTGATTCCCGCGTTGGGTTGAAGGAAATGGGCGACTTCGGCGCGGGAGCCGGTGCATACTAGCGGCAACGAATGTCGGTCCAGCGCGACTGCAGAACACAGGTCAACTCTATCGGCGGCAAAGGATGCGCCGCCGCAACGCTTGAGGGGGAGGATCATATGGCCGCGATTCGCCAGGAAGACTTCATTCAGAGCGTCGCCGACGCTTTCCAGTTCATCAGCTACTACCACCCGGTCGACTACATCAAGGGTCTGTACGAGGCTTATCAGGCCGAAGAATCGCCGGCCGCGAAGGACGCGATGGCCCAGATCCTCATCAATTCGCGCATGAGTGCCGAGGGGCACCGCCCGATGTGTCAGGACACGGGGATCGCGATCGCCTTCATTCGCGTCGGGATGGACGTGCGCTGGGACACGAAGATGAGCCTGCAGCAGATGGTCGACGAGGGCGTCCGCCGCGCCTATACCTACCCGGACAACAAGCTGCGTGCCTCGATGCTCGCGGATCCCGACGGGGCGCGGAAGAACACCGGCGACAACACGCCGGCGGTGGTGCACGTCGAACTCGTTCCCGGCGACACGGTGGAGGTGATCGTCGCGGCGAAAGGCGGCGGCTCCGAGAACAAGTCGAAGTTCGCGATGCTGTTGCCGAACGACAGCATCGTCGACTGGGTGCTCTCGATGGTGCCGACCATGGGTGCGGACTGGTGTCCGCCCGGGATTCTGTCACTCGGCATCGGCGGTTCGCCCGAGAAGGCGATGCTGATGGCGAAGTGGGGCATGATGGACCCGATCAACATCCACGAGTTGCAGGCGCGCGGTCCGTCGAATCGTGCCGAGGAACTGCGGCTCGAGCTCTTCGACAAGGTCAACGCGCTCGGCATCGGGGCGCAGGGTCTCGGCGGGCTGTCGCTGGTGCTCGACGTCAAGGTCAACGACTACCCCACGCACGCGGCCTCCAAGCCGGTTGCGCTGTTGCCGAACTGTGCGGCGACGCGCCACGCTCATTTCACGCTCGACGGCAGCGGTCCGGCGAAGATCGAGCCGCCGAGCCTCGATGACTGGCCGAAGCTAACGCTCGACTTCAGCACGAGCCGTCGCGTGGATCTCGACACCATCAAGCGCGCGGACGTGCTGACGTGGAAGTCCGGCGAACGGCTGCTGCTCTCCGGCAAGCTCCTCACGGGCCGCGATGCCGCGCACAAGCGGCTGGTCGAGATGCTGTCGCGCGGCGAGAAGCTGCCGGTCGATTTCAAGAACCGCTTCATCTACTATGTCGGTCCGGTCGATGCGGTGCGCGACGAAGCCGTGGGACCGGCCGGCCCGACGACGTCCTCGCGCATGGACAAGTTCGTCGAGCCGATGCTGGCGCAAACGGGTCTGCTCGGCATGGTCGGCAAATCCGAGCGCGGCGCCCTGGCGACGGAATCGATCAAGCGCCACCAGGCGGTCTACTGTATCGCGGTGGGCGGTGCGGCCTATCTCGTATCCAAGGCGATCCGCAAGGCCACTGTCCTGGCGTTCCCGGATCTCGGCATGGAGGCCATCTACGAGTTCGAGGTGCAGGACATGCCGGTGACCGTCGCGGTCGACTCGACCGGCAGCGCGGTCCACAAGACGGGGCCGGCGCAGTGGCGGGCGAAGATCGGCAAGATCCCGGTGGCAGTGGCTTGACCGGTGTCGGGCAGAGAGCCCGGCGTGATGGATTCATCGCGCCCGGTGGTGTGCGGGTACCGATGACGAAAAACTAAGAATAAGGGGGGGTTGCCTTGGATTTTCTGCTGCAGCTCGCGATCGTGCTGGTCTGCCTCTTCTACGGGGCGCGCAAGGGCGGCGTGGCGCTGGGCCTGCTCGGCGGCATCGGCCTGGTCGCGATGGTCTACATCTTCGGCCTGAAGCCGGGCAAGCCGCCGGTCGATGTCATGCTGACGATCGTGGCAGTGGTCGCCGCCTCGGCGACGCTGCAGGCCTCCGGCGGTCTCGACGTGCTGCTGCAGCTGGCCGAGCGGCTGCTGCGCCGCAACCCGAAGTTCATCTCGATTCTGGCGCCGTTCACGACCTGCGGCCTCACGATCCTCTGCGGCACCGGTCACGTGGTCTACACCATGCTGCCGATCATCTACGACATCGCCATCAAGAACAACATCCGCCCCGAGCGGCCGATGGCGGCGAGCTCGGTCGCGAGCCAGATGGGTATCCTGGCGAGCCCGGTGTCGGTCGCCGTCGTCTCGCTGGTGGCCTTCCTTGCAAAGGCGCCGGTGCATGGCACGCCGATCAGCTTCATCCAGCTCATCTCGGTCACGATTCCCTCCACGCTCATGGGCGTGCTCGCAATCGGCATCTTCAGCTGGTTTCGCGGCAAGGACCTCGATCAGGACGAGCAGTTCCAGGCCTTCATCGCCGATCCGGACAACCGCAGGCGGGTCTACGGCGACACCGTGACGCTGCTCGACAAGAAGCTTACGCGCGACCAGTGGACGGCGATGTGGATCTTCATCGGGGCCATCGCCGTGGTGGCCCTCCTCGGTGCCTACGAAGGTCTGCGGCCGAAGTTCGATGGCAAGCCGATGTCGATGACGCTGACGATCCAGATGTTCATGCTGCTGACGGGCTCGCTCATCATTCTGACCACGAAGACGGACCCCAATGCAATCGGCAAGAGCGAGGTGTTTCGCGCCGGCATGATCGCCGTGGTCGCCGTGTTCGGCATTGCGTGGATGGCCGACACGATGTTCGAAGCGCACCTGGAGAGCATCAAGGCGATGCTCACCGAGACGGTGAAGGAGCATCCGTGGACGTATGCCCTCGTGCTGCTCATCGTGTCGAAGTTCGTGAACTCGCAGGCGGCGGCGATCGCGGCGATGGTTCCGGTGGCGCTGCAGATCGGTGTCTCGCCCGGCTACGTGGTGGCGTTCGCGTCGGCGGCTTACGGCTACTACATCCTGCCCACCTACCCGAGCGATCTGGCAGCGATCCAGTTCGACCGCTCGGGCACGACGCGCATCGGCAAGTACGTCATCAACCACAGTTTCATTCTTCCCGGACTGATCGGCGTGTCGACGGCGTGCATCGCCGGCTATTTCATCGCCGCGGCGCGCGGTCTCGTGTAGCGCCGGCCTGGAACGTTGCAGCACCCACACCAAAGCAAAGGAGAGAGCCATGCCCAGAATCGAGAAGGACTTCATCGGCGAGCGCGAGATCCCGGACGATGTGTATTACGGCGTGCAGACCCTGCGCGGGAAGGAAAACTTCCACATTACCGGCATTTCGATGTCGGCGGAGCCGTACTTCGTCAAGGCATTCGGCTACGCCAAGAAGGCCGCGGCACTCGCGAACCGCGATCTCGGCGTGCTCGACGCCAAGGTGGCCGACGCGATCATCGGTGCCTGCGACCGGCTGATCGCGGGCGAGATGCTGGATCAGTTCGTGACCGACTTCATCCAGGGCGGTGCCGGCACCTCGACCAACATGAACGCGAACGAGGTGATCGCCAACCTCGCGCTGGAAAGCCTCGGCCACAAGAAGGGCGAGTACCAGTACGTGAATCCGAACGATCACGTCAACTTCGGGCAGTCGACCAACGACATGTATCCGACCGCGTTTCGCTTGGCGCTCATCCTGCGGCTCGCGAGTTACATGGACGCGCTGCGCCGGCTGCAGGACGTCTTCTTCGCCAAGGCCAAGGAGTTCGAGAACGTGCTGAAGATGGGGCGCACGCACCTGCAGGACGCCGTGCCGATGTCGCTCGGGCAGGAGTTCCACGGCTGGGGCACCACCATCGGCGAGGAAGTGCAGCGGATCGCCGAAGTGCGCCAGTTTCTGCACGAGATCAATCTCGGCGCCACCGCGATCGGCACGTCGGTCACCGCCGCACCCGGGTATCCCGAGCTCGCCACCCGCTACCTGTCCGAGCTCACCGACACCAAGTTCATCCTGGCCGGCGACCTGGTCGAGGCGACCTCCGACACCGGCGCCTACGTGCTGCTCTCCGGGGTGTTGAAGCGCACGTCGGTCAAGCTCACCAAGATCTGCAACGACATCCGCATGCTGGCCTCGGGACCGCGCTGCGGGTTCAACGAGATCAATCTGCCGCAGATGCAACCCGGCTCGTCGATCATGCCGGGCAAGGTGAACCCGGTGATGCCGGAGGTGGTGAACCAGACCGGATTCCTCGTCATCGGTCTCGACCTCACCGTGACGCTCGCCGCATCCGCCGGCCAGTTGCAGTTGAACGTGATGGAGCCGGTGATCACCTTCGCCCTCTTTACCTCGATCTTCACCATGGAGAACGCGGTCAACAGCCTGCGCGTCAACTGCGTCCAGGGTATTACCGCCAACGCGGAGCGCACGCGCGACATGGTGCTGAACTCGCTCGGTATCGTCACCCTGCTCAAGCCGCATCTCGGTTACAAGCAGTGCGCGGAGATGGCGCGCGAGGGCTACCAGACCGGCAAGTCGCTGCACGACATCGTGGTCAAGGAGCGCAAGCTCCTCACGCAGGACAAGTGGGACGAGATCTTTTCATTCGATAATCTCATCCATCCCGAGTTCGAACCGTAGACGCGTTCTCAGATCAACAAGAAGGAGAAGAATCATGACTCTGACGATTGCGCTGCAATTCGTCGTCGTGCTCGCGGCCATCTGGATGGGCGCGCGCTACAGCGGTGTCGGGCTCGGGCTGTGGGGGGCGGTCGGACTGCTGGTGCTCATCGTTGCATTCGGCATCACGCCGACCTCGCCGCCGGTCGACGTGATGCTGATCATCCTGGCGGTCATCATGGCCGCCTCGGTGATGGACGCTGCGGGCGGCATCGACTTTCTGGTGCGCGTCGCCGAGCGCATCATCCGGGCCAACCCGAAGTACGTCACCATCGTCGCGCCGCTCACGACCTGGAGCTTCACCTTCGTGGCGGGCACGGGGCACATCGTGTATCCGCTGCTGCCGGTCATCTACGAGACGGCTCATCAGAGCGGCATCCGTCCGGAGCGCCCGATGGCGGTGGCGACCATCGCCTCGCAGCAGGCCATCACGGCGAGTCCGGTGGCGGCCGCGACCGCGGCGATGATCGGGCTCTTCGCGGAGAAGGGCATCACGCAGTGGGGGCTGCCGCAGATCCTCATGATCTGCGTGCCGGCGACGCTGACCGGTGTCGTCGCTGCGGCGATCGTCTCGATGTTCGTCGGCAAGGACTTGAAGGACGACCCGGAGTACCAGGCGCGCCTCAAGGCCGGGCTGGTCCCGCCTCCGAAAGCCCACGATGCAGGTGCGCAGTTGAAACCGACCGCCAAGCTCTCGGCGTTTCTCTTCCTGACCGGCGTCGCGCTCGTCGTGCTCTTCGGCTTCTTCCCCGCGCTGCGCACGCTTCCCGGCGCCAAGGGCGCGCTCGCCATGCCGATCGTCATCGAGGTCGTGATGATGGCGGTGGCGGCGATCATGCTGATGCTCACCAAGATCGATGTGAACGAGGTGCCGAAGACCGCGACGCTGCGGGCCGGCGTGGTCGCCGTGATCGGCATCTTCGGCCTCGCCTGGCTGGGCGACAGCTTCATCGCTGCCCACAAGGAAGTGATCGTGCCGGCGATCGGGCACTGGGCCGAGATCGCGCCGTGGACCTTCGCGTTCGGGCTCTTCTTCGCTTCGGTGCTGCTCTACAGCCAGGCGGCGACCACCCGGGCGCTCATGCCGCTCGGCATCGCCCTGGGCATTCCGCCGCAGTTCCTGATCGCGATGTTCCCTTCGGTCAACGGCTACTTCTTCATCCCGACCTACGGCTCGCTGATCGCGGCGATCAACTTCGACCTGTCGGGCACCACGAAGATCGGCAAGTACGTGCTGAACCACTCGTTCATGATTCCGGGACTGATCGCGACGATCGTGGCGGTGGCGACCGGACTGCTGCTCGCACGCATACTGTTCTGACGCCCCCCGGTCGCTGCGGGAAGGCCGTAGCGGCCGGGTCGAGGTCCCGTGATCGGGGTTGACTTTGTCCGCCGTAGCCTAAGAATTGAGCCTCGGTTCGCGCACGGATCCCTCCTCCGTGCCCGGGGTTTGCAGATTTCCGCAATCGAGTCGCTGCGGTCGCGAGGAGATCATGACGCAGGCGCATCTTCACAGCGAATCGAAGCACGGGTTGGAGCCGCTGCTGTACCGCATTCACGCGTGGTCAGGGACGGCCGGCGATTGGGCGGACGTGCTGGCGCTGCTGCGCGATCGACTCAACGCGCGGCTGGCGACGCTCTCGCGCCATCATTTCGCATCGGGGCACGGCGAGGTCATCTGCGACACCCCGGCGAACCCCGGCTTTCGCAGTGCCTACGCGGAGTTCGCACCGCGCAATCCCTGGTTCCTGTCGAGCGACGAGTACACGCCCGGCTGCGTCGTGACGGGGGATGAAGTGCTGAACAACCGGGATCTCGTCAAGACCGATTTCTACCGGGGCCTGCTCGAACCCAGAGGGCTGCTGCATTGCGTGGTGGGGGTAGCCGTCCGCCACGGGCCGCTGATCCATTACATCAGCCTCCTGCGCGGACAGGATCAGCCCCCGTTCGGCGAGCGCGACAAGGCAAACTTGCGGACCGTGCTCGCGCACGTTTCGCTCGCGCTGGGCAATCGCTGGCGACAGCGCGAGGCGAGCGACCTCGTGCGGGTGCTGACGGGGATCATCGACCACCATCCGCATCCCTGCCTGCTGATCGACCGCGAAGGTCGACTGGTGCATCGCAACCGCAGCGCGGCGCCGCATTCACTCGAGTGCATTGGCCTTTGCATGCAGGCGGGCGTCGTGACGGCAGCGCTGCCAGGCGATCGCACCGCGCTGCGACAGGCGATCCGGGATGTTGCCGGCGCTGCCGCGCAGGCCGTGTCCAAGACCGCGCGGCCGGTGATGCTGTCGGTGCCGGGCAGCAAGCATCCCGCGGTGGTTTCGCTGCACCCGGCCGGCAGCATGTTCGACGCCGAATCCGGCGAAGTCGCCGCGCTCGTTCTCCTCACGGCACCGAGCACCTGCCTCGCGCACGACCTGCGCATCTGCTCGTTCACGCGGCAGTTCGGACTGAGCCCCGCACAGGCGCGCGTCGGCGTGATGATCGTCACCGGACACTCCCTGACGGAGACGGCGCGACAACTGCACGTGTCCGAGAACACCGTCCGCAGTCACCTGAAGCAGATCTTCCAGAAGACCAATACGCACGGTCAGGTGGAACTCGTACACCTGCACGCGCGCACGTGCGCGCCGACGGACTGATTGCCGGGCGACGTCTCCACGTTTCCAACCGGTTGCCGCGGCTGCGCTGTTGCGGCGCCCGGTGGGTAGATTCGGACTCACCCGATCAGGCGAGGGGAGAATCATCCAGTCAGGTGAAGCCGATTCCCCCGTGCAAGGGATTCGGCCGAAGCGGGCGGCTTCTACGATGCAACTTCGGCGCGGCGGGCGATGGCCCGCCAGTTCTCGTCAGGAGGCGTCCCGTGGCGATCTACGAGTACCAGTGCGATCAGGATGGCGTGTTCGAGGTACACCTGCCGATGGGCACGGCGCCGCAGTCGGTGAACTGCACCGAGTGCGGCGGTCCGGCGCGGCGCGTGATCTCGATACCCATGGTCAGGCGCGGGACGCGCACTGCCGTGTTCGGCGCGATCGATCACGCGGAGAGGAGCCGCTTCGAGCCGGAGGTGGTGACTTCGTTGCCGGCGTCGGGGGCGCGCAGGCGAACCCCGATGGCGCCGTTGACCCCCACGCTGGCGCGACTGCCGAGACCGTAGACAGTTCGCGGCGAGCGCTGCGGCGCGAGCGCGCGTGTGAGCTTCAACCGACTTCGCAGGGAGAGAAACGGAAACATCGGCGCGCAACGAACGCGTCCAACGAGCGAGAGGTTTCGACATGCCCAAGAACATCTTTCCCCTGGACAACAGCAAGAAGTTCACAGAGCAGAAACTCGTCGGACATAACCGCTGGCACCCGGACATTCCCGCGGCGGCACGGGTCAAGCCGGGCGACGTGTTCCGTGCGGATTGCCGCGAGTGGTTCGACGGGGCCATCAAGAACGACGACTCCGCAGATGACATCCGGCACGCGCCGCTGCCGGGCGTGCACGTGCTCTCCGGCCCCTTCCACGTCGAGGGCGCGGAGCCCGGCGATCTGCTGATCGTGGACATTCTCGAGATCGATGCCTGCGATCAGGAGGACTCGGGTCCATTCTCGGGCATGGGCTGGGGCTACACCGGCGTGTTCGCGACCAAGAACGGCGGCGGCTTCCTGACCGAGCGCTTCCCGGACGCCTATAAGGTGATCTGGGACTTCCGCGGCGATGTCGCCACCTCGCGGCATATCCCGGAACTCTCCTACGTCGGCATCCATCACCCCGGACTCATGGGCACCGCACCCTCGGCGGAACTGCTCGCCAAGTGGACGAAGCGCGAAACCGACCTGATCGCGACCGATCCCCACCGCGTCCCGCCACTGGCGCTGCCGCCGCTGCCGGACAGCGCGATTCTCGGCTCGCTCAAGGGCGCCGATTTCGAGCGCGTCGCGCGCGAGGCGGCGCGGACCGCACCGCCGCGCGAGAACGGCGGCAACCAGGACATCAAGAACCTGACCGCGGGCACCCGCGTGTTCTACCCGGTCTTCGTTCCCGGCGCGAAGCTCTCGTTCGGCGACCTGCACTTCTCGCAGGGCGACGGCGAGATCACGTTCTGCGGCGCGATCGAGATGGGCGGGTTCATGGACCTGCACGTCGACCTCATCAAGGGCGGCATGGCGCAGTACGGCGTCGGCGCGAATGCCATCTTCATGCCCGGCATACGCGATCCGCAGTACTCGGAGTGGCTCGCGTTCTCCGGGGTGTCGGTCGACAAGAACGGCAAGCAGCATTACCTCGACTCGGGGCTTGCCTACGCCAACGCCTGCAATCACGCCATCGACTACCTGATGAAGTTCGGCTACACCGATATCCAGGCGTACATGATCCTGGGGTCCGCGCCGGTGGAGGGGCGGCTGTCGGGGGTGGTGGACATCCCGAATGCATGCTCGACGATCTACATCCCGCGCGCGATCTTCGATTTCGACGTGCGCCCGTCGGCGAGCGGCAAGCCGCACCAGGTGAAGCAGGGCGTACAGGTACCGCGGTCACCGAACTGATCGTCGCGAGACGACCGACTCGCTTAAGGAAGCTTGCGTTGCGTCCCGGCGCCCAGGCGCGTCGGGGCGCGGCTTGGCTCGGGAGTACGCGCCATGTTACTGGGATTGGCCTTGTTTTACGTCGGTGCCGTACTGTGTCTGAACGGCCTCTGGCTGCTGGAGCAGATCGGCGACAACGAGATTGCCGTGATCGACATCTTCGTCGGCGGGGTCACCCTGCTCATCGCCTTGTACCTGGCATTCGCACCGGGTGCCGACCTGGGGTCGATCAAGGGCGCCGCGCTCACGCTGCTCTTCAGCTTCACCTACTTCTGGGTGGCGATCAATCGCTACAACGGCGCGGACGGTCGCGGACTCGGCTGGTTCTGCCTGTTCGTGGCCATTACCGCCGTCCCGGTGACGATTCAGACGCTGCAGGGCGCGCAGTCGACCTGGGACTGGTGGTTCGGTCTGTCCTGGGGGGCGTGGGGGATCTTGTGGTTCATGTTCTTCCTGCTGCTGGTGCTGAAGAAGCCGATCGCCAAGCTGACCGGTGCAGTCACCGTGCTGCAGGGCATTCTGACCGGATGGCTGCCGGGGTATCTGCTGCTGCAAGGCTTCATCAAGTGAGAACGCGAAGCCGCGCCGAGCGCGCGTCGTACCCCCGCCGCGGCCCTGCGTGAAGTCCGGCGAGCCGCTTCAAACGGATTCGAAGGCGTCCTTGCTCCGGTCGTAGAGCAGCAGTTCGCCGTGCTCGAGATCGAGATACAGGGCGTCGGCCGCGAGACTGCCGTCCTCGACACTGGCGGCCACCCAGGGGTAGCGAAGCGCGTTATCGAGCGACGCCTTGAGCGACTCCAGTTCGCACTGCCGCTGCCGCTGCTCGGGTGAAAGGGAGGTATCGGCAAGCACCCGTTCGCGCGCCGGGCGCGCGATCTGCAGCCAGTTGCCCACGAAGTCGGTGGGCTGTTGCGGCGGGTCGAGGAGGGCGGAGATGCCGCCACAGCCCGCGTGCCCGAGGATCACGAACTGGCCCACCTTGAGGAAGCGCACCGCGTATTCGATTGCCGCCGACGTCGAGTGCTGGCGGTCGTCCGGCTGGTAGGGCGCTACGAGGTTGGCGATGTTGCGGATGAGGAAGATCTCGCCCGGCACCGCGTCGAAGATCCGCGTGGTGTCGATGCGACTGTCGGAGCAGGTGATGATGGCATAGCGGGGACGCTGGCCGCGCTCGGCGAGTCGCTCGAACCGTGCGCGTTGCTCCTGAAAATACTCGGCGCGGAAGCGCTTGAAGCCTTCGATCAGTCGTTCCATGGGATGCGTCCGTAACTTCGGCGTGGCGGGCGGCCACGCGCTCCTGACGCGAGCTCGGCCGGTTCCGTGCTGCGCAGCAGTATATCGCATCGCACCTCTTTCGCGGCGCGCCGATCGCCCGTGCAGGGCACCGCGATGGCCGCGACCATGAAGGGCACGGGCGGTCTCGTCCCGTCGAGCGGACCGCACCTTCCTGTCCTGGGGTTGTCGAACCGTCACCGGGCGCGGTTCGGGGCATGCGGCTCGAATTCGCCTCGCTCGTACCCACCGTGGAGGACAAGAACCATGAAGCGTGTCACCCCCGCGCTGCTCGGCGCGATCCTGGTCGTGGGATGTACCCAGATGGAATCCAAGCCGCCCGCCAGGATGGCCAAGGATGGCGATCTCGCGGCACCGGCGGACTACAAGACCTGGCCCAGGTTTCTGACCGACATACAGCGACCCGATGCGAAGCAGGTCCGCGACATCTACATCAACCCGGTGGGAGCCAAGGCGACGCCTGGCAGGCCGTTTCCCGATGGCACCATCCTCGTGATGGAAAACTACACGGCGAAGGAGGCGCCGGACGGGACGCTCGCCAAGGGAGCCGACGGCAAACTCGTCAAGGCGCAGCTTGTGCGCGTCTTCGTGATGGGCAAAGGCAAGGGATGGGGTGAGAGCGTCACCACGGAACTGCGCAACGGCGACTGGATCTACGCCGCCTATCTGGCCGACGGCAAGCCCGCGGCGGATCCCATCCCGCCGTGCCGTTCCTGTCACCTGCCTCTGGCGGACAAGGATTACGTGCACCGCTATGACGAGTACTTCCAGATGCGGGCGGCAGCGCCTGTCGCACCGCGGAAGCCGGCAGGTGGATACGGCTATTGAGCGGTAGAATCGGCCGGCCGGATCCTGACGGGCAACGACCGGGCGCGGTGCCTGGAGAACCGCGAGACGAGAAGGAGGAGATTCGATGAAGCAGGCGATGTCGAGTGTGGTCCTTGCCCATGCGGGTCGATGGATCGCCGCGGCGTGAAGCGGGCGCTCGCCGGCATTCTGGTCGCCGCGGGTGTCGTCGCAGGTTGCGCGACTACCACTACGTCAACCGATGTGTCGCCGAAAGGTCCGTCTGCCAGCGCAAGGCTCTTGCCGACCAAGGGCAATCGGGCGGCCGGCACCGTCACGTTCACGCAGCAGGGCGGCAAAGTGCTAGTGAAGGCGAACGTGAGCGGACTTAAGCCCAACGCCGAGCACGGCTTTCACGTGCACGAGAAGGGCGACTGCACGGCGGATGCGATGAGCGCGGGCGGGCATTTCAATCCTGCGGGCGCCCACCACGGCAGCACCGCGTCCGGAGCGCACCACGCCGGCGACCTGCCGAACCTCAAGGCGGATGCCGCGGGGGTCGCCACGCTGACGTGGGAAGAAACGGATTTCACCGTCACCGACGGGCCGGCGAGCGTCGTCGGCCGTTCGGTGGTCGTGCACCTCGATCCGGACGACTACAAGAACCAGCCGGCGGGCAACTCCGGGCCGCGCATCGCGTGCGGCGTGATTGCCAGGAACTGATTGGTTGGTAGGCGGTTAGACGCCATTTGCGCCAGCGCTCTGGCTCTTGAGCGATACAAGCGCACGCTGAGACAAGAGGCAACTGATATGGCCGGCACCCCTGAACATCGACGACTGGACGAAACACGCGAGCAGTCCGTGCCCTGGAAGCGGTGGGGACCTTATCTCAGCGAGCGCCAATGGGGCACGGTGCGCGAAGACTACAGTGACGACGGCAACGCCTGGGATTACTTCAGCCACGACCAGGCACGCTCGCGCGCCTATCACTGGGGCGAGGACGGGCTGGCCGGGATCTCCGATGACAAGCAGCGGCTGTGCTTTGCTCTTGCGCTGTGGAACGGCAAGGATCCGATCATCAAGGAACGCCTGTTCGGCCTCACCAATAGCGAAGGTAATCACGGCGAGGACGTGAAGGAGTACTACTTCTATCTCGACAGCACGCCGACGCACTCGTACATGAAATATCTGTACAAGTACCCGCAGGCGGCCTATCCCTACGACGCGCTGGTGGCGACCAACAAGCAGCGCGCCCGCCACGAGCTGGAATACGAGCTCCTGGACACCGGCGTCTTCGATGACGACCGCTACTTCGACGTGTTCGTCGAGTATGCGAAGGCTGGTCCCCAAGACATCCTGGTCCAGATCTCGATCGCCAACCGCGGTCCCGATGCGGCGACGCTTCACGTGCTGCCCACGCTCTGGTTCCGTAACACGTGGAGCTGGACCCAAGGTGCACCGAAGCCGCTTCTGCAGGAAGCGACCGGTACCGGCGGCAGTCGGGTGATCCTGGCTTCGCACGCCGAACTCGGCGATTTTCATCTCCACTGCGAAGGCGAACCCGAGCTGCTGTTCACCGAAAACGAGACCAACAACAAGCGTCTCTTTGGGACGGAGAACGCGATGCCTTATGTGAAGGACGGGATCAACGACTATCTCGCCCACCAGCGGCAGGACGCGGTGAACCCGGCCCGAACCGGAACAAAAGCCGTCGCGCACTACCCTATCGCGGTCGATACCGGGCAAACGGCGGTGATCCGGCTGCGCCTTGGCGGCGCTGCGCCAACCAACGAGAGCCTCTTCGGCAAGGCGTTCGACGATGTCCTGGCAAGCCGGGTCCGCGAAGCCGACGCGTTCTACAAGTCCATCACGCCGGCCTCGCTCTCGGAGGATCAGGCCCGCGTCATCCGCCAAGCCCTTGCCGGCATGCTGTGGACGAAGCAGTACTACTACTTCGATGCCGACAAGTGGCTCGAGGAGCACCAAGCCAACCCGGTGCTCGGTCAGACGCGCCAATTTCGCAATCGCGAGTGGTATCACATGGTGAACGACCACGTGATCTCGATGCCGGACAAGTGGGAGTATCCCTGGTACGCCGCCTGGGATCTGGCATTCCACTGCATCGCGCTAAGCGCGGTCGATGCCGATTTCGCGCGCGAGCAGCTCGAACTGATGCTGCGCGAGATCTACATGCACCCGAGCGGCCAGATTCCCGCGTACGAGTGGAACTACAGCGACGTGAATCCGCCGGTGCACGCCTGGGCGACCCTGTTCCTGCACCGCTTCGGCGGCACGCCGGACATCGACTTCCTGAAGCGCTCCTTCCTCAAGCTCTCGCTCAACTTCAACTGGTGGGTCAATCGTAAGGACCGCAGCGGCAAGAACGTCTTCGAAGGCGGGTTCCTTGGCCTCGACAACATCGGCGTCTTCGACCGCAGCTCGCCGCTTCCCACCGGTGGTTACCTCGAGCAGGCCGACGGCACCGCCTGGATGGCCCTCTTCTGCCAGAACATGATGGAGCTTTCCGTCGAACTCGCAGCGGAGGACATCGCCTACCAGGACATGTGCACGAAATTCGTCGAGCACTTCCTCTGGATCGCGTCGGGCATGAACCGCACCGGCCCGGATGGCATGTGGGACGAGGAGGATGGTTTCTACTACGACGTGCTGCGACTTCCCGACGGCAGCGCGCAAAGGCTCAAGGTGCGCTCGATGGTCGGGCTGCTTCCCCTGTGCGCCACCACCGTGATCGAGAATTGGCAGCGCGCGCGCGTCCCGCTCGTCATGGAGTCGTGGAGGAAGCGCCAGCAGCGCATGCCCGAGTTGCTGCGCAGCGTGCACGCGACCGGCCCGGGGCACCTGGGCGTCGCCGACCGCGGCATCTTCGCGCTCGTGAGCGAAGAGCGGCTTCGGCGCATCTTGACGCGCATGCTCGACGAGAACGAGTTCCTGAGTCCTTATGGCTTGCGTGCCCTTTCGCGCCATCACCTCGAGCACCCGTATGTGTTCGAGGTGGGTGCGCAGGAATACCGGGTAGCTTACCTGCCGGGCGAATCCGACTCGGGCATGTTCGGCGGTAACTCGAACTGGCGCGGCCCGATCTGGATGCCGGTCAACGTGCTGATCATCCGCGCGCTGCTGAGTTACTACCTGTACTACGGGGATAACTTCAAGGTGGAGTGTCCGACCGGCTCGGGCCGGGTGATGAATCTCTTCGAGGTGAGCAAGGAAATCGGGGAGCGCCTGTCGCGCATCTTTCTGAAAGACGGGACCGGCCGGCGCCCGGTCTTCGGCGGTGCCGAGAAATTCCAGACCGATCCTCACTGGTGCGACAACATTCTCTTCTACGAGTACTTCCACGGCGACAGCGGCGCGGGGCTCGGAGCCAGCCATCAGACCGGCTGGACCGGTCTGGTCGCGCGACTGATCCAGCTCTATGGATCACTGGATCCGCGGAAGCTTCTCGAAGGCGGGCGGGCGGTCCTGCAACCCCTGCTGCAAGGCCAAGGTACCGTGAAGTCTAAGAACGCGAGCCGCTAAGCGAAGAAGGGGACCAGCAGGGCCGCGGCGCGCGTCAGATCAGCCGCATGGTGGCAACTCCCGGTCGTGGGCGCGAAGCCTCACAGATATCCACTTTCGGGCATCAGTCCGCAGTGCTTCAACGCAGCGCCGGTAGCCTCGATCAGGTCGACGGGCAGTAGCCTGCGTGAATGCAGGCGCGGCGGCTGCACCTTCGCCGCGTCGGGGCCGCGAGCGAAGAAATGGTCCATCGCCTTGTTCGCGTTCGTGAACGCGTTGCCGTAACCGACTTGACCCGCGAGCGCGAATACCTCATCCGTCAGCGCCGTAAGTTTCTGCGAGAAGGCTTCGGCTTGCGCTGTCCTTCCACCCTGGAGGTTGCCGATCATCTCGGCGAGCTGCGGGCCGAAGCAGTTCGCCGTGCTCAAGAGGAAGCCGTCGTAGTTGCCGCCCGCGGCAGCGAGGTGAGCCGAATAATTGCCTTCCGCGCCGCGCACGAGAAACGCGTCGCGAAAACCCGAAGCGGCGACCCGGTCGACGCCGCTCGTATCCTTGAACAGATAGAAATTGGGATGCTTCGCACCGAGCGTCGCGATGGTGTCGGGCGACATCTCGTTCTGCGTGACCTGCGGCAGTTGATAGAGCGAGACCGGCACACCGAGCGCGAGAACGGATTCGAGAGCAGCGTGGATTCGGGCCTGACCGAGATCCTTCCCGGCGGGCGGGCACACGGTGAAGCCGCACACCGAGGACTGCTCGAGCGCCTTCATCGCATCCTGAGTCCCGGTCTTCGCCTTGAGCCAGTCGATCGTGTCCTCCATTGCAGTCAGCACCGCATCGATGTCGGTCTTGAGGACGCCGATGAGCAGGTGCGCTTTCAAGTCGTGGATCTCATCGACCATGAATTCGAGCAGCTCACGCACCTCGAAATCCGTCATCTCCCAACCTTCGCCCGTGCTGCCTGGAATCAGGAATCCGCCCACCGCCGGATGCATGAATTTCAGGTGCGCCCGCATCCGCTCCTTGTCGATGGACCCATCGCTGGCGTAGTGCGTGAGGGAAGGGCACCAGAGCAACGGCACGCCGGCCGGGAACAACCGAGCGATGAGCGCCTGCCGCTGGCCCGTGAAACGCATCGTCGCGCTGTTCATGCTTTCTCCTCCTTCACCGCATCGGGCTGGTTTGGTCTCGGCCACATGGCGAATGGAATTCCTCAGCCTGGCCGTTGCACCCTGATTCGCAGCACGCCCGGGGCGTTCGCAACTTCGTGCAGAAAGTCGTCGATGTCGACGCGACTCGAGAATCGCATGTCCACCGCCAGGCGGGTCTTGTTCGTCTCGTGATTCCGGTCGAGATCGAGGTCGGGGATCGTTGCCCCGAAGCGCCGTAGGCAATCAGTGATCGACTGCACGTGCGCCGCGTCGCCATCCAGCAGGATCACCACCCGCCGCGAGAACTGCCGCCACTGCTTGCCCTCCACCCGGCGAAGGAAGATCAGGCAGATCAATGCGGATACCGTAGTCACCGTGGCGATAAGGTACATGCCGCCTCCGGCTGCCAACCCGATCGAGGCTACCATCCAGAGGCTGGCCGCAGTGGTCAATCCCTGCACTCCAATGCCAGTGCGAAGGATCGCCCCCGCTCCCAGGAAGCCGACCCCGGTCACCACGGCGGCGGCGATCCGTGAGGTGTCGACAGTGATGAGATCGTCCTTGCCATATTGTTGGAAGAAGACGAACTGGGTCGAGACGATCATGAACGTGGCCGAGGCCAGTGACACCAGCAAGTGAGTCCGCAGCCCGGCAGGCCGCCCCGCATGCTCGCGCTCGTATCCGATGGCTGCACCCAACAAGAGGCTCGCGCCGAGGCGGAGCAGCATTTCTGGGGTAGTAATCACCGTGTGGTCGCCGAATGCGCTTGTCCGGTGGCTGCCCTTGCTTGCATCGTCTAGTCGTCACTTCACCGTCGACGCGATCGTTCCGGCTCGGTACGAGCCTGTTTCCGATCGAAAGCCAATGGCAAGGCGGTTCCAGCCATTGATGGCGACTATGGCCAAGCTCAAATTCACCAACTCTTCCTCGCTGAAATGTTGCCGAGCCTCGTCATAAACTTCATCGGGGATATGGCTTTCCGACACCAAGGTCAGCGCTTCAGTCCACGCCAGGGCCGCACGCTCTCGCGAAGTATAGAAAGGGGCTTCACGCCAGGCGGAGAGCAGATAGAGCCGTTGTTCCGTCTCGCCTGCGGCACGCGCATCTTTCGAGTGCATGTCGAGACAATGGGCACATCCGTTGATTTGTGAGGCGCGCATCTTGACGAGATCGAGTAACGACGCCTCCAACCCGCAATCGTGAACGTACTTCTCCAAGCCGAGCATAGCCCGATAGGCTCCAGGCGCGACCTTCTGGTAATCAATTCTTACTGACATGAGATGTCTCCTTCCACGTTTCGGGCCGGTGCGCGTCAGATCAGCCCTTCCATCAACTGGACGTCGACCAGGCTTCCGGGCGCGACACTACCCTGGGATTCCGGGAGCACGATGAAGCAGTTCGCCTCGGACATCGAGCGCAGGATGCCCGAGCCCTGATCGCCGGTGACGCGCACCTTCCAGTCTCCGCCTTCATCCTGAAACACCGTGCCGCGCTGGAATTCCGTCCGCCCCGGCGCTTTCTTGAGCGCGCTCACGCACGGCACCCGCAGGGTGGGCAGCGGCGCGACCTCCGCCCTGCCCATGAGCACGAGCAGCGCATCGCGCACGAATTCGTAGAACGTCACCATCACCGAGACCGGGTTGCCCGGCAGGCCGAAGAACTGGGCGTTACCGATCCGGCCGTAGGCGAGCGGTCGCCCCGGCTTCATCGCGATCTTCCAGAACAGCACCTCGCCGACCCGCTCGAGCAGGTCTTTCGTGAAGTCGGCCTCGCCGACCGACACGCCGCCGCTGGTGATGATGGCGTCGGACATCGCTGCCGCTTCCCTGAAGGCGACCTCCAGCAGATCGGGATCGTCGCGCACCACCCCCATGTCGATGATCTCGCAGCCCAGGCGCGTGAGCATGCCGAAGATCGTGTAGCGGTTCGAGTCGTAGATCTGACCCTCCGTCAAGGGCGTGCCGATCGAGCGCAGCTCATCGCCGGTGGAGAAGAATGCGACGCGCAGCCGGCGATAGACCGAGAGCTCTGCGATGCCGAGAGAGGCGGCGAGACCGAGGTCGGCGGGGCGGATCCAGGTCCCCCGGCGCAGCACGGTCTGCCCGATCTCGACGTCCTCGCCCGCACGGCGCAGGTTCTGGCCCTTGCGGTGTCCGGTTCCGATGCGCACCGCCTCCCCCTCGGCCCGGACATGCTCCTGCATCACGACGGTGTCGGTGCCTGCCGGGATCTTCGCGCCGGTCATGATGCGCACGCACTCCCCGGATCCGACCTCACGGTCGAAAATCACACCCGCGAACGACGTGCCGATCACTTTCAGCAGGATCTCGCCTTCGGCGCTCAGGTCGGCACTGCGCACCGCATAGCCGTCCATGGCCGAATTGTCGTGAGCCGGGACACGCATGGGAGACACCACGTCTTCGGCGAGCACACGGCCGAGCGCGGTCCTGAGCGCCACCCGCTCGACGCCTGTCACGGGCTTCAGGAAGGCGCGGATGAACTCTCGCGCCTTCGGCACCGACATCGAGTTCGGGTCGTAATCGTCGGCGCAGCTCAAGGCGCGCAGGGACTTCGGTTGGTCGGTCATGGTGAATCCTCCTGCTCTTAAGGATAGCGCGACTGAACGCGGCCTGGTTGCCGTGTGACGCACCAGGAAACGGCCGTTTTGTTGCGCCGCTCCCCGGCGAATGAGTGTACGTAAGCGCGCCTCGCGGGCGGCTGTTTTCGCCTGGCAAGGGCTTCATTGAACCTATGCACAGGAATGCCAAACTCTGACTATAATTGACATGGATTCGTAGCGCGTCGGTGCAAGCCGTGAAGGATGCAGTAGTGCCCAACGGAGGATGCGAAACATGATGAAGTCGCTGCATATCAACCCGGAAAAGTGCACGGGTTGCCTGCAATGCGAAATGGCCTGTTCCTTCGAGAACTACGCCATCTTCAACAACTCGAAGTCGCGCATCAAGGTCTTCGACTTTCACGACACCGGGCGCAAGGTTCCCTACACCTGTACGCAGTGCGACGAGGCGTGGTGCCTGCACGCCTGTCCGGTCGAGGCGATCAAGCTCGACGGCGTGACCGGCGCCAAGGTCGTGTTCGAGGATGTCTGCGTGGGCTGCAAGGTATGCACGATCGCCTGCCCGTTCGGCACGATCAACTACGTGGCCGATACCGGCAAAGTGCAGAAGTGCGACCTGTGCGGCGGGCACCCCGCGTGCGCCGAGGCCTGCCCGACCGGAGCCATCACCTACATCGACGCCGACTGGACCGGGCTCGACCGCATGCGGCAGTGGGCAGGCAAGCTCGACAGTCAGCCACACGCTTAACCGACTGGAGGAGGCATCATGGGATGGGCACGTAAGGTCTTACGCGTCGACCTGGCCAAGGGCACCTGTACGCCGGAGCCCCTCGACATGCAGCGGGCGCAGGAGTATCTCGGGCAGCGCGGGCTGGCGACCAAGTATTTCGTCTCCGAAGTCGACGCCAAGGTCGATCCGATGTCACCCGCCAACAAGATGATCTGGGCGACGGGCCCGCTCACGGGCACCATGGCATCGACCGGCGGGCGCTACTCCGTCATCACCAAGGGCGCGCTCACCGGCGCCATCGCGTGCTCGAACTCGGGCGGCTACTTCGGCGCGGAGCTCAAGATGGCTGGCTGGGACATGGTCATCGTCGAGGGCAAATCGGAAAAGCCGGTCTACCTCTGGATCGAAAACGAGGATGCGGATCTGCGCGATGCCTCCCACCTCTGGGGCACGACGGTCTGGCACACCGAGGAGACGATCAAGAAGCAGCACCAGGATCCGCTGATCCGTGTGTCCTGCATCGGCCGCGCCGGCGAGAACGGCGTGCTGTTCGCCGGGATCGTGAACGACCTGCATCGCGCGGCCGGGCGCTCCGGCGTCGGGGCGGTGATGGGGTCGAAGAATCTCAAGGCGATCGCGGTGCGCGGCACCCGGGGCACGACCGGCATCGCCAACCCCAAGGAGTTCATGAAGGTCACGTTCGAGAAGAAGAAGATCCTCGCCGAGAACGCGGTGACCGGCCAGGGTCTGCCCAAGTACGGGACGCAGGTCCTGATGAACGTGATCAACGAGATCGGCGCGCTGCCCACGCGCAACCACCGCGACGTGCAGTTCGAAGGCGCGGGCAAGATCTCCGCCGAGGCCATGCACGAGAAGCGGCCCAGCGACGGCAAGTCGCAGCTCGTCACCAACCAGGCCTGCTTCGGCTGCACGATTGCCTGCGGGCGCATCTCCAAGATCGACGAGAAGCACTTCACCGTCTCCAACAAACCGGAATACTGGGGCGCCTCGGGCGGACTCGAGTTCGAGGCGGCGTGGGCGCTCGGTGCAGCCAACGGGGTCGGCGATCTGGAAGCGCTCCAGTACACGAACATGATCTGCAACGAGGACGGCATGGATCCGATCTCGTTCGGCGCGACCATCGGCGCGGCGATGGAGCTCTACGAGATGGGCGTGCTGACGGAAGCCGAGATCGGCATGCAGGCGCCGTTCGGCTCGGCTGCGGCGCTGGCCCGGATGGCGGAGATGACCGCGCGCAGCGAGGGCTTCGGCAAGGTTCTCGGCCTGGGCTCCAAGCGCCTGTGCGAGAAGTACGGGCATCCCGAGCTGTCCATGTCGGTCAAGGGTCAGGAATTTCCGGCCTACGACTCGCGCGGCATCCAGGGCATGGGTCTCACCTACGCCACCTCCAATCGCGGCGCATGTCACCTGCGCAGCTACACCGTCGCTTCGGAAGTGCTGGGCATTCCCGTGAAGACGGATCCGCTGACCACCGAGGGCAAGCCGGCGCTCGTCAAGGCCTTCCAGGACGCGACCAGCGTGTTCGATTCGTCGGGGTTGTGCGTGTTCACCTCCTTCGCCTGGACGGTCGCGGACATCCAGCCACAGATCCAGGCAGCCTGCGAAGGCGACTGGAGCATGGACAAGCTCAACTTCATGGGCGAGCGCATCTGGAACATGGAGCGCCAGTTCAACCTCGCGGCCGGCTTCACCGCCAAGGACGACACGTTGCCGCCGCGGCTCTTGAACGAACCGGCGAAGACCGGGCCGGCGAAGGGTCTGGTGAATGGCCTCGTCAAGATGCTGCCGGAGTATTACGAAGTCCGCGGCTGGACGCCGGAGGGTGTGCCGACGCCGGAAACGCTGTCCCGGCTCGGCTTATAGTCGCGACGATCATCCGAGGGGGCCGAGGCGGGCGGAGGGGCAGGGCGTCCTCCGCCCGCCGAGGCAATTGGGTCTGAGGTCCTGGATCATGAAACACGTCATCATCGGTAACGGCCCCGCAGGCGTGGTGGCCTCGGAGACGATCCGCAAGGCGGATCCGGGCGCCGACATCACCATGATCGGCGACGAGCCGGAGCCGCCGTACTCGCGCATGGCGCTCCCGTATCTCCTGCAAGGTGACATCGGCGAGGACGGGACTTATCTGCGCAAAGGCGCCGGACACTTCGACCGGTTGCGCATCAAGACGGTGGTCGACCATGTCGAGCACGTCGATACGACGGCGAAGCAGGTTAGGCTCGGGGGCGGCACGACGCTGGCCTATGATCGCCTGCTGATCGCCAGCGGCGCACACCCGACACGGCCGCCGGTGACCGGTGTCGACCTGCCCGCCGTGCAGACCTGCTGGACCCTCGCCGACGGGCGCGCCATCGCCGCACGCGCCAAGCCGGGTTCCCGCGTGCTGCAAATCGGTGCCGGCTTCATCGGCTGCATCATCCTCGAGGCGCTGGCGGCCCGTGGCGTCCAGCTCACGGTCGTCGAAATGGGCGATCGCATGGTGCCGCGCATGATGACGCCCATCGCGGGCGGGATGATTCGCGCCTGGTGCGAGAAGAGGGGCGTGCGCGTGCATACGGAGGCGCGTGTGATGTCGATCCGGCCCGACATGGACCGGGCGGGGTCGGTGTTCGTCAAGCTCGACAGCGGCGACGAGCTGCCGGCCGATCTCGTGATCTCGGCCGCCGGGGTCAAGCCGAACGTCGCCTTTCTCGCTGGCAGTCACGTCGCCACCGATCTCGGCGTGCTGGTGGACGATCGCCTGCGGACCAACGTGCCGGATGTCTACGCCGCGGGCGACGTGGCGGAGAGCACGGATTTCAGCACCGGCGAGCGCGGCATCAACGCCATTCAGCCCAACGCCGTCGATCAGGGGCGGGTGGCGGCGCTCAACATGGTCGGCAAGGAAACGCACTTCGTCGGGGCGCTGGCGATCAACGTGCTGCAGACCCTCGGGCTGATCTCGTCGTCCTTCGGCAAGTGGTGGGGCGAGGTCGACGGGCAGTCGGCCGAGGTCGTCGACAAGGACAACTTCCGCTATCTCAGCCTGCAGTTCAAGGACGACGTCCTGATCGGCGCCACCAGCATCGGGTTGACCGAAAACGTCGGCGTGCTGCGCGGACTCATCCAGAGCCGGCGCCGACTCGGGCCCTGGAAGGACGAACTGCTGCGCGACCCGACGCGCATCATGCAGGCGTCGCTGGCGGCGGCGGTCGCGGTCGGGGCGGAGGCCCCCGCGGTGGCACTGCGCACGGCGCGATGAACGTCAGGCTCAAGCTCTTCGCCACGCTGTCGGACTATCTGCCACCCGCCGAAGAGCGCAAGGGCAACGAGGTCGCGCTGGACGTGCCGCCCGAGACGACGGTCGCGCAGATCATCGAACGCTTCCACCTGCCGCGCAAGCTCGTGCACCTGGTGCTGATCAATGGGCATTTCGTGCCGCCTGCCGCGCGCGAAGACCACGCGTTGACCGAGGGCGACGTGCTCGCGATCTGGCCCCCGATCGCTGGCGGCTAACGCCTGTTGCAGCGCGCGAGCGCAAAGGCGCCAGCGCGACGCGAGCATGTGTCTCGGCTCGTTTAGAATTCGATGATGGTCACGCAACCGGCGCCCGTTCCGATCCCGCTGTCTGCCCGCTTGCGCAGTCTGCTCGACGCGCTCGAGCGGGGCCTGGTCGAGCGGCGGCAGACGGTTCGTCTCGCACTGCTTGCGGCGCTCGCCGGCGAGCATACCCTCATGATCGGTCCACCGGGGACGGCGAAGAGCGAGCTCGCCCGGCGCCTGCATCTCGCGTTTCGCGATGCCACCTACTTCGAACGTCTGCTGACCCGCTTCTCGGTGCCCGAGGAGCTCTTCGGTCCCTTGTCCATCCAGGCGCTGGAGCAGGACCGGTACGAGCGGCACACCGCAGGCTTCCTGCCGGACGCGTCGATCGCCTTCATCGACGAGGTGTTCAAGGCCAACAGCGCCATTCTCAATGCGCTGCTGACATTGCTGAACGAGCGCGAGTTCGACAACGGGGCGGGGCGACAGCGCTGCCCGCTCATCAGCGTCATCGGGGCGACCAACGCGGTGCCCGAGGACGAGGTCGGAGAGGCTTTCTTCGATCGCTTCCTGCTGCGGCTGCCGATCGTGCCCGTGAGCGACGACGGGTTCGGGCCTCTGCTGCGGGTCGATCGCCCCGGCGCGTGGACACCGCCTGCTGCCGACCTGCAATTGAGGGAGGGAGATCTCGCCGAACTGAGCGAGCGTGCCGCGCAGGTGAATTTGCCGCCCGAGGTCGCGACAGTGCTCGGCGATCTGCGCCGGCACCTCGCCGCGGAGGGCGCCTACGTCTCGGACCGGCGCTGGGTAAAGATCGCCTGGCTCGCGAGCGTGGCCGCGGCGAGCGAAGGTCGGCCCTCGGCGAGCCTGTGGGATCTGTTCGTCCTGCCCTGGTGCACCGCGCCGGATGCGCAGCGGCAGGCCGCCGTGCGCGATTGGCTGTGCGCGCGTCTGGGGGTGCGGGAGGCGTTCTCGCCGCCGCGGCTGACCCGGGTGGTCGAGGCGTTCGAAGCGCAGCTCGACGCCGAGCGCAGTGCCAACGATCTCGACTACGACGAGTCCGGACGGTTGCGATTCTCGGCACGCGATCTCGCAGCCGAAGTGGGCGACGCCAAGGGCGGCTCGCAAGCGCTGCGCATCACGCACACGCGCCGCCGGCGCTATGGCTCGGTCCACATCCAGGCCCGCACGCGGCAGATCGACGAACTGCTCGAACGCATCGATGGCTACATGGCCGAGATCGGCCGGCATCGGCGCGGTCTCGCGCAGTACCGCGCGGACAGCATCTGGCTGGACGAGGACTTCGGCGCCCGCGTCGAGGCGAACCTCGCGGCGACAGCGCAGGCGATTGGCGCGCTGCGGGAGCGGGTCGTCGCGACGCGCAAGGGGTTCGAGTCCCTGCCGCGGCTCGCCCAGGATCCCGGCAGCGTGCCGGCACCGGTGCAGCACGATCCGGTCGGGGTCGAGTGAAGCCCGACGCGCCCGCCCCGTTTCTCTTCGAGGCTCGGGAGGCCCGGCTCGCGGCGTTCGACGAGCTGTCCCGAAAGCTCTGGCTCGGCGCATCGACCAACGCGCAGGGGAGTCTGGAGCCACGGCTCGCGGCGCTCGCCGAGCTCAGACGCCATCTGCAGGAAGGCACGCTTCCGGCCGGAACATGGGCATGGCCCAAACCCTGGGCCGCGCAGCGCCTGGCCGAAACGATGAGTGCGCTGGGGCTCACCCGGTTCTGCGCTGGCCAGGAGACGCTGGTCGATACCGTGCTGGCGAGCCTGCTATTCCATCTGGATTTCGTCGTCGACTATGTCGACCGGGGGGCGAGCGAGCTCGAAGCAGTGGCCCGGGCGGTCGAGGCGTTCGCCGCGGAGTGGCAGGAGCGTTGTGGTCTGCTGGAGGAGCTGGTGGACGTGTTTGGCTTGCTCCCGGACAGCGCCAAGAACACGCGTTGGGATCTGCTATGCGGATTGCTGCGCGCGCAAGGGTGGCAGGAAGTGGTTCGAGCGCGCCGTCTCATCGAGCGCCTGCCCGATCTCGCGCGCGTCCTGCGCCAGCTCGGGCGGGTGCGACTGCGGGACGAGCCGGACGATCAGAGCTTCGCGAACGTGCAGGTCATGGCGGAGGCGACCGCCCAGTGCCCGGAGAGCCGCACGATCCACGTGCCGGATCTGCCAGGCGAGACGCGCGGCATACGCCGTTCCGACCGCATCGGGCGGATGCTGCCCGCCGAGGCGATGCTGCTCGGGCATCCACGGTTGCGCCTCGTGTGGCACGCGAGGCGCGCGGAGCGTACCCTTTTGACATACGAGGACGACGATCGGCTGCGGGAAACCCGCCTGCGCGAGACGCCGGTCTCGCGGCCCCGCTTGCAGCGGCAGCCCGAACAGCGCCTAGAGAGGGGGCCGATGCTGATCTGCGTCGACACCTCCGGCTCCATGCAAGGCGGCGCCGAGTCGGTCGCCAAGGCGACCGTGCTCGAAGCGGTGCGCGTTGCCCACGCCCAGCAGCGGCCGTGTCACATCTTCGCGTTCGGGGGACCCGACGAGGTGGTCGAGATGGAGCTCGCCGTCGATACCGAAGGCATCGATTGTCTGATCCGCTTCCTTTGCCAGTCCTTCCGCGGCGGCACCGACATCTGCGGCCCGCTGGAGCGCGCGATCGCGAAGCTGGAGGACGAGCGCTGGCAGCTCGCCGATCTGCTGATCGCCTCCGACGGCGAGTTCGGTGCGACGGCGCCGGTCGTGGAACGGCTGCGGGGCGCCAAGGATGAGCTGGGGTTGCGGGTGCAGGGCGTGCTGATCGGCGATCGCGAGACCATCGGACTGCTCGAAGTGGCGGACGATGTGTTCTGGGTTCGCGACTGGCGCCGCTACGGCGGCTCCGACGCCGACTCGCCGGTGCATTCCAGAAGCCTTACGGCGACGTACTTTCCGGGGGCGCTGCGCGATCCCGAGCACCGCAGCGAGACAGTCACGGGGGAAGAGGGCTCCGCCGCCGTGCGGGCGGGGCTGCATTACGAAGAGATCCGCAGCGCTCGCGGGCGGAGCGATCATAATGGTCGAGAACGACCAGGGAGACCGACCGAATGAAACACGTCATCATCGGTGCCGGCCCCGCCGGCGTGCGGGCGGCAGAGACATTGCGGCACGAGGACGGCGCGGCGGACATCACGCTGGTCAGCGGCGAGCCGGGCGAGCCGTACGCGCGCATGGCCATACCGTACATCCTGACGGGCCGCATCGACGAGGCCGGCGCGCATCAGCGCAGAAGCCCGGATCACTTCGACCGGTTGCGCGTCCGTTATCTGAACCGCAAGGCGGTCGAAACGCACGCAGGCCAGAACGGCGGGCAGATCATTCTCGACAACGGTGCCAGTCTCGAATACGACCGCCTGCTCGTCGCCACCGGTTCGTCCCCGACCTTGCCGCCGATTCCCGGCACCGACGTGGACGGCTGCGTCACCTGCTGGACGCTCGACGATGCGCGGGTGATCGTGTCCAGACTCAAGCCAGGCGCGCGCGTGGTGATGCTGGGTGCCGGTTTCGTTGCCGGCGTCATCATGAAGTCGCTGGTGGAAAGCGGGGCGCGGCTTTCGGTGATCGCGGGCCGGCAGGGGCAGATCCTGCGCTCGATGATGACGCCGACAGGCAGCGCGATGATCCAGCGCTGGCTCGAAGGCAAGGGTGTGAACATCATCACGCAGGGCCGCAGTGAGCGCATCGAGCCGGGTCCGCGGCTCGTGATGGACCACCAGACGCTCGATGCCGATCTCATCATCTTGGCGACCGGTGTGCATCCGAACGTGTCGTTCCTCGCGGGCACGGGTGCCGAGATCGACCAGGGCGTCATCGTGGACGAGCGGATGCAGACCACCGTTCCGTGCATCTATGCGGCGGGCGACGTGGCGCAGGGACGCGATTTTTCGACCGGCGAGTGGGTGGTCCACGCACTGCAGCCGACCGCTACCGAGCACGGCCGGATCGCGGCCCTCAACATGGCCGGCAAGCACGTCCCCTATCAGGGCAGCCTCGGCATGAACGTGCTCGACACAGTCGGGCTGATCTCCTACACCTTCGGGCTGTGGAAAGGCCGCCCGGGTGGTGACACCGTCGAGAACGTCGACGCCACGCACTTCCACTACACGCGGCTGTGCTTCGATGGTGACGTGCTGGTCGGCGCGATTACCATCGGCAATATCCGTCACGTGGGTGCGATGCGCGGTCTCATCCAGACGCGCCGCCATCTCGGCGAGTGGAAGGACAGGCTCATGAAGAACCCGCAGCTGGTGATGGATGCGTTCGTGGA